>NZ_JBIAFE010000016.1:0-174663 GCF_042869115.1 Micromonospora sp. NPDC007230 | reverse complement strand
GGCCACGAGGAGCCGCACTGGGCGCAGGATTCCACCTCCACGCCCACGCGACCCCACCACGGTGGGAAACGATCCCGGAAACCCCATCCGACTCAAGATCGCTAAGCTGATCAGAGACGCTCGGCCGCTCCCGGTTGGTCGGCCGGAGCATCGCCGGCGAGCACCTGGCCGAGCGATATCAGCAGTTCCTGCTCATCGCGCTCGGGGAGTCGATCCTCACGATCGGCTTCACCCTCAGCGGCGACGCCGGCTTCACCCGGGAGCGCACCATCGGGTTCGCGCTGGCCATGCTGACCACCGTGCAGTTCTGGCGGATCTACTTCTTCCGGGCGGGACATCTGCTGCCGCTCGCCATCACCAGCGCCCGGGAACCGGTCCGGCTCGGCATCGCCGCCTCGTTCACCCACCTGGTCATGGTCGCCGGCATCATCCTCACCGGGGCGGGCTACGAGTTGTTCATCGACCACCCGCTTGGACACACCGTGCCGGCATGGCTCTTCGCCATCCTCGGCGGGCCCGCGCTGTTCCTCGTCGGCCGGGCCAGCTTCGAGTTCGAGGTGTTCAGCAGGATTTCCCGATCCTGGGTGGCCGGCCTGCTCGCCCTCGGACTACTCACCCCGGCGATGCTGTTCGCGCCGCCCCTGGCCGCAGGCGGCGTCGCCACCGCCGTGCTCTTCGGGGTCGTCGTCCTAGCCGAACTCCGCGCCCACGGCGAAGCACCCGAGAAGCCCACCCCACCGATCTGACCTGCGCCCGGCGTCGGGATGCCTTACCAGTACACCCTTCAACAGAAACCCCTTACCCGGTCGTGAAATCGGGTTTGCTGGACAGTGCCTACCCCGACCAACGGCCTGCGCCGGTTCACGGTAGAAGCGCAGGGAACGCATCGCTGACGTGGCCGCCGCCGATGTCACCGGCACCGATGCGCCACCTGGCCCCGCATGTCCCGCCCGACCCACCCGCCCGATCCCCCTGCCAACGAACCTGCTGCTCATCGAAAGGGCAACCGCAACGATGAACCCGAACTACGACTTCACCGGCCAGGTCGCCCTGGTCACCGGCGCCAGCTCCGGCATGGGCCTGGCCACCGCCCGCGCTTTCGCCGAGGCCGGCGCCGCGGTCGCCCTCGCCGACATCAACCTGGCCGCCGTCCAGACCGCCACCGAGACTCTGGCCGCCGCCGGTCACCGGGTGCTCGACGTGTCCTGCGACGTGACAGACGAGGCCAGCGTCGCCGCCGCCGTCCGCTCGACGGTCGAGGAGTTCGGCCGGCTCGACATGGCGTTCAACAACGCCGGCATTCAAGTTCCGCCCAGCGATGCCGCCGATGAGCCTGCCGAGGTCTTCGACCGGGTCAACGCCGTCAACCTGCGAGGCGTGTGGGCCTGCATGAAACACGAACTCGCCCAGATGCGCAGCCAAGGCAACGGCGCCATCGTCAACTGCTCCTCCCTCGGTGGGCTCGTGGGCCTGCCCGGCCGAGCCGCCTACCACGCCTCCAAGCACGGCGTGCTGGGCCTCACCCGCAGCGCCGCCCTCGAATACGCCCCGCGCGGTATCCGGATCAACGCGGTCTGCCCCGGGACCATCGCCACCCCGATGGTCACCAACATGATCGACAAGGGCGAGCTCGACCGCGCCGAGGCCATCGCCAACCAACCCATCAACCGGCTCGGCGAACCCGAAGAGATCGCCGCTGCGGTGTTGTGGCTGTGCAGCCCCGGTGCCAGCTTCATCATCGGCGTCGCACTTCCTGTCGACGGCGGCTACACCGCCCGCTGACATCGCGCCTCTGACCAGCCGACAGTGGCGAGATCGTCTGCCGGGCGGCCGTCAGAGGTGCCCTGCCAGTACGTCTCTCGACAGGGACTCCCTGCGTGCGGAGGAGGCAGGTTGGATAGCAGCGGACTGTCCACGGCCAGAACGGACGAGGCCTGACTGGAAGGGTTTCATCGCATGCGGATGAAGAATCTCAGGGCGGCGGCAGCGCTCGTGCTGACCCTTTCCCTCGCCGCGTGCGGTGCGCCTTCCACCGGCGAGGCCACTCCCACCGCCGCGCCGGGTTCCTCGTCAGCACCCCGGAGCAGCACAAGCATGTCACCGCCCAGCACCGATCAGGCCATTGTGGGCACGGTTGTCCGGTTCACCGCGGGCTCGGAGGCGGTGGACGTGACCATCAGTGAAGACAGCCCCGCCACCCGTGACTTCCTGAGCATGTTGCCACTCACCCTCACGCTCGAGGAATTCAATGGCCGCGAAAAGATCGCCGATCTTCCGCGAGCTTTGAGGTACGAGGGATCGCCAGGTTCAGACCCGAAGGACGGCGACCTCATCTACTTCATTCCGTGGGGCAACATCGGCTTCTACTACAACACCGCCGGCATCGGGTATTCCGATCAGACCCTCCACCTCGGCACGTACGACGCCGACGTCGAGGAACTCGAACGCCTCGAAGGCCAAGAGGCGACCGTAGCGATCGTGCGCTGAACCCAACACTCCGCCTTCCCCTCCTGATCGCAATCCAGTAGCCCAGGAGCGCCGGGACGCCGGGCCCGCACGGGCCCGGCGTCGTCGGGCGGGTCAGCCGGCTGCGGTCTGCCGAGCGAGCATCTTGACGTCCTCGGCGCGCCGGCGGCGCCAGCCGCGCCACAGGTTGCGGCCCCACATCGCCAGGCCGCCACCGTTGAGCAGCCCAGCCAGCACCGCCACTGTTGCGAAGTCGGCCGACGAGAACCGCGTCGGCTCTCCCATCGCCAGCAGCACGAACTGTTCGAGATAGACCCACAGCACCGGCAGGATCGTGAACACCAGGGCGAACAGTGAGAAGATCCGGCCGAACACCCAGATCGCTCCGTATACCCGCACCTTGCGCATTTCGTTGCGCGGGATACCCGCCTGCGAGACCACCTTGTCTCGGCGGAAGGTCAACCGCTTGATCCCGTTGGACAGGAACCGCTCGGTGTCCGACATCAGATTGCGGCAGTTCAGGGCAGTCGCGATCACGTAATAGATATCGGTCCGCAGGTAGAAGAAGAACTGGAATCCGATGCGCACCAGAAAGGTGAGCAGAGCCGCACTGGCCAGCAGGACCGACCAATTGGGCGCATCGAGGACGCCGTGCCGGGCGGCGAACAGGAACGCGACCAGCAGGGAGCTGAAGAACGCGTCCACGAAGAACCCGGCGAGGAATGCCTTGTACCGCGCGCGCTTCGATGCCATCCAGATGCCGCTGATGTCCGTCTGAGCGACCAGGATGTACATCAGGTTGCTGATGCCGAGGGTCGCCGACACACCCACGGAACGAGCCGCCAGCGCGTGCGCGAATTCGTGCAGCGACAGCCCGATCATCGCCAGCGTGACGCTGACCACGGTGAGCACCGCGAAGTTTCCGCCTGTGAACAGCAGCGCCCGCGCGCCGGGCAGCAGGCCCGGATCGCTGGCCGCCATCACCACGCCGGCCAGGATGACCGCGAGGCCCGGCACGATCACGGCAGGACCGGTGAGTCGGCGCGCGGTGGCGGGCGAGATCCAGTCGAAGCTCCACCGCTTGATCGCCTGATGCCCGTGCTCGTGGGCGGGTTCGGTGGCGGGGGCGGGCTCACCGCCGCGGGTGACGAAACCCTCGTCGGCCAGCACGGCGACGAAATCCTCGATGTCCGCGCTCTCGCCGTGCTTACGCTCGTAGATCCGGGCGGTCTCGGCGATGGTCCGGCCCTCGGCGAGCGCATGCAGAATGTCCAGCCCCTCGGCCGGAATGGCGAGATAGACCTTGCGGTCGGTGTCGCCGATGATGACCTCCGCGCCGTCAGTGGTCGAGACGAACGGGCGGACGGTGACGACGGAGTCAGCCGTGTTGACGGCCATGGGGTGATCCCTTCACTTCTGCGGTGCAGACGGCGCTCGGCGGGAACCGGGCGATTGCTCGCGCCGGTTCCCGCCGATCATCGGGCCTTGTCAGGCGGCGGACGGAACGCAGTCCGCGGCGGCGCTGGTCTTGATCGGCTCCAGCTTGCGAACAACAAGCTTCTTCATGGCTAACCTCCCTTACGAGTGAGCTGTTGCAAGGCATCTTCTACCGTTGCCCGCCCGGCAGTCTGCTCACTAATGAGCAGTCAATGCGCTGCGGTCGCAATCCACTCGGAAAGGCGCTCGTCGTGCACCGTCAAATGTGACCGAGGGGTGAAATCCACCATTTCCAGTTCGCGGAATCGCTTGAGGAACTGGCCGACTCGGGTCCGCGTGGTACCGACCATCTCGGACAGGTCCTCCTGGGTGAGGGCGATGTCCACCCGGGTGCCATACGGGCCGCGCCGGCCGAAGCGCTCGGCCAGATCCTGCAGGCGCACCGCGAGGCGCAGTTCGCTCGGCATCGTCACCATGTCCGCCACCACCTTCTGCTGGTGCTGCAGACGGATGCTGAGGTGACGTGCGAGCACGCCGGCGGAGCCTTCGGCGGTCAGCACGGCGGCGGCGCGCGCTGCCGGGATCCGCCGCAGCACGGTACGGGTCAACGCGATCGCGGACTCCAGCCGCTCCAGTCCGAGCAGGGCGGTCTCGCCGAACAGGTCACCCGCCAGGTGCACTGACAGCAGGCAGCGTTTGCCGCTCGCGGCTACCATCTGGGTTTTCACCTGGCCACGCTCGACGACGTAGACGTGGGCATCGGGTGATCCAGCACGGTAGATGTGATCGTTGCGGGAGAGCTCGATCAGCGAGGTCCCGGGCACTCGCCCGGTCAGCGCCCGGAGATCCGAGATGTTGAGTCTCGGCAGGGGCTCGGCTTGTGTCACGTCGGCTCACCTTCCGCCCGGCACAGCACACGTAGAGGAAACCACATCCTCGCCCATGGATACTAGCTAAGCCTGCTAAACACTAGAGAACACGAGGAGGCGGCCCGCCTGATCGTCGACCGGTTCTGTCTGCTCGGACACCGGCCCCGGAACTTGTGGAAACCCTTCCGGATGACGTAGGAAGGCTTGCACATACTCATACATACGACCTCGGGAGCGTCGCCGATGCGGCTGGGCATGCCTCTCAACTATCGCGCCGGCATCACCGACATCGCCGACGAGCTGGTCGACTTCGAGCAGGCGGGCCTGGACCTGGTGCTGGTGGCCGAGCTGTACACGTTCGACGCCGTCAGCCAGCTGGGGTTCATCGCCGGACGGACCCGGCGGCTGGGGATCGCCTCCGGGGTGATGCAGCTGTACACGCGCACCCCGACGCTGATCGCCACCACGGCCGCCGGGCTCGACCACGTCTCATCGGGCCGGTTCACCCTCGGCCTGGGCACCTCCGGCCCGCAGGTCATCGAGGGGTTCCACGGCGTGCCGTTCGACGCGCCCGTCGCCCGTACGCGCGAGGTGATCGACGTCTGCCGCCGGGTCTGGCGCCGGGAGCGGCTGGTCCACCAGGGCACCCACTACCGCATCCCGCTCCCCGCCCACGAGGGCACCGGCCTGGGCCGACCGCTCAAGCTGATCAACAAGCCGGTCCGGGAACGGATCCCGATCACCCTCGCCGCCATCGGGCCGCGCAACGTCGAGCTGGCCGCGGAGTTGGCGGAGGGCTGGCAGCCGGCCTTCTTCTACCCCGAGCGGTCCGCCGCGGTGTGGGGCGAGAGCCTCGCCCGCGGCGCCGGGCGGCGCGACCCGTCGCTCGGGCCGCTCGACGTGAACGTCAACGCCCTGCTGGCGATCGGCGACGACGTCACCCACCTGCGCCGGCTGGCCCGGCAGGAGCTGGCGCTCTATCTCGGGGGCATGGGCGCGGTGGGCGCGAACTTCTACAACACCCTCGCGGCGCGGTACGGGTTCGGCGCGGCGGCCCGCACCGTGCAGGAGTTGTACCTGGCCGGGCGACGAGACGCGGCGGCCGAGGCGGTGCCGGAGGAGTTGGTGGAGGGCACCTGCCTGATCGGGCCCGCCTCCTGGGTGGCCGAGCGGCTGGCCGCGTACCGAGAGGCGGGGGTGAGCACCCTCAACGTCACCCCGCTGGCCCGCACACACCGGGACCGGCTGCGCCTCGTCGAGCGGCTGCGCGACCTGCTCGCCGAGCCGTCTGCGACTGGCGACCCCCGTTGACCACGAACGACTGGCTACCCGCGTGCGCCCACGCGCCGTCGGCGCTCGGCCGTCAGGCGTCCGGGCCGAAGTAGCGCTGCCGCAGCGTCTCGCCCTTCCGGTAGGCGGTGCGGAACATGCCGCGCCGTTGCAGCTCCGGGACGAGCAGGTCGCAGATGTCGCCAAGGCCGTCCGAGGGGCTGCACGGGATCAGGTTGAAACCGTCGACGTCGGCGACCTCCAGCCACTGCTCCATCCGGTCGGCGATCTCCTCGGCCGTGCCGAACAGGGTCATCGGCGCGTCCCGGCGGGCCCGCCGGGGGCGGGACACCAGGTACCGCACGTCGCCGATGGTCCACGACCGCTCGGGGCTCAGCCCGCGCAGGAAGCCCAGGAACGACTGGCTGCCCTGGTTCTTCACCTCGTCGACCGGGGTTTCATCCGGATACGCGGCCAGGTCGATGTCCATCCAGCCGCACCACTTCGCCAGTTGCCCCTCCGGGCTCCACAGGTCGTGATACTGCGCCGCCTTGCGCTTCGCGTCCGCCCGGTCGGCGCCGACCATCACCATGGTGCCCTGTAGGGCGCGCACGCCGCGCGGGTCGCGTCCCGCGTCGGCCACCCGCTGGCGCAGCCGCCGGACCGTCTCGGCCCCGCTCTGGGGATCGGCCATGGTCAGGAAGATCACCTCCGCGTGCCGGGCGGCGAACGCCATCCCCCGGCCCGACGCGCCCGCCTGGTACAGCACGGGTGTGCGCTGCGGGGACGGCTCGCACTGGTGCGGCCCGCGTACGGTGAACCAGTCGCCCCGGTGGTCGATCGCGTGCACCCGCGACGGGTCGGTGAAGACGTCGGCGTCGGTGTCGCGGACTACCGCGCCGTCGTCCCAGCTGCGCTCCCAGAGCGCGCGGACCACCTCGAGGTACTCGTCGGCCCGGTCGTAGCGCAGGTCGTGGTCCAGATATTCGCCGAGCCCGTTGTCGGTGGCCGAGCGCAGATACGAGGTGACGATGTTCCAGCCGATCCGGCCCCGGGTGAGGTGGTCGAGCGTGGAGAACAGCCGGGCGCACTCGTACGGCTGGTGGTAGGTGGTGGAGTATGTGACCGCGAAGCCCAGGTCGGTGGTCGCCAGCGCCGCCGCGGCGACGACTGGCACCGGGTCGATCGAGGGGATCTGCACGGCGTGCCGGACCGCGGTCGCCCACGACCCCTGGTAGACGTCGTAGGTGCCGTGGATGTCGGCGAAGAACAGCGCGTCGACGCAGGCGGCCTCCAGCCGCCGGGCGACCGCCGCCCAGTAGTCCAGCGACCGGTAGCCGGTGCCGGTGGCGTCGCCGGGCGCGCGCCACATGCCGACGAACTGGGGCGACGGCGAGCATTCGGTGAACACGTTGAGATGCATGTTTCCCCCTTCGCGAGGGTCGCGCCGCCACCCGGCGCAAGGTGGCGACGCGACCGGTGACGCTGGTCAGGACCGGACCGAGCGATCCGGGCTCAGGCGTTCGATGGCCGCGAGCAGGTCGGCCGGCTCCGTTCGCTCCCAGTGGCGCGCGTACGCCGTTGCGAAGCGCAGCACGCCGTCGGTGTCGGCGAGGAACACCCCGGGCATCGTCATGCTGTTGCTGTCGTCGCCGTTGATCTTCGAGAAGTCCATCCCGAAGCTGCCCCACACGTCGAGCAGGTCCTGGTTCATCCTGTAGGTCAGGTTGAACCGCGCGGCGTAGACGTTGCCCCGGTCGCTGAGGATTCGGTACGAGAGATTGTTGCGGCGGATGGCCGCGCGCAGCATGGGCATCGTGACGGGCGAGATGGCCACCAGGTCGGCGCCGAGTTCCTTGATCCGCGGGTAGACCTCCTCCAGCGCCTCCAGCTCGAAGTTGCAGTAGTCGCACCAGACGCCCCGGTAGAAGACCACCGCGAGCGGCCCCCGGGACAACAGGTCTGCGGAGGAGATGAGCTCGCCGTTTTCGTCGGGCAGCTCGAAGGACGGGAACGGCGCGCCCACTTTCAGCACCCGGTCCTCGGCACCCGAGGCGGCCAGTGCGTGCGCCTCCCGGTAGATCACCTCGAGGTGGTCTGGTGTGATCGGTGGCACCTCGCCCGCCTCCTGGCGGGACTTGTACTCTCGCAGCCGTTCGTTGAGGGACATCGAGCTCTCCTCTCCGCTGGTCCGGCCCTGGATCTCAGGTCCAGCCCACAGGCATCGACTTGATGCCGTTGACAAAGTTGGACTCCAGTCGGACGACCGGGCCCGTGGTGGCAAGTCGAGGAAGGTGCGGGACGACGGCGTCGAGCAGCGCGGCCATCTCCATCCGCGCCAGGTGGGCGCCCAGGCAGAAGTGCGGGCCCATGCCGAAGCTGAGGTGCGGGTTGGGTGCCCGCTCCAGGTCCACCCGATGGGGGTCGGCGAAGACCGCGGCGTCGCGGTTGGCGGAGGCGTAGAACATGACGACCTTGTCGCCCTCGGCGATCTTTGTGCCGGCCAGGGTGGCGTCCCGGGTGGCGGTCCGGCGGAACTGCATGATCGGGGTCACCACCCGGAGGAACTCGTCGACGGCGGTGGCGGTGGGCAGCGGCGCGCCGAGCCAGCGCCGGCGTAGCGCTTCGTCGTGCAGCAGCAGGTGCAGGGCGCCGGAGATCAGGTGGCGGGTCGTCTCGTTGCCGGCGACCACCAGCAGCAGCCAGAACTGGCAGAACTCCCGGTCGGTCAGCCGCCGCCCGTCGACCTCGGCGGCGGCGAGCAGGCTGATCAGGTCGTCGCGGGGCGCGGCCCGCCGCCGTACGGCTACGGCCAGCGCGTATTGGAACGCCTCCGCGAACGTCTGCCGGTAGACCTCGACGTCGCCGCCGCCGTACTCCGGGTCGTCGAAGCCGACCAGGTTGTTGCTCCAGCGGTACAGCAGATGCCGGTCGCCGCGGGGCAGGCCCAGCAGGTCGGCGAGCACGAGCAGGGGCAGTTCCGCCGCCAGGTCGGTGACCGCGTCGAACGTGTCCCGCTGGCGCACGGCCTCGACGAGGTCCCGGGCGTGCCGGGTGACGGTGTCGGCGAGCGAGCGCACGGCGCGCGGGGTGAACACCGAGGTCACCAGGCGGCGGATCCGCCCGTGCTGCGGGGCGTCCATGTTCACCAGCAGCTGCCGCATGAATTCCAGGTCCGCCGGGGTGCGCGGGTCGTGCAGGAACGCCCCGCGCAGCGCGGAGGAGAACACCTCGGGCTGCCGGGACACCTCCACGACCGCCTGGTGGGTCGTCGCCGCCCAGAACCCGGCACCCCGCTGCTGGATGCGGCCGGCCGAGCTGTGCCGCCACAGCGCCGGCTCCGGCACCCACCCGACCGGCTCCTCGCGGCGGCGCCGGTCGAACTCCTCGTGCGGCACCCCGCCGGCGTAGGTCGCGGGGTGGGCGATGTCGACCGGGGCCGACCGCGTGGCTGGCATGTCCTTCAGCGCTCCCATCGGTCGTCCCCGCAGAGCGTGCGCAACTGGTCGAGGCGGACCTTGCCGGTCGGCTCGCGGGGGACGGCGTCGACCGACCGCCAGCAGCGGGGCACCTTGAACCCGGCCAGGTGGCGCCGGCAGTGGGCGTCGAGCGCCGACCAGGACCGTTGACCGCCGCCCGGTTTCCACTCGACGACGGCGGCCACCCGCTCGCCGTACTCGTCGTCGGGGACGCCGAGCACGACGGCGTCGTGAACGTCCGGGTGCCGCAGCAGTATCTGCTCGACCTCGGCCGGGTAGACGTTCACGCCCCCGGAAACGATCATGTTCTGGGCGCGGCCGGTGAGGTACAGGTAGCCGTCGTCGTCGAGGTGCCCCACCTCGCCGTACGTGAACACCCCCGGCGCGAGGTGCGCGGCGCGCGTCTTCTCCGCGGCGTTGTGGTAGCGGAAGCCGCGGCCGGGCCGGCGGATGAAGATCCGGCCCCGCTGGTGCGGGCCGAGCTCGCGGCCGTCGTCGTCGACGACGAGGATCTGGTTCGGCGGCACGGCCCGCCCGACGCTGCCGGGGTGGGCGAGCCAGTCGGCCGAGTCGATGAGGGTGACCACTCCCCCCTCGGTGGCCGCGTAATATTCGACCAGCACCGGGCCCCACCAGTCGATCATGCGGCGCTTGACGTCGGGCGGGCAGGCGCCCCCGCCGTGCCAGATCCGGCGCAGGCTGGCTCCCGAGAAGCCGGCCCGGCTGGCCTCGTCGAGGCGCAGCATCCGCACGAACTGGGTCGGCACGAGATGACACTCGGTGATCCGCTCGGCGTCGATGGCGGCCAGCGTCGCGACAGGGTCGAACCGTTCCCGCAGCACCAGTGCGGCCCCGTTGAGCAGCGGCAGCAGCGCGAAGAACAGCTGGGCGGAGTGGTACCAGGGCCCGACCAGCAGGACCCGGCCATCGGTGGGCACGCCGAGCGTGCCGGTGGCGTAGTCCAGCAGGCGGGTGGCCCGCTCGAACGGCGCCCCGGTGACGAACAGCCCGTTCAGCACGCCCTTGGGTCGTCCGGTCGTGCCCGACGTATAGATCATCAGCTGCCCGCACTTCTGCGCCAGCGGTGGGGCGTGCGGGTCGAGCGCCGCGAGCGCCGGCTCCGCCGCGGCAAGGCCGTACGCGTCGCGGTCGCCGGTGACCAGTGCTCGCACGGTGCCCGCCTCGGCCGCCGCCTTGGCGCCCACCTCTGCCCGGGGCGGGTCGACCAGGAGCAGCCGGGCGCCGGAGTCCTGCAGCAGGTACGTCACCTCCGGCGCGGTGAGGTGCCAGTTCAGCGGAACTGCGGTAACGCCCGCGTGCAGGCAGGCCAGCAGCGCCTCCACGGCCTCCCGGCGGTTGCCGAGCATCAGCGCGACCGCGTCGCCGGCGGCGACCCCTACCCCGGCGAGCAGGCCCGTCCACCGGTTGACCCGGCGGGCCAGCCCGTCCCAGCTGAGGGCACCGGCCTCGTCGGCGAGCGCCGGCGCGTCGGGGGCGGCGGCGACGCGGGCGGCGAGCAGGGCGGGCGGTAGCTCCACGCGCGGCATCCTCAGTCCAGCAGGTCCGGGTGGCGGCGCAGGACACCCTCGTACAGCGGCTTGAAGTTGTACCGGCCGATGCCGGGCGAGCCGATCACCTCGCGGGTCCGCTCGGCCTCCTCGTGGTCGATGAGCACCGGCTTGCCGGCGGCCTCGGCGGTGAGCTGCACCTGGCAGGACCGTTCCATGGCGACGAACCACCAGGCGGCCTCCTCCACGGTCCCGCCCACGGTCAGCAGGCCGTGGTTGCGCAGGATCGCGGCCTTGGCCGGGCCCAGCGCGTCGGCGAGGCGCTTGCCCTCGCGCTCGTCGAGCACCACCCCGCTGTAGTCGTCGAAGAGGGCGTGGTCGCCGTAGAAGGCGCAGGCGTCCTGCGTGATCGGGTCGAGCAGGCGGCCCAGGGTGGCGAACGCCCGGCCGTACACCGAGTGGGTGTGCACGGCGCAGATGACGTCGGGCCGCGCGGCGTGCACCGCCGAGTGGATGACGAACCCGGCGGGGTTGATCCGCCCGTTGCCGGCGAGCACCTGCCCGTCGCTGTCGACGAGCAGCAGGTCCTTGACTTTGACGTGGCCGAAGTACATGCCGAACGGATTGATCCAGAAGCAGTCGGGCCGTTCGGGGTCGCGGGCGGTGATGTGCCCGCCGGCGCCCTCGTCGTAGCCGAGTTCGGCGAACAACCGCAGCGTCGCGGCCAGCCGTTGCATGCGCTGCTGCCGGATGGCCTGTGTGTCGAGGGGAAACATCATCCACACCCGCCCGTCGTGTCGGTGTCGTAGCCGCCGGAGGTCACGATGGCCTCCGCCCGGTCAGGAAGCCCCGCGTCGTCCGTCCCGGCGCGAACGGGAATGGGGGGCGCGTCGGGCCGCCACAGCCGCAGGAACCCGTCGAGGCGGTCCAGTCCCCAGAACCGGTGCCGCCCCCACTTCAGGTACGGGATCCCGAAGACGTCGTCGAGGTAGGCGCGTTCGAGGCAGGCCGCGCCCTCCGCCCGCAGCTGTGGGTCGTCGACCGCGTCCGTGACGACCTCCGGGTCCAGGCCGCTGCGCTCGGCGCACCCGGCCACCACCTTCGGCTCGCAGATGTTCTCGCCGCGTTCCCATCGGGCGGCGACCACCTCGTCGTAGAACGCCTCCGCGCGGCCCGCGCGGCGGGCCGCCAGCCAGCCCAGGTGCGGCACCTCCCAGTGCGGGTCGACGTCGATCGGCCACGCCATCGGCACGCCTTCGCCCTGCACCAGCCGTTTCGTGTCCATCAGCAGATAGAGGTGCTTGGCCCGGCTCATCTGCACGTAGTGGAACTCCGCGCCGCGCTCGTCGAGGGCGGCACAGGTGCGCGCGTCGGGGTCCCAGTAAGGGAACCAGTCCAGCTCCGTGAAGGCCTGGGGCACCGCTGCGCGCAGCCGGCGGATGGTGAGCCAGCTGTACGGGCTGCGGAAGGAGAAGAAGAGCCGCGGGCGGGCGGGCGGGCGGGTCACGGATGCCCCCCGGTGAGGATCGCGCACACCTCGGCGTCGAGCCGGGCGAGCTGACCGGCGTTCGGTCCCCGGCTGATCGCGTACCCGTGCAGGATGCTTGCCGTGGCGACCAGCACCAGCCGGTCGTCGCGCTGGACGTAGCAGTCCATCCGGCCGCTGAACATCATCGACCGCAGCACGTCGTCGACCTGGAAGACGGTGTGCACCGTCTCCTCCATGTGGGCCGGCTCGGCCAGGCGTACCCGGGCCCGCGACACCACCGGGATCCACGCGCGTTCCCGCAGCATGCGTCCGACGGAGATGCCCCGGTCGGCGAGGAACCGGTCGACGACCTCCTCCAGGGCGCGCACGAAGCCGGAGTGCTGCACTCGGTCGGAGAAGTGACAGTAGAAGTACGGCGCCCGCCAGGACCACAGGAAGGCCGCCGAGCCGGCCGGGGTCAGCACGGAGACGGGGTCGGCGCCGGCCGGCAGTGGTAGCTCCGCGCGCAGGCCGGTCGCCGCGCCGAGTCCCGGGGCCTCCCATGTCGCGATGGCGGCCGGGGCGGGCCGGTGCACCGGCGCGTCGGTCTCGGGTACCAGGGCGACCGTGACGTGTCCCCGTAGCACCACGACGTCCTGCCCGTCACGGCTCACCGACAGTTGCACCCGCAGCCGGTTCCCGGTGCCGGCGACCACCTCCGCGCGGACCTCGTCGTCCACCTCCAGCACGGCGGGCAGCTGCACCGAGCAGTCGATGATCTCGGTGCCGAGGCCGTGCTCGTGGAAGAGCGCGCGGGCGCCGTGACCCTGGTCGAGCAGCCACTGCAGGACCGCCTCCTCTACCAGGTACATGAAGTGTTTGAAACCGATCCAGGTGCGGATGTTGGCGCCTTCGTAGCGCGGCCGGGCGGACAGGACGCTCGGGGTGGGCGGGTGCGGGGCGAGGGTTGTCACGTGGCTGCTCCTTTGGGATGACCGGTGACGACGGGGATCGCGTCGACGAAGGCCCGCAGGCGGGACGCGACATCCTCGGGCTGGCGGGCGTAGCAGAAGTGGTCGTAGCCGTCGCCGACCGACAGCGATGCGTGCGGCATGCCGTCGGCGAGGGTCCGTGCGGCCGCCGGGGACAGGGTCGGGTCGGACCCGCCGGCGAGCACCAGCACCCGGGCCGTCACCCGGTCCAGCCGCAGTGACGCGCTGGCGCAGAACTGGTCGAACACGGTCAGGAAGCCGGCGGGGCCGACCCGGTCGACCGCCTTGGCGATCATCAGGTCCACCACCTCGGCCTCCATGGCTCGCAGCCGCTTGCCGAGTCGGCTGCGCAGCGAGTCGTGGATGTGCCGTTCGAAGGCCCGTCGGGCGCGTTCGAACACCCGCCAGGTCACGGCGACGTCCGGCGGCCGGTACAGCGGGCAGATCAGCATGACGGTGTCGGGCACCCGTTGGTCGCGGACGCAGAGCAGTTCGAGCAGGGCGTTGGCGCCGAAGGAGTGGGCCACGAGGAGGTCCGGGCGCCGGCCCAGCCGGTCGAGGCCGTCGGCCAGCCACTGGGCGGAGGGGCGGCGCCGCCACTGGTAGTCGTTGCCGGGCCGCCACGGCAGGTCGAGGGCGACCGGGGACCACGCGGGCGGCAGTGCGTGGCTCAACGGCAGCCAGCTCTCCCAGGAGTCCTCCAGCCCGTGGACGAAGGCCACGAGCGGGCCGCCCGGCGTGGGCCGGCGCAGTTCCCGTACGGCCGGCGTCGTCACGGCTGCCTCCCGGTTGTGGTGGCCGGGGTGAGCAGGGCGCTACGCCAGCCGTCGTCGTCGCCGCCGCAGAGCACCGCGACGCCGTCCGCGCCCTCGGCGACGAGCCGCGCGGCCAGCGCCGTCTGGAGCACTCCCTGCGCGCCGTAGCAGTCGCCCCACGCGGCCGCGGGGTCGAGGTGGCCGGGGCCGACCACGACCCGGGGCCCGGCCGGCCACGGGGGTACGTCCGCGCGGCGGCGGACGGCCGGCCCGACCGTCAGGGTGGCCAGCGGGGCGGCGGCCCGCGCGGCGGGTTCGAGGACCACGCAGGCGGCCCCGGCGCGCAGCGGCGGCGCGGCGGTGCCGGCGGCGGGGCCCCGGCGCACCGCGACGGCGGTCTCGTCGTCGGGTTCCGCGCCGACGACCAGCACTCGGTCGGCCCGGCCGGCACGCAGGAGCAGGGCGCCCAGGGCGAGCGCGTCCAGGCCGGCGGTCTCGCCGGAGCAGACCATCAGGTTCGGCCCGCCGAGCCGGAACCACAGCGCGACACTGCTGGCGATGACGTTGCTGGACGCGTTGGGCGCCGCCATCGGGCTGACCCCCCGGCTGCCCTCGCGGGCGACGGCGCGGGTCACGTCGATGACCGTGCCGACGTTGCCGAGGTTGCTGGCGGCCACGACAGCGGTGCCGGGGTCGAGGGTGGCATCGGGGCGGACGCCGTCGGGCAGGCCCAGGGCGCGGTGCACGGCGCACAGCGCGAGCCGGGTGGCCGGCTCCTTGTACAGCAACCCCTTGCGGCCGAGCAGGGTGTGCGCGCGATCGGACGGGCAGGCGGGGTCCACCGGCGGCAGGCCGGCGACGGCCGCGCCGAGTGCCGAGGTCGCGCCGACGCGCCCGCCAGGTGAGGTCGGCGCCGCAGCGCACGGCGTGGTCGTGGACGCCGGCGGCGCGGGCAGGTGAATGCTCCAGGAGGTGACCGCGACGGCGGTGGCCGGGGTGGATCGCGGTGCGGCGCCGACGGCGAGCGGGGCCGGCGCCGCACCGGCGGCCGGCGGGGCCGGCGTGCCGGTCACGGCGCCTCCACCAGGGTCACCGCGTTCACGCCGCCGAAGCCGAAGGCGTTGACCTGGGCCAGGGTGACGCCGCGGCGGGCGCGGACGTCCCGGACGAAGGTGAGCCCGTCGCCCTCGGGCAGGGGGTCCACCAGCCCGACGACCGGCGGCACCATGCCGCTCGCCAGGCACCGCAGCGCCACGTCGAGGTTGGCCAGGGCGGCGGCGCCCGACAGGTGGCCGACGGCCCCCTTGACGGCGGTGATCAGGGGCGCTCCGGGCCGGGGCAGGCACCGCAGCAGCGCGGCGCACTCCGTGGGGTCGTTCAGGGCCGTGCCGGTGCCGTGGGCCACCACCAGGTCCACCTGTTCCGGGCCGCGGCCGCTGCGCGCCCAGGCGTCGCGCATCGCCCGGCAGATGCCGTCCAGATCGGGAGCTGTCTCGTGCACGGCGTCGCAAGACAGCCCGGTGGCGAGCAGCCGGCCGACGGCCGGCCCGGTCCAGTCCTCGGGGACCACGACGAGCGCGGCGGCGCCCTCTCCGAGCAGCACGCCGGTGCGGTCGCGGTCGAACGGGCGGACCTGGGCGGTGGGCGTCGGGGCGACCTTGCCGATCATCGCGAGCATGGAGGCGGTCATCGTGTCGGCGGCGCCGACGACGACCGCGTCGGCCTCGCCGGCGTCGACCAGGTCCTGGGCGAGCGCGAGGGCGTGCCCGCCCGCGCTGCACGCGTTGGCGATGGTCACCACCTCGGCCAGGCCGGGCGCGGCGTCCCGGACGGCGGGCCCGAAGTGCAGGCGGGACGGGGCCGTGGCGGCGCCGGTGAGCGCCAACTCCTCGACCGCGGCGAGTTCCCGCAGCCCGGTGCCGACGAGCGCCACCACCCGGCCCCGCCGAGGGTCGACGGCTGCCCGCGCCAGCGCCTCGGCGACGCACTCCCGCAGCCAGGCGCCGGCCCGCAGCGCCGCCCCGGGGGCGGGCTCGTCGATCTGGTAGCCGGCCGTCACGTTGAGCCGGCCGGCCAGCGGGTGTCGCAGCTCGCGCACCCCCGTACGGCCGTCCAGCAGCGCTGCGAAGGTGCGCGCACCGTCGCCGAGACAGGTGCGCAGGCTGCTCGCCGCGATCAGCGCCGGCACGGGCTACCGCCGGACCAGGGCGGCGCCGACGCCGCCGTCGGTGCCCTGGGCCGTGAGCAGGACCAGGCCGGACGGGAGCCGGTCGCCGTGGCCGGGCAGCCGCAGCGCGACGGCCAGGGCGAGGGCGGGAGTGGCGGCCCCGCAGTCCCCCGCCGCCCGGCTGACGACAAGGTCGGCGGGCCGGTGCCCGCCGAGCGCCCGCAACGCGGCAGCGCGCTGCGGGCGGCGGCCGGAAACGGTGGTCTCGTTGGTGACCAGGAGAGTGACGTCGGTCGGGGCAGTTCCCGCGACGTGCAGGGCACGGGCGACACAATCGGTGAGCGCCTGCTCCGCCGTGCCGTCGGGGCCGTACCCGGTCGCCACGGCGCAAACCGCGGCGCGCCCGGCGGAGCCGGCGTCGCTGCCGATCACGAACACGCCGGAGCCCTCGCCCGCGGCGACCTCGCCGCCCGCCGGGCTCAGCGCGGATGCCCAGGCCCGGTGCGCCGAGAACTCCTCCACCGCGCCGACGAGCATGGTGTCGACGTAGCCGCGGCGGATGGCGTTGCCGGCGTATCGCAGGGCGTTGAAGAAGGCCAGCGGCCCGCCGGTGACCGTGGCGTTGATCCCCTTGAGCCCGTGTCGGATGGCCGCCTGGCCGGCGGCGCAGTTCATCACGGTGTTGGGGAACAGCATCGGGTTGACCAGGTACGGCTTGTCCTGGACAAGGGTCTCGCGGGTGTAGTCGCTGGTGGACTTCAGGCTGCCGACGGTCGTGCCCAGCACCACGCCGACGCGGGCCCGGTTGGTGTCGTCCACCGTCAGCCCGCTGTCGGCGAGGGCGTCGCCGCAGGCCACCACGGCCAGGGCGGTGGCCCGGTCGTAGAAGCTCGTGCCGCGCCGGCCGAGCCGTGCCCGCACGTCGAAGTCGGTGAGGGCGTGGCCCTCGGCGCGCGGCAGCGGTTCGGTGACGATCCCGCCGACGGGAACGCCCGGATGGCGTTCCCCGGCGAGGGCGGCGACCCGTCGAGCGAGCGCCTCCGGTCGGTCACCGGCGGCGCTCAGCGCCGCGAGGCCGTTGATGGTCAGCGGGGTCATCGGGCGGCTCCGAGCAGCACGATCGCGTTGTTCCCGCCGAAGGCGAACCCGTTGTTCTGCACGAGCCGGACGGTGGCCGGCCTGGCCATGTTCGGCACGGGATCGATGTCGGCCAGCTGCGGGTCCGGGTGCGACCAGTTGATCGTGGGGGGCAGGAAGCCCTGGTCGATCGCCAGGGCGGAGGCGATCGCGCCGAACCCGCTGGCGGCACCCATGGTGTGCCCGATCATCGACTTGATCGAGCTCATGGGCGGCGGTTTCGGCCCGAACACCGCCAGCACGGCCTGCGCCTCGACCAGGTCGTTGGCCGGGGTGCCGGTGCCGTGGGCGCAGATGTAGTCGACCTGGTCCGGGGTGACGCCGGCGTTGCGGTGGGCGATGCGGATGCACTCGGCGATGCTGTCCCGGTCCGGAGCCACCGGATGGTTGGCGTCGCAGTTGAGGCCGTAGCCGAGCACCTCCGCATAGATGTGCGCGCCCCGCGCCTCGGCATGCTCCCGCGTCTCCAACGCCAGCACCGCGCCGCCCTCGCCGGTGAGGATGCCGGAGCGATCCCGGTCGAACGGCGAGCAGGCGCTCTCGGTGAGGGCGCCGAGCCGGTAGAACCCGGCGTGCGCCCAGCGGCAGACCGAGTCGGCGCCGCCGGCGAACACCACGTCCGCCTCGCCGGTGACGAGCAGGTCGTAGGCGTACCCGATGGCGTAGTTGCTGGCGGAGCAGGCGGTGGCGAGAGTCAGCGACTCGCCGCGCAGGCCCAGCTCCTCACTGACCGCGTGGGCCAGTCGGCCGGCGGGCAGTTGCTCGACGAGTTGCGCCGGCACCGCGTCGAAGCCCGCCTCGACGAGCCGCGCGGTGAACGCCTCGACGACGACGGACTCCCCGCTGGTGGTGCCGATCACGGCGTGCGCCCGGCCCCGGTCCACCGTGTCCAGGTCCAGTTTGGCGTCGTCCGCCGCGAGCCGTGCGGCGGCCGCCGCGAACTGGCTGGACCGGCCCCACCGTTCGGGCGGCAGCCGGTGCAGCCAGGCGGCGGGGTCGAAGTCGCGGACCTCACCGCCGTTGCGGTGCGGGAACCCGGACGGGTCGAAGCTGGTGATCCGGGAAATGCCGGACCGGCCCGCCCGCAGGGCCGCGCCGAACGCGGTCACTCCCGTTCCGATGCTCGACACCGGGCCGAGGCCCGTCACGACCACGCGCCGCACCGTTCAGTCCTGCCAGCCGGCGTGCCGAGCGACGGCGTCGTAGGTGGCCTTGAGGTTGCGCAGCTCCGGAAGCTCCGACTGCGGGATCTCCACCTTGAACTCCTTGTCGATGCGGGCCAGGATCTCGATGGCGCGCAGCGAGTCCGCCTGGTATTCCTCGGCGAAGTCCCCGGTGTCGGTCAGCTCGTCGGTCTCGACCTCCAACACCTCGGCGATGATCTCCCGGAGCTGCTCGTACCGCTCATTGTCACCGGACATGTCGGCCTCCTTGGGCACTGGTGTTAGCGGGGATGGTGCGGTCGGCGCCCGTGCCGGTGCGGCCGGGTGCGGGTTCGGCGACCGCGGCGCGGGGGCGGCGGGCGGCGATGAGCGAGCCGACGGTGGCGATGCGCCGCTCGCCGGCCCAGCTCTCGCCGGTGGCGAAGGCGGTGTCGGCGACAACGCGTTCCAGGCGTACGACGTGCCGGACGACGTCGCCCGGGTACGCCCGGCCCTCGACGGTGTAGTCGCGGGCACCCACGAAGAGCAGCACGGCGTCGTCGGTGAGCCGGTGCGACGGGGCGGAGCCGTCCAGCCACAGCAGCGCGGCGCTCTGCCCGAACGATTCGATGAGCAGCGATGCCGGGTAGGCGTAGTCCTCGGCGGTGGCGTCGTCGCCGAGATGGGCGTAGCAGGGCTCCGTCGCGGTGATCGCCTTGACCGTTTCGATGACGACCCCGGGCTCCAGACTGGTCACCCGGTCCACCAGCAGCAGCGGGTGGCGCTGTGGCAGGGCGGCCCGGATCTCGGCGGCGTTCACGCGCCCGCTCCGGCGTCGAAGACGGCGCGCAGCTGGGCGGTGACCGTGCCGTCGTGCCGCCGGCCGGTGCCGCGTACCGTCCAGCCGGGCTCCGCCGGGGAAGCGGCGCCAGCGGCGGGGGTCGCCGGATCCACGTCGAGGATGAGCTCCATCTCGTCACCGCCGAGCAGCGCCGCGAGAAACCGGATCGAGGTGACCGCGCGCAGCCGGGGGGCGCCGGGCACGGCCTGGGCCATCGCCTGGCACAGGGTCTCGACCACGAACACGCCCGGGTAGATCGGCTGGCCGGGGAAGTGCCCGGCCAGGTTCGGGTCGCGGGGGTCGACGGCGACCCGGGCGGTGACCGTCCATCCGCCGCCACGGGGAGCGACCCGGAGCCGGTCAACGGCCGGCAACGGGGCGGCGCAGGGAACGGGGGCAGCGGGCCGCCAGGCCGGCGCCGCGGTCGCGGCGGTCACAGGGTCATCCCCCCGTCCACCTGGAACACCTGGCCGGTGACGTAGCCGGCCTGGTCGGCGAGAAGGAAGTCCACCATCGCCGCGACGTCCTCGGGGCGGCCGAACCGGCGCAGGCCGATCATGCCCAGTGCCCGGTCCCGGGCCTTGGCGTCCAGCGCGTCGGTCATGTCGGTCTCGATGAACCCGGGCGCGACCACGTTGACCCGTACGCCGTAGGGGGCGAGCTCCTTGGCCAGCGACCGGCTCAGCCCGATGATGCCCGCCTTGCTGGCCGCGTACGCGGTCTGGCCGGCGTTGCCGTGGATGCCGGCGATCGAGGAGAGGTTGACGATGGCCCCGGCGCGGCGCTTCATGAACCGGAAGGCCATGGCGCGGCAGAAGTTCCAGGTGCCGCCGAGGTTGGTGTCGATGACCGCCTCCCAGTCGGGGCGACGGGCCAGCACCAGCGGGCTGTCCCGGGTGATGCCGGCGTTGTTGACCAGCCGGCTGATCGGGCCCAGCCGCCGCTCGGCCGCGGCGATGAACGCGTCCACGGCCGCGTCGTCGGCGACGTCGCAGGGAGCGAAGTAGCTGGGCACCCCGGTCGCGGCGACCTGCGCCTCGGTCTTCTCGGCGGCCTCACTCGGGTTGCTGTAGCAGCAGGCGAGGCCGTAGCCCTGCTCGGCGAGCCGGACGGCCACCGCACGGCCGATACCCCGTGAGGCGCCGGTCACCAGTGCCAGCGGTTGCTCGCTCACACACGCCTCCTTCGCCCGCCGCGCCCACGCCGGGTGCCCCCGATCGGCGACGGGAACTCGTATCCCGTGCTCCTATGTTGAAGCATCTTCGGCTCGACATCAATAGATGCACCAGGAGACACGGAAGACACTCGTAGATACTATGCAGACAGCAGCGAAAAGCCTATGACCCGTCGGGGCGCGGGGCGGCGTCCCCCAGCACGTCGCGGCTGTCCGCGCCGGCAGCCGGCGCGCCCCGGCGGATCCGGGTCGGCGTGCGGGAGAACTTCACCGCCGGGCCGGTCAGCGGCGCGGTGGCACCGTTGTGCAGCACCGTCGGCTGGAGCATGTCCCGCTCCCGCACGTGCGGATCGGCCGCGACCTCGGCCAGCGTGCGCACCCGCTCGGCCACCAGGCCCGCGGCGCGGAAGGCCGCCATCACCTCGCCGACCGGGCGGGGCCGGCACCAGGCGGCCACGAGATCGTCGACCGCGCCCCGGTTCTGCCGGCGCTGCGCGCCCCGCCCGTAGCCCGGCGCGCGGCCCAGCTCCGGCCGGCCGATCGTCTCCGCCAGCGCCCGCCAGTGCTTGTCGAGGGCGACGGACAGGTAGATGTCGCCGTCGAGACAGCGGTAGACGTTCGACGGGACCGCGAAGTCGGTCTGGTTGCCCCACCGCGCCGGCGGCGCACCGGCCGCGGCCAGCGTCAACAGGCCGCAGCTGCTGGCGAGCAGGCTGTCGAGCATGGCCACGTCGACGTGCTGCCCCTCGCCGGTGCGGTCGCGGTGCGCCAGGGCGGCCAGGGCGCCGACGGCCGCGTGCAGGCCGGCCAGCTCGTCGGCGAGGAACGTCGGCGCCCGGACCGGGCGGCCCGCCGGGTCACCGTTGAGCGACATCCAGCCGCTCGCGGCCTGCACCACCGGGTCGTATGCCGGCCGGTCGACGTCCGGGCCGTATTGTCCCCAGCCGGTGATGGAGACGACCACGATGTCCGGCCGGACGCGGCGGCAGTCGGCGTAGCCGACGCCCCAGCCGTCCAGCGTGCCGGGCTTGTAGTTCTCCACCACGAGGTCCGCATCGCGCACCAACTCCAGGAACGCGTCCCGACCGGCGGGCTGCCGCAGGTCCAAACCCACGCTGCGCTTGTTCCGGTTCACCGTCTCACGGAACCAGGACAGCCCCGTGCCGGGGATCTCCGGCGGCACCTCGCCGTCGCGGCCGTACGGCAGCTCGACCCGGACCACGTTCGCGCCCATGTCGGCGAGCACGCTCGTGGCCAACGGGCCCGACCACACCTTGGTCACGTCCAGGACGGACAGGCCGTGCAGGGGGCCGTCCCGGTCGTCGCGGGCCTCCCGGTAGAACTCCTCGCGCCGCACGTCACACCCGGGCCAGGATCGTCGCGGTGCCCAGCGATCCCCCGCAGCACATCGTGACCAGCGCCGTCTGCGAGTCGCGGCGCTCCAGCTCGTGCAGCGCGGTGACGAGCAGCCGGGTGCCGCTGGAGCCGAGCGGATGGCCCAACGCGATCGCCCCGCCGTTGACGTTGACCCGCTCCAGGTCGGTGTCGTGCTGCTGCGCCCAGTTGAGCACCACGCCCGCGAACGCCTCGTTGACCTCGACCAGGTCGAGGTCGGCCAGGGTCATGCCGGCGCGCTCCAGCGCCCGGCCGGTCGCCGCCACCGGCCCGTCGAGCAGGTAGTACGGATCGGCTCCCGTGACCACCTGGGCGACCAGCCTCGCCCGGGGCCGCAGCCCCAGCGCCCGGGCCCGGGCGCGGGACATCCACAGGATCGCCGCCGCCCCGTCCGACACCTGGGAGGTGGTGCCGGCGGTGTGCACGCCATCGGGCACGTTCGGCGCGAGCTTGGCCAGGCCCTCCATCGTGGTCTCGCGCAGCCCCTCGTCCCGGTCGACCCGGCGGCGCCCGCCGGAGCTGACGTCGCCCGGCACCGGCGCGTCGAGACCGACCAACTCCCGGTCGAAGCGCCCGGCCGCCCAGGCCGCCGCGGCCCGCGCCTGGGAGAGCACCCCGTACGCGTCGGCGTCGGCGCGGGTGATGCCCTGCCGGGCGGCGATCCGCTCGGCGCCGCCGAACTGCGCGCGCGGCGGGTCGTCCCACGGGTAGTCGGCGGTCTTGTAGTGGCCCGGTCCGTTGTAGAGGTTGACGCCGATCGGGACCCGGCTCATGGACTCCACCCCGCAGGCGATGCCCACGCTGATCGCGCCGCTGCCGATCAGCGCGGCGACGAGGTGGTTGGCCTGCTGGGCGGAGCCGCACGAGACGTCCACCGTGGTGCAGCCGACCGCCGGATCCCACCCGGTGCTCAGCCACGCGTTGCGGGTGACGTTCAAACTCTGCTCGCCCGCCTGGGTGACACACCCGCCCACCACCTGCTCCACGGCGTCGGGCGCGACGCCCGCGGCGTCGACGACGGCTCTCAGCACATGCCGGAGCAGCTCGACGCCCTTCAGCCCGGCCAGCGCCCCGTCGCGTTTTCCGATGGGGGTGCGGACCGCCGCGACGACGACCGGCTCGCGGTCCTCCGCGGTCACCGGTCCTCCAAGCTGATGGCAAGCTTCGGACAGGCGTTGGCGGCCTGCGTCACCTCGTTCCACAGCTCCGGCGGCGGGTTCTCCTGCAGCACGTGGAGAAAGTCGTCGTCGCGCACCTTGAAGACCGCCGGCGCGGCGAGCTCGCAGAGGCCGTTGCTGTCGCACCTGTCGAAGTCCACCCGTACCCGCATCGCCGCCATCCCCTCTCGGTCACGGTGCTCGTGTTCCACCGTAGTGGAGTACTCGTATCTGGGAAATACGAGCATCGTCTTTGTGAAGGCTCTTGTGTGTCTTCGGGACCGTCGATACCGTGCGTACGGATACCAGCTGGCCGGCTCCAGCCGGTGATCGGCGTACGGGAGGCTCCGTGGCTGCTCGTAAAGGCTTCACCCCTTGGCCGGCGGAGTTCGCCGACCGCTACCGCAAGGCCGGTTACTGGCGCGGCGAGGTGCTCGGCGACCTGCTCCGCCCCTGGGCCGACTGGGACGCCGAGGCCCGCGATCCCGGGCGCACCGCCGTCGTCACCCGACATGGTCGGCACACGTACGGCGAACTCGACGCACGCGCCGACGAGCTGGCCGCGGGCCTGATCGAGCTGGGTGTGCGACCCGGTGACGCCGTGGTCGTCCAGTTGCCCAACACCGTCGAGTTCGTGGTGACCTGTGTGGCGCTGTTCCGCACGGGCGCCCTGCCGGTGCTGGCCCTGCCGGCCCACCGGCGGGCCGAGCTGACCTACCTGGCGCAGTACGTCGGGGCCGTCGCCCTCGTCACCTCCGACCGGGTGCCTGGGGTGGACCACCGCGCGGTGGCGCAGGAGGTACGCGCCGCCTGTCCCACCCTGCGCCACGTGCTCGTGGTCGGGGATCCCGGGCCGTTCCTGGCCTGGTCGGACGTACGCGCCCCGGCCCGGGAACTGTCCCGGCCCGACCCGCAGGACGTGGCCTTCTTCCTGCTCTCCGGCGGGACGACCGGGCTGCCCAAGCTGATCCCCCGCACCCACGACGACTACGCGTTCCAGCTGCGCGCCACCGCCGAGGCGATGTCGTTCGACCACCGGCACGCCTACCTCGCCGCGGTGCCGGTGGCGCACAACGCCGCCCTGGGCTGCCCGGGCGTGCTCGGGGCGCTACGGGTGGGCGGCCGGGCAGTGCTGTCGTCCAGCCCCAGCCCGGACGAGGCGTTCCCGCTCATGGCTCAGGAGGGGGTCACCCTCACCACCGTCATGCCGGCCGTGCTGTCGCTGTGGGTGGAGACCGCCGGCCTGTTCGACGTTGACCTGTCCGAGCTGGTCATCGAGGTCGGTGGGGCCGTGCTGCACCCCGACCTCGCCCGCGCCGTGCGCCCGGCCCTGGGTGCCACGCTCACCCACTGGTTCGGCATGGCCGAGGGCATGCTCTGCTTCACCCGCCCCGGCGACGGCGACGAGGCCGCGGCGACCACCCAGGGCACCCCGATGTGCGCCGACGACGAACTTCTCGTGGTCGATGCCGATGGCACCCCCGTCCCGCCCGGCGAGGTCGGCGAGCTGCTGGTGCGCGGGCCGTGCGCGCTGCGCGGCTACTACGCCGTACCCGAGCACAACCGGACGGTCTTCACCCCCGACGGCTTCCTCCGCACGGGCGACCTGGCGCGGATCGACGCTGAGGGCCGCCTGGTCATCTCCGGCCGGATCAAGGACGTCATCAACCGGGGCGGGGAGAAGGTGATGGCCGACGAGGTCGAGGGGCACCTGCTGGCCCACGACCGGGTCCGGGCGGCAGCCGTCGTCGGGATCCCCGATCAGCGGCTGGGCGAGAAGACCTGCGCGGTCGTCGTCGCCGACGACCCGGCGCCCAGCCTTATGGAGCTGCGCAAGCTGCTGTGGGATCGGGGACTGGCCGACTACAAGCTGCCGGACCGGCTCGAGATCGTCGAGGCGTTGCCGCTGACCACCGTCGGCAAGGTCGACAAGCGGGCACTGGCCGCCGCGGTCCTCGGCGACCTGAGCGTCACCCGGTAGCGGCGGCCCGGCATGACGGCTTCCCCCGACCGGCGTCGGCCGGCGAGCCTGTGGCTGGACACGCTGCCCGCGCCGCTGCGCGAGCGGCGGCCGGCCCTGTCCGGCGACGTGCGGACGGATGTGGTCGTCGTCGGCGCCGGATTCACCGGCCTGTGGACCGCCTATTACCTGACGGAACTGATGCCGCAGGCCTCCGTGCTGGTCATCGACGCCGAGCGCGTGGCCTACGGGGCCAGCGGGCGCAACGGCGGCTGGTGCACCACCGAGATGCCCGCCCTGCTGGCCAACCTGGTGCAGCGCTACGGCCCGATGGACGCCATGCGCTTCTACCGTGCGGGCCGGCGCACCCTCGACGAGATCGAGCGGATCCTCGCCGCCGAGGACATCGACTGCGGGTGGCGGCGCGACGGCTCGCTCTACGTCGCCCGCACCCAACCCCAGGTGGCGCGGCTGCGAAACTGGCAGGACATGCGGCTCAAGCTCGGCATCACCGACATGGCGCTGCTGTCGCCCGCCGAGACCGCCGACCGGGTCGGCGTCGCCGGGGCGCTGCTGTCCGGCTTCACGCCGCACTGCGCGGCCGTGCAACCCGCGGTCATCGCCGCCGGGCTGGCGCGGGCCGTCGAGCGGCGCGGGGTGACCATCGTCGAGGGCACCCGCGCGGTCGGGCTGCGGCCGGGCGTCGTGGTCACTGACCGGGGCACGATCCGCGCCCGCAGTGTGCTGTGCACCACGGAGGCGTACACGGGGGGACTTCCCGGGCACGCCCGCCGGGTGCTGCCGGTGATCTCTCGAATAATGGCCACCGAGCCGCTGCCGGAATGGCGGTGGCGCGAGGCCGGCTGGCGGGACCGGGTCACCGTCGCCGACTCCCGCTACCAGTTCGCCTACTTCCAGCGCACCGCCGACGGCCGATTGCTGGTGGGCGGCCGGGGGGCCGGCTACCGCGCCGGCTCCCGGCCGGACGCGACCGCGCGCTCCGGCGCCCGGGTCTTCGCCCGGCTGCGCGAGTCCCTGGCGGAGAGTTTCCCCGCCCTGGCCGACGCGCAGGTGAGCCACCAGTGGAGCGGCGCGTACGGAATGCACCGCGACGGCGAGCCCGCCGTGGTGTACGACCGCGACAGCGGCCTCGGCCACGCCGGCGGCTACGGCGGCGAGGGCATCGCACTGAGCAACCTCGCCGGCCGCACGCTGGCTGCCCTGGTGGCCGGGGTGAACAGGCCCGAGACGCGGCTGTTCTGGACCGGGCACCGGCCACGCCGCTGGGAGCCGGAACCGTTGCGGGCCGTCGGCGTCCGCACGGTCAGCGCGCTGGCCACCGCCGCGGACCGGTACGAGGACCGGCTCCGGCGTACGGCGCCCCTGGCGGCAGCCGTCATGCGAACCGTCCTGTGATCGTCTTCTGCGAGAGGAACCCCGTGGTCAACGACTCCGTACCCCCGCTCAACGGCGGTACCCACATCAACCTGACGGTCCGGGACCTCGACCGCAGCACCGAGTGGTACTGCCGGGCACTGGGCTTCACCGTCGTGCGCGACGCCCGGCCGGCCGAATCGGGGTTCACGTTCCGAACGCTGCTGCACTCCCGCGCCCTGACCTCCATCGTCCTCGGACAGGCCGAACGGCCGGTCGAGGAGCCGTTCGACGAGCACCGGGTGGGGCTGCACCACCTGGCGTTCCACGTTCCCGAGCGGGAGGACCTGCACACCTGGGTGGCGCACCTGGACTCCGTGGGCGTCAGCCACGGCGGGGTGCAGGAGCTGTTCCTGGAGGCCGGGCACGGCGTGTGGCTGCGCGACCCGGACAACATCTGGCTGGAGCTGTACTGGCTCAACGCCGACTACTTCATGCGGCAGATGCGGAAGCACCACCGGGCCCGGCGGGCCGAGCGCGTCGGCGGGCAGCCGTGACGCTCCCCGACGCCGTCCCACGGCCCCGGATCGCCGCGGTCGACCTGGCCTGCGCCGACGATCCCTATCCGGAGTACGAGCGGCTGCGTGCGCAGGGCCCGGTCGTGCGGGGCGAGTTCGGACAGTGGCTGGTGGTCGACCACGCCGCGGTCAGCGCCCTGCTGCGTGACGGCCGGCTGGCCAGCCATTTCCCCCGGGAGTTCATCCGGCTGACCCTGGGCGACGGGCCCGCGGCCGAGTTTCCCTCCCGCATCGTCCTCACCCAGGACCCGCCGGAGCACACCCGCGCCCGCCGGTTTCTCGGGCAGGCGTTCGGCCTGCCCCGGGTGCGGGCGATGACCCCGGCGGTGACCGCGCTCGTCGCGGACCTGCTCGCCCCGGCCCGCGACGCCGGCCGCCTCGACCTCGTCGCGGACCTGGCCGTGCCGCTGCCGGTCACGGTGATCTGCCGGCTGATCGGCATCCCTGACGCCGACCGGGCGGAGGTGCTGCCCCGGGTGATCGACCTGGCCCGGGTGTTCGACGCGGCGAACCTCCAGCCCGACGAGCGCGGCGGCGTCGACGCCGCGGTCGCCTGGCTGCGCGAGTACGTCACCGACCTGCTGCGGGACGCCCCCGCCGGCGACGCCACCCTGGCCGGCATGCTCGCGGCGGCTCCGGCCGAGGAACGCGGGGACGTCGCCGGGATCGTCGACAACCTGCTGTTCCTGTTCCACGCCGGGTTCGAGACGACCATGGGGCTGGTCTCCAACGGATGCATGGCGCTGCTGGAGCATCCCGACCAACTGGACCGGCTGCGCCGGGACCCCACGCTGGTCCGGTCGGCCGTCGACGAGTTCCTCCGGTTCGACTCGCCGATCCAGAACGCGATCCGGGTGGCCCGGGAGGCCGTCGAGATCGGCGGGCACAAGATCAGGGCGGGCCGGTCGGTGATGCTGCTGCTCGGCGCGGCCAACCGCGACCCTTCGGTTTTCGACCGGCCGGCCGAGCTGGACCTGTCCCGGGCCCCGAACCCGCACCTGGGCTTCGGCGGCGGCCTGCACCACTGCCTGGGCACCGCG
Source organism: Micromonospora sp. NPDC007230 (assembly GCF_042869115.1). Taxonomy (NCBI): domain Bacteria; kingdom Bacillati; phylum Actinomycetota; class Actinomycetes; order Micromonosporales; family Micromonosporaceae; genus Micromonospora; species Micromonospora sp. NPDC007230. Next base: position 146,455 of record NZ_JBIAFE010000016.1, on the reverse strand, counting down.
CTGGCCCGGCTGATGGGCGAGCTGACGTTCACCGCGCTCGCGACGCGGTTCCGCGACATCGCCGCCGACGGCGACGCCCGCCGCCGCCAGCACGGGAGCCTGCGCTCCTTCGAGCGCCTTCCGCTGGCCGTCCGCCCCGCGTGACGCCGCCACCCGCCCACCCCGCGACAGCCGTTCCTGCCCGCGACAGCCGTTAAGGAGAAACCCGCATGGCGCAGTTGTCCACAGAGATGTACTGGCACTCCACGCAACCGACCGACGTCGGCCCGCCACTGGACGGGGATGCCTCCTGCGACGTGTGCATCGTCGGCGCAGGCTACACCGGCCTGTGGGCGGCCCACTTCCTCAAGCAGGCCGACCCGGGCATCTCGGTGCGGGTGGTGGAGGCGGAGTTCGCCGGTGGCGGCGCGTCCGGGATGAACGCCGGGTTCGTGCAGATGACCGCCGGCAAGGTGCTGCGCCGGATGCTCTGGTACTACGGGGCGGAGAAGGCAGGTGGGGTCTACCGGGCGGTCGCCCGGTCGATCCTGGAGATCGGCCGGTTCTGCCGGCAGAACGGCATCGACGCCCAGTACGAGAACACCGGCATCCTCCAGGTCGCCACGGACACCAAGCAGCTCGCGCGACTGGAGCTGCAGATCAAGCGGGCTCAGCGGGCCGGGGTGACCTCGTTCCGCCTGCTCGACCGGGCGCAGGCGCAGGAGCGGATCGGCTCGCCGACCGTCGTCGGGGCGCTGAAGGTCAGTGGCGCGCTGCTCAACCCGTACCGGCTGGTGCGCGGGCTCGCCCGCGTGGTGCAGGAACAGGGTGTGGTGCTGCACGAGCAGACCCCGGCGCGGACGATCCGGAAGGTCGACGGAAAGTGGCAGATCAGCACCCCGCACGGCACGATCACCGCGGACGAGGTGGTCGTGGCGACAGAGGCCATGCAGGGCGCGTTCCCCGAGCTGTACCCGCGCCAGATGCCGGTGTGGAACTACCTGCTGGTCACCGAGCCGCTGACGGAGGAGCAGTTGGGCCGGGTGGCCTGGCCGGGGCGCGAGGGGGTGGCGAACTCGCTGTCGTTCTCCACGGCGGCCCGACTGACGGCCGACAACCGGGTGCTCTGGGCGGGCGGCCTGTGGTACATGTTCGGCAACCGGGACACCGATCCCCGCCACCGCCGCAACGACGAGGCGTTCGACAAGCTGGGCGAGTCGTTCCGCGAGTTCTTCCCACAGTGGCGGGACGTCCGGTTCAGCCACGGCAACGGCGGGCTCATCAGCTGGAGCCACAGCTTCATCCCGCAGTTCGGCCGAACCGACTCGGGCATGGTCTACGGCCACGGGTACACCGGCAGCGGGATCGCTGCGAGCCACACCGGCGGCAAGATCCTGCGCGACCTCGTGCTTGGCCGCAAGACCGAGTTCACCGAGCTGGCGTTCGTGACGGTCAACCAGCCCAAGTTCCTGCCCGCCCCGTTCGGCGACAAGGGCGGTGAGTTCTTCATCTGGCGGCAACGGGTCGGCGACCGGCTGCCGCTGCTGCTGCCGTACCGGGCGGCGCTGGCACCCAACCGGTTCTTTGCCCGCCGTACGGGGAGCCCCGGCCGAACCGTCGCGGGACGCGGCAGCGACTGACCCGCGACCGGCGACTGAGGCCCGCCCGGCGGCGGCGCCCGCGTGCGATGGCGCCCGCACCCGGGCGCGGGCGCCATCGCGAGCCGTCCTCGGCCGGTCAGCCGGCGGCCGGCGTGGTCACGGCGCGGTGCAGGGTACGGCTCTCCCCCACCGCCAGGTCCCACAGGTCCTCGGCGGCCCGCGCGCTGGCCTGCCACGCCTGCCTGGCCTGCTCCAGCGGCGCCAGCGGCGCCTCGGCGGAGAGCGCGAAAGCCCCCCAGTGCATGGTGGCCATCCGTCGGGCGCCCAGGTCGCCACAGGCGCGCACGGCCTCGGGCGGGCTCATGTGCAGCGGCTTCATGAACCAGCGGGGCAGGTAGGCGCCGACCGGCATCAGGGCGAGGTCGACCGGGCCGTGGCGGCGCCCGATCTCGGCGAAGTACGGCCCGTAGGCGGAGTCCCCGGCGAAGAAGACACGCAGGGGTCCGGCCCCGGCGGTGGGGCCGGCACCGGCGCCGGCGGCCGGGCCTACCGGGTCGGCGCCGGCCGGGGCGGCGCCGGCCGGGGCGGCGCCGGCCGGGGCGGCGGGGCCGGCGTCGGCCTCCAGCATCCAGCCGCCCCACAGGCTCTGGCAGCCGTCGAAGAGCGTCCGGCGGCTCCAGTGGTGCACCGGGACGAAGTGGAACTCCACCGCGCCGAGGCGGGCGCTCTCCCACCAGTCCAGCTCCACCACGGCGGTGAACCCCAGCCGGCGGAACCACCAGCCGAGGCCGCCGGGCACGAGCATCAGCACGCGGCGCGGCAGCCGGCGGATGGTGGGCGCGTCGAGATGGTCGAAGTGGTTGTGACTGATGACGACGGCGTCCACCGGGGGCAGGGCCTCCCAGCGCAGGCCGGGCGGAGTGAACCGAGGCCGCACCCCGGGGATGCGGCGCGACCACACCGGGTCGGTGAGCACCACGAGCCCGCCGATCTGGAGCACGAACGAGGCGTGGCCGACCCAGGTCGCCACCACCTCGCCCGTGCCGGCGGGCGGCAGTCGGTCGGCGGCGGGGTGGACGGGAATCCGGTCGACCTGGCTGAGGTCGGGCCGCATCCCTCCCTCGGTGATCAGCTTGCGGACCGCCCGGGAGTCGGGCACCGGATGGGTCAGCCGGTCGGCGAAGCTGGTCGGCCAGCTGCGCCCACCACGCTTCTTGGCAAGCATCCTGTCAAAGACGCGATAAACACTCCGCGGATACCTCATGCCCTACCCCGATGTTTTCGTCGGAAAGATTGAGTCTGGCGGCCTGTTACGCACATAGCTACGTCCGATTGACCGTATGCCGAGCGTGGTATTTGCGCTAGCGTGTCGTGCATGTCGGCGACCACAGACACCGACAGGCCACGTATGTCCTGTCTGGACGAATTACCTCGAGAGTTGTTCATCGGAGGCAAGTGGTCGCCCGCGAACGACGGTCGTCTGCTGACGTCCGTACGTCCGTCCACGGGGGAGACACTTGCGACGGTCGCCCACGCCCATGCCACGGACGTGGCCCGAGCCGTCGCCGCGGCGCGCGCCGCCGGCCAGCCCGGATCCCGGTGGCACCGGATGTCCCCAGCCGCCCGGGCCCGGCTGCTGCACCGGGTCGGGGACCTGATCCTCGCGCACGCCGACCGGCTGGCTCTGCTGGACTGCCTCGACAACGGCAAGCCGCTGCGGGTGGCCCGGGCGGGCGACGTCCCGGCCGCCGCCGCGGTGTTCCACTACATGGCCGGCTGGCCCGGCCGGCTGAACGGCGAGAACACTTCGCTCTACACCGCCAGCCCGGAGCGGCATGTCGCCCTGACCGTGCCCGAGCCGGTGGGTGTGGTGGCGGCCATCATCCCGTGGAATTTCCCGCTCTACATGGCCGCGGCGAAGGTGGCGCCCGCCCTGGCAGCGGGCTGCACCGTGGTGCTGAAGCCAGCCGAGCAGACGCCGCTTTCCGCGCTGCTGCTCGGACAGCTGGTGCGCGAGGCCGGCGTGCCGGCGGGCGTGCTGAACGTCGTCACCGGCGACGGTGACACCGGCGCCGCGCTCGCCGCGCACCCGGGCGTCGACAAGGTCACGTTCACCGGGTCGACGGAGGTCGGGCGCAGCATCGTCCAGGCCGCGGCCGCCGACTTCCGCCGGGTGACCCTGGAGCTGGGCGGCAAGTCACCGAGCATCGTGTTCGCCGACGTCGACCTGGCTCGGGCGATGGACGGCGCGGCCCATGCGATCTTCTACAACCAGGGCGAGACCTGCGTGGCGGGGTCCCGGCTGTACGTGCAGCGGCCGGTGTTCGACGAGGTCGTCGCGGGGATCCGGGAGCGGGCCGCGGCGATCAGGCTCGGCGACGGCCTGGACCAGGACACGGACATGGGGCCGTTGATATCCGCGGAGCACCGGGCGAGGGTGCTGTCCTACCTGCGCTCGGCCCGGGACGGTGGCGCGCGGGTCACCGGCGGCCAGGCGCCGGACTCGCCGGGCTTCTTCTGCACCCCGGCCGTGGTGACCGGGGCCGACCCGCAGGCGCCGGTGGCTCGCGAGGAGGTCTTCGGCCCGGTGCTGGTGGCGCAGGCCTTCGACACTGTGGAGGATGCAGTGGCGCTGGCCAACGGCAGCCCGTACGGGCTCGCCGCCGGCGTCTTCACCCGCGACCTGGGGCTGGCGCACCAGGTCGGCCGCCGGCTGCGGGCCGGCACCGTGTGGATCAACAGTTGGCACGTTCTCGATCCGGCACTGCCCTTCGGCGGAATGCGGGAATCGGGCTGGGGACGTGAAATGGGCAGGGCGGGCGTTGACGCCTTTCTGGAGACAAAGACACTGATCAATGACCTGGGCACCCGCCCATGGGGGGCGGTACCTGCTCCGAGGTGAGCACCGGCCGCATTCGGCGGCCGGGCACGTCATGGGGAGGCATCGTGACAAATGAACAGCAGATGGTCGACATCTGGGAGAACATCTTCGGCCGCCAGGTGCGGCCGGATACCGACTTCTTCGACGACCTCGAAGGCGACTCGATGGCGGCGGCGGCCATCGTGCACTGGGTGAACATCGTCTTCGGCGTACAGCTGCCGATGATCGAGGTTTTCGACCGGCCCACCCCGGCGGAACTGACCGAGGCGGTGCACCAGTTACGGGCCGCCGCCGCGCGATAGCCCGCGCTGCTCGCCTCCCGCGCTCCCTTGCCCGGTCGCCGGGCATCGCCGGTCGACCACATCCCACGGGACCGTCCGGAGCATATCTCCGGTCGGCCTATTTATACCAGCTTGTCCACAATCGACCATCCTGGGGGGAACATAATGGACATCACGGGACCGGAGCACCACCCATCGTCAGCCAGCGTCCCACCGGCCCCGCCGTCGGCAACGTCCCGCGCGGACGCCTCGGGCACCCGCTCGGCGCCGATGAGCGACCTGCAGTACGCGTACCTGCTCGGCGAGCTGGGCGACTTCCAGCTCGGCGGCCCCGCCCTCTTCTACGAGGAGTACGCCTGCCAGGAGCTGGATGTCCGCTCGTTCAGCGCGGCCCTGCACCAGCTCATGCGCCGGCACGAGATGCTCCGGGCGTCCTTCGACGAGACGGGTCTGCTGCACGTCCAGGATGAGCTTCCCGTACCGCTGATCTACCGGTCGCTACGCGGCCAGCCGGAGCATGTGTGGCGACGGATCCTCACCCGCAATCGGGAGCGCTGTTACGACGAGGGGCCACCGCGTGACGGGCACGCTCCGTTCGAGGTCTTCGTCTTCGCCCTGGACACCCACGTTGTGGTGCAGGTGTGCGCGCGGCTGCTGGCCATCGACGGGTTCTCGGGCGAGATTTTCGCCCAGGAGCTGCGGGCCCTGCTGAACGGCGAGGCGCTGCCTCCGCTGCGGTACACCTTCCGGGAGTACCGCAGCGAGTTCGAGGGACGCAAGGACAGCGACGAGCACGAGCGGGCTCGCCGCTACTGGCTCAACCGGCTGGACAGCCTGCCTGCGGCGCCGGAGCTGCCCCGCCGCCGGATGACCGGCGACCCCAGCCCCCGCCTCGTGCGCCGGGTCTTCAAGCTCACCCCCGAACAGTGGACCAGCCTGGCCGCGCGCATCAGGAAGAGTCGACTCACGGGCACCATGGTGCTCGGCGCGGCGTTCTGCGAGGTGCTGCGGCACTGGTCGAAAAACCCCGACTTCACCATCAACATCATGTACGGCGACCGGCTGCCGTTTCACCCGGACGCTGACAAGATCATCGGCAACTTCAGCAGCACCCTGCTGATGGAGTGCCGCCAGGGCGGCGCGGGCGACACCTTCCTCGACCGGGCCCGCGCCTGGCGCCGGCAACTGCTCCAGGACATGGAGCACTCCTCCTTCAGCGGGGTCTCCGTCATCCGGCAGCTCAACCAGCGGCAGGGCAACGCCCGCAACGCGCTGATGCCGGTGGTGTTCACCAGCATGCTCGGCGTCGGGGAGGCCGACACCGGGGTCTTCCTGGAACACCTCGGCTGGCAGCGGCTGGAGGGCAAGGTCCGCACGCCGCAGGTCGCGTTGGACCACCAGGTGTTCGTGGCCGGCAACGCTCTGGTCACCACCTGGGACAGCGCGGACGACCTCTACCCGGCGGGCATGATCGACGACATGTTCGCCGCGTACCGGTCCCTGCTGATCCGGCTGGCCACCGAGGACGAGGCGTGGGGGACGGAATCGTTCGATCTCACCCCGGCGGCCCAGCTCAAGATCCGCGAGCAGGTCAACGACACGGCGGCGCCGGCCCGGGTGGTCACCATGCACGAGCTCTTCGAGGAGCAGGCCGAGCGGCAGCCGGACCGGCTCGCGGTGATCGCCGGCGGCCGGGAGATCACCTACGCGCAGCTGCGCGACCAGGCCAGCGCCGTCGCGGCGGAACTCGTCGCTGCCGGGGTACGGCCCGGCGAGGTGGTCGGCGTGCAGGCGCTGCGCGGGGCGCACCAGATCATCGCGTTGATCGGGGTTCTGATGGCCGGGGCCGCGTACGTGCCGGTCTCGCCGCGATGGCCGCGCCGACGTCGGGAGCAGGTGGCCGAGATCTGCGGACTACGGGTGCTGCTGGCCGACCGTAGCGTCCAGGGCGAGGAGCCGTACCCGGGCGCGCGGACCGTCGACATCGCCACCGCCATCGCCTGTCAGGACGGCGCGGCGCGGCCGGCGGTGGACGTCGACCCGGAGTCGCTGGCGTACGTGATCTTCACTTCCGGCACCTCCGGCACGCCGAAGGGGGTGATGATCTCGCACGGCAGCGTCGTCAACACGCTGGTCGACATCAACGAGCGGTTCGGCCTCGGCCCCCGCGACCGGGTGCTCGCCGTCTCCGACTACACATTCGACCTGTCGGTGTGGGACGTGTTCGGGATGCTGGCCGCGGGCGGGGCGGTGGTCGTGCCGACACCCGGGCAGGAACGGGAGGTCACCCACCTCTACGAGCTGTGCCTGGCCGCCGGGGTCACGGTGTGGAACAGCGTCCCGGCCTACCTCGCGATGTTCGTGGAGTTCGTCCGCACGAGCGGCCGGCACCCGCTCACCGAGCTGCGGCTGGCCATGGTCAGCGGCGACTGGGTGCCGATCAACCTCGGCGCGGAGCTGGCGGAGATCGCGCCGCACGCCGCGTGCGTGAGCCTCGGGGGCGCGACGGAGGCGTCGATCTGGTCCAACTACCACCCGGTGCCGGTGCGGGTGCCCCCGCACTGGATTTCGATCCCGTACGGCCATCCGCTACGCAACCAGCGCTTCCAGGTGCTCGACGCCCGCCTGATGGACCGCCCCGACTGGGTGCCGGGCGAGCTGTTCATCGGCGGGCGTGGCCTCGCCCTGGGCTACCTGGGCGACGGGGACCTGACCGCCGCGTCGTTCCTCGTGCACCCCCGGCGGCAGGAACGGATCTACCGCACGGGCGACTGGGCCCGCTACTGGCCCGACGGCACGCTGGAGTTCCTGGGCCGGGAGGACCCACAGGTCAAGGTCAACGGCTTCCGGGTGGAACTCGGCGAGATCGAGGCGGCGCTGCTGGCTCATCCGGCGGTCGCTGACGCCGCCGTGGTCACCCGTACCGACGGACGGGCCGTGTCGCTGGTCGCCTTCGTGGCCTCGCAGACCCCGGCCGAGCAGCTGGTCGCGCAGCTGAAGGCCCACCTTGAGGCCCGGTTGCCGGACTACATGGTGCCGCGCAGCATCGACGTGCGGCTTCGGCTGCCGCTGACCGCCAACGGCAAGGTCGACCGGCGGCAGCTGGCCGAGCGGGCCGCCGCCGTGGGGGCCGTCCGGCAGGTCGGCGACGACGCGCCCCGCACCGCCACCGAGCGGGCCCTGGCCGCGCTGTGGCAGGAGCTGTTGGACGTGCCGGAGGTCGGCCGCGCCGTCGACTTCTTCGCCTACGGCGGCAGTTCGCTGCTCGCGGCGCGCCTGATGAACCGCATCGAGCAACAGTTGGGGCGGCGGCTGCCGCTGGCCACGCTGTACACCTCGGGCACCGTCGGGGAGCTCGCCGCCCTGCTCGACGCCGCAGGCGGCACCGGGCCGGCGCGCAGCCTGGTCACGCTGGCCGACAACGGGCACCGCCCGCTGGTCCTGGTGCACCCGGTCGGCGGCGACCTGCTGTGTTACCGCCCGCTGGTGGCCGAGCTGGCCGAGCGGCACCGGGTGCTCGGCCTGTCCGCGCCGTCCCCGGCGCAGCCGGGCGTGACGATCGAGGAGTTGGCCACCCGCTACCTGGCGGAACTCGCGCCGGTCATCGCGAACGAGCCACCGGACCGGACGGTGCGGCTGGCCGGCTGGTCGCTGGGCGGCGTGGTGGCGTACGAGATGGCCCGGCGGCTGCGGTGGCAGGGACGGAATTGTGCGGTGGTGCTCATCGACCCGTGGGTCGGCTGCGGCACCGGCCGCCCGGTCGACGACGCCACCCTCGTGCAGGCGTTCCTGCACAACCTCGCCGGCGCGCCGGTGGCGGTGCCGAGCGACCCGTGCGCCACGGACACTGTCCAGGAGACGCTACGCCGGACGTGGGCGGCGCCGCCGCCGCAGCTCAAGGAGCTGAAGTCGGTGACGTACGCCGAGCTGCACGACATGTACCGGGTTTTCGAGGCCAACACCCGGGCGCTGCTGCGGTACTCGTTCGTCGCCGAGCAGGGTCTGGAGCTGGACGTGGTGGAGGCGGCGCGGGGGCTGACCGGGCCGGCGGCGGGCTACCTGTCGCCGCTGCGGCACGCCGCGGCGGCGCTGCAGGCCCGCTTCCACGTGCTGGAGGGCGACCACTTCACGGTGGTGAACCGCGATCAGGCGCAGGCCGTGGCCCAGCTGGTCGACCGGATGCCGTAGGCCGGACGCGCAGGCCCGCGACGCCGGTCGTGCGCGTCGCGAGCCCTGCCCCGGGGCGGCGCCCGGCGACGCCGCCCCGGGGTGTCAGGCGACGCCGCCGGAGGTGACGAACGCGGTGTGCAGGGCATCGCGGATGCCCGGGCGGGAGCCGAAGACCAGCAGGAAGGTCGCCTCCCGCACCAGGCGCTGGGCGTGCTGATCGAGCAGAACCGCGCGGCTGCCGGCGGCCACGGCGAGGTTCGCGCTGGCCCGTAGCGCCAGCTCCGAGGCGGCAGCCCGGGCCGCGGGCATGGTGTCCGGGTCCGCGGCGTCGAGGCGGTCCCGGACGGCGTCGAGCTGCTGGCGCAGCCGCGGCTCGTCGGCCAGCTCGATCGCCCGGTCGGCCAGCCCGAGCGCGAGGGAACCGTTGAACCGCAGCGTCGCCGGGTCGCGCTGCCGCCACGCCTCGAGCGGCATCTGGTTGGCGACGCGGTCGGCGGGCACGAAGTGGTTGTCGAAGGTGACCGTCACCGTGCTGCTGGCGTTCACCGCCGACATCCGCAACGGCTCGACGGCCAGCGTGCCACTCGTCGCGGCGTCGACCAGGGCGAAGACCAGCGTGTCGTCGGGCAGCCGGGCGGCCACGTAGATCGTGTCGATCAGGCCCCAGCCGCTCACCCACGGCGCGGCGCCGGAGAACAGGAACCCGCCGTCGGCCGGTGTCGCCGTCAGCGCTGACGGACCGGGCCGCACCGCCGCGCCGATCGCCAGTCCCGCCCGGCGTCGCCCCGTGGCCAGCGGCTCCAGCCAGGCCGCACGAAGCTGAGCGTTGCCGGTGTTGGCCGCCGCCATCACCGCGTTGTGGTGCTGGGCCCAGACGAACGTGGTGGTGAGGCAGCCGCTGGCGAGCGTCTCGATGACGCGGCACACCGCTGGGAAGCTCGGCAGGTCGAGGCGGTTGAACTCCGGGGGCGCGGCCAGTCCGTAAAAGCCCTGCTCGGCGAGCAGGTCCAGGTGGGAGATCGGGACGCGGTCGGCGCCGTCGACCGCAAGCGCGGCGGGGAAGAGCGCCTCGTCGGCGATCTCGCGCGCCTGCCGCAGGCTCGTGGACTCGTCGATGGAGACAGTCACAGCAGTGCCCTCCGTTCATGGGGCCCTGGGGGGCCGGTGGTGCGGGCCCACGGGCCCGGCGGCGCGTCGGCCGCCGCGGTGGCTGACCCGCCAGCCACCGGAACTCGCCTTCACTAGCATCCTCGTGCGTCTGCGGAAGACGAGCCAATACCCGTTATGATGCTAGGACATCTCCCCTGACAGATCACGCACCGGAGGGCGCCGTGGCAGGAGAACCTTCGTTCATCGAGTTCGCAGTTCCGGTCCCCGAACGCACCCGGGAGTTCTACGAGGCGCTGTTCGGCTGGAAGTTCACGATGCTCACCCACGGGTCGTACATCGAGATGCCGGGCGCGGCCCCGGGCCTGGAGGCCGGCTCCCACCCGGACACCGACCCCCCGCACATCATCGTCTACTTCGGGGTGGACGACCTGGCCAAGGCCGTCGAGCGGGTCAAGGAGCTGGGCGGCGAGGTGGGCCCGCTGCGGCCGCCGAGCCCGCAGTACGGCGCGTTCGCCGAGTGCCGCGACAACCAGGGCGTGGCCTTCGGCCTGCGGGAGCTGCCCAAGGCCGGGTGACCGGCCGTCCGGATGCGACGGGGGTGGTCGGCGGCGCGCCGGCCACCCGCCGGCCCCGATGCATCGCCGTGCGGCACGCATCGGCGCCTCAGGAAGGCGTGCCCGGCAGGCGGCCCGGGTCCGTCACCACCGCCGCGGCCAGCTCCACGTAGTCCTTGACGAGCTGCCGCGCCCAGTCCGGAGTGAACCGGTCGCGGTCGCACATGACGACGGCGGTGAGCGCGTCGCCCTGGGGTACGACGACGAACTCCAGCGCGAACCGGCTGCGCTCCAGCTGCGCCTCGAGGTCCTCCAGCTCGTCGCCGCTCATGTCGGCCCTCGGCACGAACGACCCGAGCAGCTGGAACATGACGTCGTCGGTGCGGCCCTCCCCCGTGACCGTCCCGGGCGGCAGCAGCTGCGCCGGCAGCTCCTGGTGGCGCAGGCCCTCCATCACCACGTTGCGCACCTGCCGCAGCAGGTCGGTGAACGGCTCGGCGGCCACCACCCGGCCCCGCAGCAGCACCATGGACACGAAGAAGCCGACCGTGTCGCGGACCTCCGGCCGGCTGCGGTTGGCGAACAGCGACGCCACCGTCAGGTCCGACTGGCCGGTGGCCCGGTGCAGCACCAGGTAGAACAGGGAGAGCATCACCGGGAAGAGGGTGGTGCGTTGCTTGCGGGCGAGCTGGTGCAGCCCTTGCGCCACGTGCGGGTCGATGGTCAACTCCACCGACACCCAAGCCGGCTCGCCGGGGCCCCGGGGGACCTCTGCGTGCTCCGGCAGGCGCACCAGCCGTGCCCCGTCGAGCTGCCCGCGCCAGTGGTCGAACAGCGCCCCCGAATCCGGCCCGGAGATCAGCTCCCGCTGCCATGCCGCCCACTTGGCGTACTGCCATCCGACCTCCGGCAGCTCCTCGCCGTGGTAGAGCGCACGGACGTCGCGCGACAGCAGCGCGTTGGACCAGTCGTCGCTGACGTAGTGGTGCATGGTCAGCACGAAGATGTGATGCTCGGGGCCGACGGTGATCAGCGTGGGCCGGGTGGGCCACACGCCGATGTCCACGGCGGTGGTCAGCTCGGCGGCGATGTGCTCGCGGGCGGCCCGCCGGGGATCGGCCTGCCCGGACACGTCCACGCCAAGCAGCTCGACCGGGCGCGGCGGATTGATCACCTGGACGAGCTGGCGCCGCCGAGCGACGAACGTCGTCCGCAGCGACTCGTGCCGCTCGTGCAGCCGGTCCACGACGCGGCGCAGGACGGCGATGTCGCAGTCCCCGCGCAGGTGCCACACCACCTGCTCGTTGAGTGCGTTCTGCTGCCCTCGATAGTGGTCCATCAGCCACAGGAGGCGTTGACCCACCGAAGCCGGTTCCTCTCGCATGCCGGCGACGCTACCGCAGCAAGCGCGTGGTTACGAGTGTTCGGCAGATACTTCAACAGTCTCCGCAAACACTCCTTGACACGAGTTTCGGGGAGCCCGAATAATCGGCGGCGGACGCGGGCGGTGCACGCCGTACCGGTCGCCGGGAGGCCCCTATGACAGCCGTTCGCGCGCCACGGGTCAGCTTCGACGTCTCGGACCCGCAGCTGCTGGCCGACCCGTTCCCGACGTACGAGCGGCTGCGCCGCACCGGCGCCGTGCTGAGCAACGGGCCGGGGCAGTGGGTCGTCCCCGGCTACCGCGAGGTGGCCGCCCTGCTCAGGGACCAGCGGCTGACCAAGACCCTGCCGGAGCAGTACTACCGCTTCACCGTCGGGGACCCGGAGCTGAGCGGCTTCTTGTCCGGGCAGAACCTCGGCCAACGCAACCGGCTCGCCAGCCGGGTCCTGGTCAGCTCGTTCAGCCCCGGCCTGGTCCGGCGGCTCGGCGAACGCATGACCTCCCTCGTGGACGACCTGCTCGAACCCGTTCTGGCGACCGGCCGGATGGACCTGGTCGCCGACCTCGCGCTGCCCTTCCCACTGATGGTCATCTGCGATCTGCTCGGGGTGCCGGCGGCCGACCGGGCCCTGCTGTGGCCGCACGCGGCGCAGCTGGTCAGGGCCTTCAGCGACGTGGCGTTCCGCAGCGACCGCGACGTCGGCGAGGCGGTTCGCTCGCTGCGCTGGCTGCGCGCGTACCTCGGCGACCTCGTCGAGGACGGCCCCGGCGGCGACAACCTGCTGACCCGGATGGCCATGACCGAGTCGGACGGGCAGCGGCTGCGCCGCGAGGAGATCGTCGACAACGCCATCACGGTCTTCTACGCCGGCTTCGAGACGTCGATGGGCATGATCTCCAACGGCATGGTCGCCCTGCTGGAGCACCGCGACCAGCTTGCCCGGCTACGGGCGGGTGCCGCCAGCACCGCCACCGCGGTCGAGGAGATGCTGCGCTACGAGGCGCCGATCCAGGTGACCATGCGCAGCCCGGTGGAGCCGGTGGAGGTCGCCGGCCGGACGGTCCGCCCCGGCCGGGTGCTCTACCTGCTGGTCGGGTCGGCCAACCGGGACCCGGAGCAGTTCGGCGAGCCGGACCGCTTCGATGTCGGCCGCCGACCCAACCAGCACCTCAGCTTCGGAGCCGGCGTCTACCACTGCCTGGGCGCCGCCCTGGCCCGCGCCGAGGGCGTCGCCGTGTTCGACCGGCTGCTGCGCCGCACCAGCGCCATCGAGTTCGACGGCGAGCCGGTACGCCGGCCCCGCTTCAACTTCCGCACGTACGACCAGGTGCCGCTCACGGTGCGCGCGGCGTGACGGTGACCAGCACGAGGCGCCCGAACGCGGCCGCCAGGAAGCGAGGACGGCGTTGAACCTGCACGACGACCCGGCCGAGGCCGCGTTCCGCGCCGGGCTGCGCGAGTGGCTACGGTCCCGCCTGCCGGACGACGACCCGTCCCGTACCTGGAGCACCGCGCAGCTGCGCGAGTGGAGCCACGACCTGTCCGAGGCCGGCTACGCCGGCATCACCTGGCCGAAGGAGTACGGCGGCCAGGGCCTCACCGCCGCCCACCAGGCCATCTTCGCCGAGGAGACCGCCCGCGCCGGCGCGCCGGACCACATCAACATCATCGGAATGAACATGGTCGGCCCGACGCTCATCGCGCACGGCACCGACGAGCAGAAGGCGCGCTACCTGTCCGGCATCCTGTCCGGTCGTACCCTGTTCTGCCAGGGGTTCTCGGAGCCGGAGGCCGGCTCGGACCTGGCCGCGGTGCGCACCACGGCCCGGCGGGCGGAGCCGGACGGCTACCTGCTCGACGGCGAGAAGGTCTGGTCCTCCTACGCCCACCTGGCCGACCACTGCCTCCTGCTGGCCCGCACCGGGCCCGCCGAGCCGAAGCACCAAGGGCTGACGTGCTTCCTGCTGGACATGCGGGCGCCGGGGGTGAAGGTGTCGCCCCTGCGGCAGCTCAACGGCGACACCGACTTCAACCAGATCATCCTGACCGATGCCCCGGTCGGCGACGCCGACGTCGTGGGCGAGGTCGGCAGGGGCTGGTCGGTGGCGCTGTCCACGCTGGCCCACGAGCGGGGAACGTTCGGGGTCACGCTCACCGCCCGGTTGGTCGCGCAGTTCGACCGGTTGCTGCGGCTGGTGCGCGAGGTCGGCGCCGACGGCGACCCGGCCGTCCGCCGCGAGCTGGCCACGCTGCACGCACGGTTGCAGGGGCTGCGGTACACGGGCTACCGGTCGCTGGCCGCGTTGCGCCGCTCCGGCGAGCCCGGCGCGGAGGCGTCCATCCTCAAGCTCGAATGGTCGCTGCTGCACCAGCGGGTCTGCGCGCTCGCGCTGCGCGTCCAGGGCCCGGCGGCGCTGCTCGACAGCGGTGACGCCGCCTGGCACGGGTACTGGCAGCGGCAGCGGCTCCGCAGCCGGGCGAACACGATCGAGGGCGGCACCTCCGAGATCCTGCGCGGGATCGTCGCCGAGCGCGTGCTGGACCTGCCCAGATCCCGCCAGTGACCACCGGCCGGCGACGACACGGAGAAGACCATGGATTTTGCCCTCACCGATGAGCAGCGGGAGATCCGCCGGGCCGCCCGCGACCACCTGGCGCGACGCTACCCGGCGACGCGGGTGTGCGCGCTGGCGGAGGGCCCCGGCGGGAGCGAGGCGGGTGCCTGGCCCGAGCTGATCCGGCAGGGCTGGCTGGACGACGACCTGGGCATGGTCGAGCTGGCGCTGCTGGCCGAGGAGAGCGGGCGGTGCCTGCACCCGACACCGTGGTGGACCACGGTCGCCCTGGCCGCGCCGTACGCGCGGGCCGCCGGGGAGTCCCTGACCGTGCCGGCGACCTTCGCCGACGGCGCCCCGGACGGCGCCGCGCCCGCCGGCGCCGGGACCGTGCGGGCCACCCGCTCGCGTCGGGGCTGGTCCCTGACCGGGCAGGTGCCGGCGGTGCCGCAGGCGGGCGCGGTGCGCTGCGTCGTGGTACGGGCCCGCACCGAGGAGGGGCCGGCCGTGTTCGCCTGCGACACCGGGTCCCCAGGGCTGGTCGTGGCGGAGCTGTCGACGCTGGACACGCTGCGCCGGATGGCCCAGGTCCGGTGGGACGGCACGCCGGCGCGGCTGCTCACCGAGCCGGGCCGCACGCCGGAGGTGGCGCGTCTGGCCCGGCTGCGTGGCGGCGCGCTGCTGGCCGCCGAGGCGGTCGGGGTCGCGGCGGGCGCGCTGGACATGGCCGTCACCCACGCCCGCCAGCGGGAGCAGTTCGGGCGGCCGATCGGCAGCTTCCAGGCCGTGGCGCACCAGCTGACCGACGCGTACGTCGGCACCGAGCTGGCACGGTCGCTGGCGTACCGGGCCGCTTGGCTGGTGCAGAACGATCCCGAGGGGTCACTGGCGTGCGCGCAGGCGGTCGACGAGGCGGTGCTGGTGGCGCGCGACGCGGCGGTGCGCACCTGCGAGACCGCCGTCCAGATCACGGGCGGGATGGGGGTGACGTGGGAGTACCCGCTGCACCGGTGGCTGCGCCGGGCGCTGTGGCTGGACGCCTTCCCGGGGTTCGGCGACGATCCGCACGGTCGGGTGGCCGAGCGGCTGCTGCGGCGCGACGACGCGGGCGGGATCACCCCGACCACGCTGGACGGGCGTTAGCGTGAAGCCGTCCGTCGACAACCGAGGAGGTCGGAGTGGTCAGCCCCGAAACCGTCAGCAGCATCGCCCTGTCGCTTCCCGGAGCGCACCAGTCGGCGCACTTCGACGTGACCGACTTCCGCGTCGGCAACAAGATCTTCTGCACCCTCCCCAAGCCCGGGGTGATGGGGATGCGCATCGACGTCGCCGAGCAGGCGGCGCTCATCAGCGAGGACCCGGCGACCTTTTCGGCGCCGAACAACAGGTACGGGCAGAACGGCTGGACGTTCGTCGAACTGGCGACGGTCGACCCGGCGCAGCTGCGAGAACTGATCACCGATGCGTGGCGCCGGCTCGCGTCCAAGAAGTTGCAGGCCGAGTTGGACGAGGCCGGCGCTTCCTGACGCCCCGCCACGCGACTCCGGCGGCCCGGGGCTGCCGGATCGTCATGCGAAGGGACGGAGACACCCTTGGGCACCAGGCGCACCATTGACGCCGAGTCGATCTTCAAGCTCCTCGAACTCGGTGACTATCTCCTGCCGTACACCATCCGGGCAGTCTGCCTGCTCGGCGTGGCCGACCACCTGGTGGACGGGCCGGTGCCGATGTCCCGGCTGGCCCGGGCGACCGGGACCCACGAGCCCACCCTCCGCAAGACGCTGGAGTACCTGGCGACGCGGGAGCTGTTCGAGCTGGTGGAGCCGGATGGCGTGGCGCTGACCCCGCTGTCGGACCTGTTGCGCGAGGGGCACCCGTACTCGGCGCGTGACATCTTCCTGTCCCCCGTGGCGTGTACCCGGGCGATGGAGGGGCTCGCCGAGTCGATCCGCACCGGCGGCCCCGCGTTCGACGTGGTGCACGGCCGGTCCATGTGGGAGCACCTGAGCGCCCAACCCGAGGACGGGGAAGCGTTCGACAAGGTGATGAGCGGGGTCACCGGGATGGAGCTGCTGGCGGTGCTGCGGGCCTGCGACTGGCGGCGCTTCGCCAGCATCGTGGACGTCGGCGGCGGCAACGGCGGTTTCCTGGCCAGCCTGCTGCGCCGGGTCCGGGGCGCCCGGGGCGTGCTGTTCGACCTGCCGGGCGTCGTGGCCAACGCCCCCGAGGTCCTGGCCGCCGCAGGGGTCGCCGACCGGGTGGAGGTGGTGCCGGGCAGCTTCCTGGAGGGGCCGATTCCGCCCGGCGGCGACGCGTACGTGCTCAAGCGCATCCTCTACAGCTGGAGCGACGAGGAGGTGGTGGGCATTCTCGGCCGGGTCCGGGCCGCGATGACGCCGCACAGCCGGCTGTTCGTCATGGAGGCCGGACGGCAGGACGCCGAGGTGCCGATCCTGGCGCGCCGCATGGACCTGCTCATGCACACCCTCACCGCGGGCGGCGCGCGGACCCTCGAGCAGCAGGGCGAGCTGCTGGGCCGGGCCGGGCTACGGCTGGTCCGCAACGTCTCCACCCCCATGTTCCCGATCATCGAGGCGGCGACCGCGTGACCGGTCCGCTCGGCTGGCTGGACCGGCCCGACCGCCGGCGCGGCATCCGGTTCGCCGAGCCCGACGGGTCGTGGCGGCTGTGGTCGTACGCCGAGCTGGCGGACCTCGTGCGCCGGTACGCGGGCGCGTTGCGCGGCGCCGGGGTGGGCGCGGGCGACGTGGTGTCGATCGTGGAGACCACCGGCCCCCGGTTCGTGGGGCTGCTGTTCGGCACCATGCTGGCCGGCGCCGCCGCCTCGCCGGTGGCCCCACCGCCGCCCTTCGGGGACCGGGCACGCTGGGCCGAGCACCTGCGCGGCGTGCTGGGGGCCAGCAGGCCGCGGCTGGTCGCGCACGACCCCGCGCTGTCCCTGGTGGCCGACGTGTGCGCCGGGGCGGGCGTGCCCGCGCACGACGGCGAGGGGTTGCTCGCCGCCGCCGACGGCCGCTGGGCGCCGGCGCCCGGGCCGGCCGGGCTGGCGCTGGTGCAGTTCACCTCGGGCAGCAGCGGCCGGGTGCGCGGGGTGCGCGTGCCCCATCCGGCGCTGGCGGCCACCGTCGCCGGCATCCAGCGGTGGCTGCGGATGACGCCCGACGACCCGACCGCCTCCTGGCTGCCCGTGCACCACGACATGGGCCTGGTGGGCTGCCTGCTGGCGCCCGTGGCCACGGGGTCGGACCTGTGGCTGATGTCGCCGGGCGACTTCGTCCGCCGGCCGCTGCGCTACCTGGAGTGCTTCGGCCGGCGGGGCGCGCGGCTGACCGCGATGCCGGCGTTCGGACTGGACCACATCGTGCGGCGGGTGCCCCGTGAGGCGCTGGCCGGGATGGACTTCTCGGCCTGGCGGGCGGTGATCGTCGGCGCGGAGCGGATCCCGCCGGCGCTGCTGGCGGAGTTCGCCCGCTTCGCCGCTCCGCACGGGCTACGCCGCGAGGCGCTGCTGCCCGCGTACGGGCTGGCCGAGGCGACGCTGTCGGTGACTGGCGTGCCGCTGGACAGCGGCTGGCGCACCGCCACTGTCGACCGGGGCGAGGTGGTGGGCTGCGGACGCCCGCTCGCCGGCGCGCGGGTGACGGTGGTGGACGACGACGGCCGAGCCGTTCCCGACGGCGTGGTCGGCGAGATCGTGGTGCGCGGCCCGTCCGTGGCGGCGGGCTACCTGCCGGCGGTCGCGGACCGCACCGTCGGCGGCACCCGGCTGCTCGATGGCGAGGTGCGCACCGGCGATGCGGGTTTCCTCGCCAGCGGGGAGCTGTTCGTGCTGGGCCGCCTCGGCGACGGCGTCAAGGTGCGCGGCCGGATGCTGCTCGCCGAGGACGTCGAGGCGGCGGCGGTTTCGGCCTGCGGGGCGCCGGCCGGGCGGATCACGGCCCTGCTCGGGCAGGTCGGCGACGCGCCTCGGGTGGTCCTGCTGCTGGCCCGGCCCGAGCCGGGCTGGCTGCCGGCGGCGTGCGACGCGGCCACGGCCGCCGCGGAGGGGGTGCCGGTGGAGCCGGTGGTCGTGCCGGTGGGCGCGGTGGCGCGCACGAGCAGCGGCAAGCCGCGCCGCCGGCTCATGTGGCAGGACTACCTCGCCGGCCGGCTCGACTTCGGCGCGCCGGCGACGGACGACCGACCGGCGGGGGTGCCGGCGGCGACGTGACCTGCGGTCAGCGGTACTGGCCGGCGGGCAGCCCGAGCGCCTCGCGGACGTGGTCGAGCACCTCGGCCTGCCGGTCGATCAGATAGAAGTGGTGCCCGGGAAGCACCCGGAGCTGGAATTCCCCGGTGGTGCAGCGCCGCCAGTCGGCGACCTCGGGCACGTGCGCCTCCGGGTCGTCGTCGCCGGTGATCGCGGTGACCGGCACCGACAGCGGCGCGCCGAGGGTGGGCCGGTATGTCTCGACGAGGCGGTAGTCGGCCCGCAGCGCGGGCAGCAGTGCGTTGCGCAACTCCGGGTGCGCCAGCGCCTCGTCGGTGGTGCCGCCGAGGCGGCGCAGCTCGTCCCACAGTTCCTGGTCGCTGCCGAGGTGCTTGATGCCCGGCCGGTGGTGCTGCGGGGCCGGGCGGCCGGAGACGACCAGCCGGCGCGGCGAAACGCCGAGGCCGTGTTCGAGCCGGTGCGCCACCTCGTACGCGACGGCGGCGCCCATGCTGTGGCCGAACAGGGCGAAGTCGGTGTGCAGCAGCGGTTGCAGCGCGGCGACGATCCCGTCGACCATCGTGGCCATGTCCCGCACGCACGGCTCGTGGATACGGTCCAGCCGGCCGGGATACTGCACCGCGACGACCTCGGCCTCGGCGGACAGCCGCACGGCCCACTGCCGGTAGAAGGTCGCGTTGCCGCTGGCGTACGGGAAGCAGACCAGGCGCCGGGTCGCCGCCGGACGCGGCCGGTAGCGGCGCAGCCAGGACGCGGCCTCCACGGTGGCCCTCACGGCCGCGCCGCCTCGTCACCGGCGGCGGCGATGGCCTTGAGGTCGTCGTCGGTCAGCGGCCGCGGCGGGGTGGACGACAGCAGCTCCGGCGGCCCGAGCCGCAGCGTCAGGTCCTGCCACAGCTTGCACAGCGACAGGTGGTACTGGCCGCGGCGCAGCGGGTCCTGCCGTTCCCGGGCGGCCTGGTAAAGCTCGGTGAGGGCGTGTGCGATGCCAGCCGGCCACAGGCTGCGGAAGATGTGCCGGTACGACGGCACGGTGTCCGGTCCGAGCACGACGGCGCTGGGCGCCTGCGCGTCGTCCGGCATGGTGGCGTAGTGGGGGTCGGCGTTCGGGTCGGCGACCTCGCGGGGGAAGTCGGGGCGGGCGGACCAGACGACCGGCCCGTGGGTGTTGACCAGGGTCAGGTTGCCGGCCTCCGTGCCGATGCTGATCCGGTGCATCAGGTGGGCGTAGTTGTCCGGGTCGGCGGGGTCCATCTGGTTCTGAATACGCAGGGTGGCGGGTACCCCGGCCAGCACCCCGTCGAGGCTGCGGAACGGGATGTCCAGGGTGGTCGCGGCGCGCACCGGGGGGGCCGACTCGGGCAGGTCACCGAAGGCGAACGGCCGCACCCCGCTGAGGGCCTGCCCGAGGATGTCCAGCATGGAATAGGCGAGCTGGAAACCGGCCGCCGCGTCGACGTAAAGCGGGCGTTGCCGCCGCGTCAGCTCCTGCGCCGCCGCGACGAACCGGCGTACGGGGGCGACGTGGGTATAGAACGGGTTCAGGTGGTAGACGACGCCGTGCCGGCGGGCGGCGCGCAGGTTCTCCGCCAGTTCGTCGTGGTGCAGGGGGTGTTCCTGGAGCACGTGGATGCCGCGGGCCATGAGCGCGCGGGCCAGTTCCGAACCGCGGCCGCCGAGCAGGCCGCCCCGGATCACCACGCACGCCATGTCGATGTCGTCGGGCAGCTGCTCCGGGTCGGTGTACAGCGGCGCGTCGTAGCGGCGGGCGCAGGCGCGGGAGCGTTCGCTGCCGGCGCCGAGCACTCCGGCCAACTCGAAGGGCAGGTCGGGGTTGCGGAACGCCTCCAGGTAGACCTGGCCGAATCGGGCGCCGCAGACGACGACCCGGGGACGCTGCGTCAAAGTGCCTCCTCCACGTGGCCGCCGGCGTGGGCGGCTTCGCCGTCGAACACCGTCAGGCCGCTCACCGCGGCCGAGCCGGCAAGCAGGTCTACCGCGAGCTGCGGGTCGAGCGCCTCCCCCGCGTGGTGCAGGCCGGCGGCCAGGGTCCCCTCGGTGAGCGCCGCCACGGCGACGGCCGCGAACGCGCCGGTGAGCGAGCTGGCGCTGTCGCCGCGCAGCACGAGGGTGTGCGCGGCACCGGCGACGGTGGTCAGCTCCACGACGATCAGCTGGTAGGTTGCGCGGCCGAAGGCGTCCAGCTCGGCGGCGCGGCGCAGTGCCTCGGGGGCGTTCCCGCCGGCTGGGGGCTGCCGCAGCACCTGCGCGACGTGCGGTCCGGCGAAGACGGAGTGCCAGGTGGCGTCGGTGACGCCCAGGAGCCGGGCCACCCGTTCCAGCTCGGTGCTCAGATACGGCACGGCCGTGGCCAGCTCCGGGAAGAACGGCAGCTCGGCGTCGGTGCGGGTGGGCAGCGGGTGCCGCGCTCGCACGCCCCCGGTCAGCGCCGCCCCCGCCTGGCCGAACCCCTCTCCCACGCGCAGGTAGTCGGCCGCGGCGGTGGCGGTGAACCGGTCGCGACCGCCGAGGTAGCCGAGCAGCGCGCGCGGCGGGTCCAGCAGGGTGGCGGCGAGATAGCGGGGTAGCAGTGCGCTCAGGCCGGGCATCATGCCGGCGGAGATCACGGCGGTCCGCCCCGGCGTCCGCGCCGACAGGGCCCGCGCCTGCTCCCACAGAACGTCGTCGCCAGCGGCGTCGACGTAGTCCGCGCCGGCGGCGAGCGCCGCCCGCGCCACCCGGTCCTCGACGAGGTAGGCCGGGCCGGCGCAGTTGAGCACGACGTCGCAGCCCGCGCAGTAGCGGTGCAGCGCGTCGGTGTCGGCGATGTCGAGGACCTCGGCGGTGGGCGGGGAACCGCCGGTGGCGGCGAGCCCGTGGCACAGCGCGTCGAGGGGGGCGCGGCGGCGGCCGGCGAGGCGCAGCGCATGCCGGCCGCGACGGTGCAGCTCGGCCACGGCGGCGGCGCCGACCGCGCCGGCCGCGCCGACGACGCCCACCACGGGGGCCGGCCCGGTCACCGGGAGCCCTCGCCGACCGCGCCCGGTGTGGTGGAACCGCCGGGCCCCGAGGGCGGTCCTTCGCGGGGCACCGGGCGGCTCATCGCGCCGGGCCCAGCGCGGCGGCCAGCGCGGCGGGCTCCGCCGACCAGCGCAGCCGCTCCGCCGGCAGATCCGTGTCGACCACGTCGAGGCTGCCGAGGCACAGGTCCTCCCAGAACTCGATCTCCGCGTCCCGCGCCGGCTGCACCAGGGTGATGTCCCCGGCGTAGATGGCTGGCTCGTGGCGCGCGAGGGCGTCGCGCACCGGGGTGGCGGGGTCGTCCGCGGTGCCTGGGCCGGGCCGGTGGCCGGCGACCAGGCGCAGCCCCTCGACGAGCACCCCGCGTTCGGCCAGGTTGCGGGCCACCTCGACGGCGAGGACCGCCATCGGTCCGTGGGCGAGCAATTCCACCTGGGCCAGGTCGGCGTCGACGACCGCCTGGGCGTACGCGGCGGCGGCGTTGTCCACCGAGGGCAGCAGCTCCAGCCCCGCGCCGGTGAACACCCAGGCGGGGGCGGCGGGGCGCAACGCCGCGGCGAGCGGCGCGACCCCGTCGAGCGACCCCGACTCGTCAGGCAGGAAGATCCGGGGTACGCCGGTGCCCTCGGCGTGCACGGCGACGAGCAACTCGGCCGGCCGCTCCTGGCCCGTCTCGTGCGGCTGCTCTCCGGCCTCCGCGGCGGTGGTCAACCACTGCGCGAGCCGGGCGACGGTGGCCAGTTCGAGCAGGTTGCGCAGCACCTCGTCGAAGAACAGCGTGCGGGCCGGCGGCAGTTCCTCGATGATGCGCCCGGCCAGCTGGGCGGCGACCAGCGAGTCCCCGCCCAGCTCGAACAGGTTGCCGTCGCGCCCGACCGGCGTGCCCAGGGCCTCGCTCCACAACGCGACGAGGCTCCGTTCGAGCTCGGTCTCGGGTGCCGCGCCGGGCAGTCCGGCCCGGGTACCGCCGTGCCGGCGGCCCAGCCGTCCGGCGAGGGACCGGCGATCGATCTTGCCGTTGTCGGTGACCGGTAGCTCGTCGAGGATTTCCACGGTGCCGGGCACCATGTACTCGGGCAGCCGGGCGCGCAGGTGATCGGTGAGGGCCCGGGGGTGCGCGGGTGCGCGGTCGGCCTTGAACCGGGCGGCGAGCACGCACATGCCCATCCGCCCCACGAAGGTGTCTTCCGCCGGCAGGCAGACGCTGGTGTCGGCGCCCGCCCGGTCGAGGATGTCCCGCCACCGGTCGCGGGCGAGGAAAACCGTCCCGGTCCCGGCGCGGTCGTCGGTGAAGTCTCCGGTGGCGTCGTCGAGCCGGACCAGCAGCTCCAGCGACGTCATGATCTGGTAGTGGTCCCGGGTCATCTCCAGGGCCACCAGCCATCCGCCGGGGGCGAGCAGCCCGCGCAGCCGTTCCAGGACCCGGTCGACGTCGGCGGTGGCGTGCAGCACGTCCCCGGCGACGACCAGGTCAAAGGAGTTGGGCGCGAGGCCCTGCTCAGTGGGGTCGGCGTCCAGGTCGTACAGGCCGAACCGGACGCCGGGCACGTCGGCGAAGCGGGCCTGCGACTGCCCCGCGAAGTAGGGCGACAGGTCGGTGCACAGGTAGTCGATGTCCTGCCCGGCGAGCGCGTCGAGCACCGCGGCGGTGGTGCCGCCGCCACCCGCGCCGACCTCCAGCACGCGTAGCGGGCCGGGGTGCCGGCGGCGGGCGCCGAGGTCCGCCACGACGGCACCGGCGGCCTGGTTGGCCCAGCGGTTGAACACCGCCTCCTCGTAGAGTTGCTGGGAGACGTCCAGCCGGCCCTCGGGGAAGAGCAGCCGAAGCGGGTCCTCGTCGCCGCGCAGCAGGGCTGGCAGGTGGCGGATGCTGGCCCGGAAGTAGTCGAGCAGGCGCTCCTCGCCCGGCAGCGCCGCCGCCTCGACCGCGGCCCACGCAGCGTCGAGCGCGTCGGGTCCGACGGCGCCGGCCAGCCGGTAGCGGTCACCGTCGACGGCCAGCAGTCCCTCGGCGACCAGGGCAGCGAGCCAGCGGCGCAGCAGCCGGTGGTGCCGGGGCGCGGCGTCCGTGGCGGCCACGATCTCGGCGGCGGTGTGGCGGTCGTCGGGCGAGGCGAACATTCCCGCGCGGCGGAAGGTGTCCAGCATGGCGGGCAGGGCCACCTGGTCGAGCCGGTGGGCGTACTCCAGGTAGCGGTCCGGGTCGACGCCGGCGAGCGCGGCGTCGCCGGCCCGGCCCGCGACTGCCTCCAGGTCGGCTAGGTCGCCGGCCGGCGGCGTCGCGGCGGCGGGCTGTGCGAAGGCGACGAGCGTGCGCTCCAGCGGCTGGTCGCCCGCGACCAGCACCGCCGCCGCGGCGACATCCGGATGGCTCTGCAGGGCCGTCTCGATCTCGGCCAGTTCGATCCGGTGGCCGCGGATCTTGACCTGCTGGTCCTCCCGGCCAAGGAACTCGATGTCGCCGTCGGGCAGGTACCGGCCCAGGTCGCCCGTGTGGTACAGGCGCTCGCCGGTGACGGGGTGCACGATGAACCGCTCCGCCGTGCGTTCGGGGTCGTGCAGGTAGCCGCGCGCGAGGCCGGCGCCGCCGATGTACAGCTCCCCGGTCACCCAGTCGGGGCAGGGCCGCAGCAGCGGGTCGAGTACGTGGAAGGTCTGGTTGGCCAGCGGCCGACCGTACGGGATGCTGGCCCAGTCCGCGCCGACCGCCCCGATCGGGTAGTGGATCGACCAGATGGACGCCTCGGTCGCCCCGCCGAGGCTCACCACGCTGAGGCCGGGCACCTGGGCGCGGATCTGGTCGGGCAGGGCCACCGGGATCCAGTCGCCGGAGAGCATCGCCAGCCGCAGGGTGGGCAGCGCGGTGCCGGCCACCCCGAGGTACCCGGAGAGCATCTGGAGCTGGGCGGGAACGGAGTTCCACACGGTCACCCCGTGGGTGGCCACCAGGTCGGCCCAGTGCGACGGGTCCGCGCGCCGCTCTGCGTCGGGGACGACCAATGCCCCGCCGACGGACAGCGGGCCGAAGATGTCGTAGACCGACAGGTCGAAGCCGAGCTGGGACAGGCCGAGCACCCGGTCTCGCTCGCCGACGGCGAACCGGGCGTTGATGTCGAGGACGGTGTTCAGCGCCGCCTCATGGGTGATCATGACCCCCTTCGGCGTCCCGGTGGAGCCCGAGGTGTGGATGACGTACGCCAGGTCCTCGGGCCGCGCCCCGCCCGGTTCGCGGGGCGGGTCGGCCGGCGGCACCTCCTCCAGCGCCACGACGACGACCCCGGACGGCCAGGGCCCGGCGGCCAGGTCGCGGGAGGTCAGCATGTACCGCACGCCCGCACCGGTGAGGATCGTCTCGCGCCGGGCCGCGGGTTGCACGGTGTCCACCGGCACGTACACGGCGCTGGCGAGCAGCGCGCCGAGGACGGCCACGACCTGCCCCGGGCCGCGTTCCAGGGTCACCCCGACGAGGTCGCCGGGTACGCAGCCCGACTCGACGAGCCGGGCTGCGACGCCGGTGGCGCGGGCGGCCAGGTCGGCGTAGCTGAGCGTGGTCGTGCCGTGGATGACCGCCGGGGCGTCCGGGGTCCGTCGGGCCTGGGCGAGAACCGCGTCGTGCAGGCGGGCGCGGGTCAGCGGGGTGGCGGTGGCGTTGACCTCCTCGCGGCGGCGCCGCTGCCGCTGCGGCAGCAGGCTCGACGGAACCCGCTGCCACGCCTGGTCGTCGGTGGCGAGCTGGCGCAGCAGCTGCTCGAACGCGGCGAACATGTCCTCGGCGACTCCGTCGGGCAGCACGCCATCGCGCACGTCCCAGTTGGTCGACAGCCCGCCGTCGCGCTCGGAGTTCTGGCAGTCGATGACGACCTGCGGGGTCTGGCTGATGCCGTAGCCGAGCCGCCCGTGCGACGCCGCTGCCGGGGCGCCGGCTTCGCCCAGGCCGATCGCGCTGGTGAAGACGACGGGGAACAGCGCCGCGTCGGCGCCGCGTCGGCGGGTGATCTCCCGCATCACCTCGATGCCGGAGAACGCCCGGTGGTCCATGTCCTGCCAGAGCTGGGCCTGTACGGCCCGGGCCCAGCGGTCGAAGGTCTCCGCCCCGCTCTGACCGACCGCGAGCAGTTCCACCCCGGTGAAGTCGCCGACGACGGCGGGCACCTGGGGGTGCAGGGGCAGCCGGTTGAGCAGCGTGACGTTCAGGGTGAACGCGGGGCGGCGGCTCCACGCGGCGATGACGTGCGCGTACGCGGCGAGCACCGCGCAGGACGGGCTCACGTCGTGCTGGCCGGCGTGCTTGCGCAGCCCCTCCCACAGCTCGGGTTCCAGGGTGGCGGCCAGCCGACGGAACCGGCCGTCGGTCTGCCGGGCGCGGCTGGTCAGCGGCAGCTCCGGGCCGGGCGGCAGGTCGTCCACGCGGCGCAGCCAGTAGTCACGGTCGGCCTCTCGGTGGCTCGCCGTCCAGTTCCGCTCGGCCTGCAGGTAGTCCCGGAAGCCGATCTCCAGTGCGGGCAGCTGCTCGTTGCCGTGGTAGAGGTGGTGCAGCTCGTCGAGGATGATCTGGATGCTGACGAAGTCGGCGATGAGGAAGTCCACCGAGACGTGCAGCACGGCCTCGTCGTCGCCGCGGGTCACGCGTGCCTCGAACAGTGGCCACGCGTCCGGCCGGAACACCCGGTGGTCCATCTCGGCCCGCACCTCGGCCACCCCGCGGTCGAACTCGTCGCGTTCGCGCCCGCGCAGGTCGCGTACGGCGACGTGGTAGTCGTCGACGTGCGGCAGCACCCGCTGGGAACCGTCGATATCGATCACCGCTCGGAGCATGTCGTGCCGGGCGATGAGCGCCCGCCAGGCGCGGGTCATCCGCTCCGGGTCCAGGTCCGGGTAGTGCAGCTCGCCGTAGCCATGGCAGGCGACGCCGCCGTAGGCGAAGGTGGAGCCGCGGCCCAGCAGGTACGCCGACTGCACCTCCGTCACCGGGAACGGGTCGTGGCGGTGCTCCGGATCCGGCACGACCCGCGGCAGCCGGCCGTTGGCCAGGTGGGCGAGAATCTCGTCGCGGCGGGCCCGCAGTTGCGCGCGCCGCTCGTCGGTCATGAAGCCGGCGGGCGCGCGGAACTTCAGCGTGCCGTCCTCGGCCCACAGCCGCAGTCCGGCCCGTTCGAGGTCGGTGACCAGCCGCTCGACGGGGATGCGGGGGTCGTTGCTCATATGACACCTTCCTCGACGTCGTCGTTGGCCGACGCACGGAGCTGCTCGTCGACGGCGGCCGCGAGCTGGGCGAGCGCGGGTACGGCGAACAGTTGTCGCAATGTCATGTCCACGCCGAGCCGCTGGCGCAGCGTCTCAAGCAGGCGGGTGGCCAGCAGGCTGTCTCCGCCCAGGGCGAAGAAGCTGTGCCGGCGGTCGTCGACCGGCTGGTCGAGCAGCTGCGACCAGAGCCCGGCGAGGAGTTCCTCGGTGGGCCCCTTGGGCGGCTCGGCCGTGTCGTCGAGCGGGTCGGCGCGCAGCAGCGTCGCGAGCCGCTGGCGGTCGACCTTGCCGTTGGCGGTCAGCGGCAGCCGCTCCAGCGTCACGACGTATTCGGGCACCATGTACGCGGGCAGTCGCTCGGCCAGCCAGCCGGCCAGGTCCGGCTCCGTACCTTCGGTGGCGGGTACGACGGCGAGGCCGATGTGCTGCGCCGGCGCCTGGCCGACGACCAGCGCCACCGCCCGCCCGACGAGCGGGTGGGCCTCGGCGTTGGCCTCGATCTCGCCCAGTTCAATGCGGTGCCCGCGCACCTTGACCTGGAAGTCGACCCGGCCGAGGAACTCCAGCGTCCCGTCCGGCCAGTACCGGCCGAGGTCGCCGGTGCGGTACCAGCGCCGGCCCTCGTCGTCGACGCCGAACTGCCGGGCGGTCAGCTCGGGGGCGTTACGGTAGCCCAGCGCCACCCCGGCGCCGCCGATGCGCAGCTCCCCGGGCACCCAGTCCGGGCAGTCCCGGCCGCGCGAGTCGGTCACTCGGTAGCGCTGGTTGCGCAGCGGGCGGCCGTACGGGATGGAGCGCCAGTGCTCCGGCACCGCCGCGACCTCGCACGCGTTGGACCAGATCGCGGCCTCGGTGGCGCCGCCGAGGGCGACGAACCGGGCGTGCGGGGCGACCCGTGCCAGCCGGCCCGGCAGGTCCAGGCCCACCCAGTCACCGGAGACCAGGGCCAGCCGCAGGCCGGCCGGCGGGTGCTCGCCGGCCGCCACGAGCAGCATGTCCAACAGCGCGGGCACCGAGTTCCAGACGGTCACCCCCCACCGGTGGGCCAGCCACGCCCAGCGGCGGGCCTCCCGGCGGTCCTCGTCGGCCAGCACGACCAGCGCCCCACCGGCGGCCAGCAGCCCGAACACGTCGTAGACGGACAGGTCGAAGTCCAGCGCGGAGACCGCCAGCACGCGGTCCTCCGGGCCGACCCCGTACCGGGAGTTGACGTCGGTCACCGTGTTGACGGCCGCCCGGTGGGTGATCTCCACCCCCTTGGGCTCCCCGGTGGAGCCGGAGGTGAAGATCGTGTAGGCCAGGGCGTTCGCGGCGACCGTCACCGGCCCGCGCAGCGGCGGCCCGTCCACGTCCGGGGCCACTGTGGGCAGGTGCTGCGCGCCGGGGCGGCCCACCACGGCGGTCACCTGCGCCTTGGCGTAGATCCGATCGCGGCGGGCGGCGGGCTGGTCGACACTGACGGGCACGTACGACGCGCCGGCGGCCAGCACGCCGAGCACCGCAGCGACCTGTTCCGGCCCGCGGGGCAGGGTGACGGCGACGGCGTCGCCCGGTTCCACCCCGGCGCGTAGCAGCGCCCCGGCGATCCGCAGCGCCCGTGCGGCCAGCTCGCCGTAGCTGATCGACGTCTCACCGTAGGCGACCGCGAGCCGGTCGGGGTCGCGGGCGGCGTGGGCGAAGAACGGCTCGTGCAGGGTGTGCCCGGGTGCCGGGGCGTCGGTGGCGTTGACGGCGGCCCGGACGGCACGCTGCGCCGGCGGCAGCATGTCCGGCAGCGGCCGGTCCCACTCGCCCTCGGCGAGCCAGCACAGCAGCCGGTGGTAGGCGTCGAACATGGCGTCGAGCAGCCCGTCGGGGAACAGCTCGTCGACGCTGTCCCAGTTGAAGGTCAGCCCGCCGTCGCGTTCCATGACCTGGTTGTCCAGCCACACCTGCGGGGTCTGTGAGATGCCCCAGGTCAGCTCGCCGAACGGGAACCGCATGTTGACCAGGTCCGCGGCCACGCCGAGCGCGCTGGTGAACACGATCGGCATGCTGACCGTGCCGCTGTTGCGCCGGCGCGCCAACTCGCGCAGCACCCACAGGGCGGAGACGTCGTTGTGTTCCAGCCCGGCCCACAGGTCCTGCTGGAACCGGTGGGCGGTCTCCCGCCATGGCTCGCCCGCGTCCCCCCGGTAGCCAACCAGGACCAGCGAGGTGAAATCGCCGAGGATCGCGCCGATGTCCGGGTGCACGTCGTGGCGCTGGAACATGGTCAGGTTCAACGTCAGCTCGTCCTGCCCGCTGTACGCGCTGAGCACCTCGGCGTACGCGGTGGCGAGGACCGCGGCCGGGGTGAGCCGGTGGTCCCGGGCGCGGCGGGTGATCGCCGCCCACTGCTCGGGGGTGAGGCTGCGCTCGCGGCGGACGAACCGCGGGGCGACCAGGGTGTCGGGGTCGACGGCCAGCGGCAGCGCGGCGGCCGGGGCGATGTCGTCCAGGCGCCCGCGCCAGTACGCCCCCGCCCGCTCCACCGCCTCCGGCGGCGGCGCCGCGCCGAGCACGTAGTCGCGGAACGACACACCCAGCGGGCGCAGCTCGGCGCCGGGGTCGCGGTAGAGGGTGGACAGCTCGGAGAAGAAGATGACGATGCTCAGCGCGTCGAGCACGATGTAGTCGAAGCTGAACGCGACGCGGGTGCCGCCGGGGTGACGCACGGCCTGGATGTCGATCAGCGGCCACCGGGACGGGTCGGGGACGCGGTGGGACAGCCGCTCGCGCAGCGTCGCCAGGTGCTCCTGCCCCTCGTGCACGGTGATGGTGAACGGCGGCACCTCCGGCAGGATCCGCTGGTCGCCGTTGTCGTCGAAGACGGCGCGGAGCATCTCGTGCCGGGCGATGAGCGCGTCGACCGCCTGGCGCAGCCGGTCGAGGTCGACGTCCCGGCCGTCGAACTCCCAGTACCAGTGGGAGCCGACCCCGCCGAGCGCGAAGTCGTCGGTGCGCCCCAGCCAGTACGCGCGCTGCACGTCCGTGGGCGGGAACGGCTCGTGCCGGTGGGCCGGGTCGGCGGTCAGCTCACGCCGCTCGGTGGGGGTGCCCGCGTCGCCGGCCGTACCCTCGGTGTGCAGCCGCGCCGCGAAGCCGGCCAGGTCGCGGGCGTGGAACAGGTGGTGCAGCTCGGCGCGGGCGATGCCGGCCTCGCGCAGCCGGGCCAGCAGCCGGGTGGCGACCAGGCTGTCGCCGCCGAGGGCGAAGAAGTTGTCCTCCCGGCGTACCTCGGGCACGCCGAGCAGCTCCGACCACAGGGCGGCCACGGCGGTCTCGACACCGCCGCGGGGCGCGGTGCCGGTGGGCGCGGGTCGTGCGGCGAGCAGCTCGGGCAGCCGGGCGCGGTCGATCTTGCCGTTGGCCGACAGCGGGAACGCGTCGAGGACCACCACGACGGCCGGCACCATGTACGGCGGAAGCTGTTCGGCGGCGCGCTGGCGGATCGACTGGGGGTCGGCTCCGGCCCGGGTGACGGTGACGGCGGCGGCGAGGGTGTCCCGCTCGACGACCTGGGCGACCGCCCGGGAGACGTCCGGGTCGCGTTCCAGCACGGCTTCGATCTCGCCCAGCTCGATCCGGTGTCCCCGGATCTTGACCTGGAAGTCGGTGCGCCCGAGGAAGTCCACTGTGCCGTCGGGCCAGTACCGGGCCAGGTCGCCCGTGCGGTACCAGCGCTGCCCGGCGTGCGCTACGAACCGGTCGGCGGTCCGCTGCGGGTCGCCCGCGTAGCCGGCGGCGACCGAGCGCCCGCCGATCCAGAGCTCGCCGGGCACCCAGTCCGGCCGGTCCCGGCCGTGCTCGTCGACGACCCGCATGAGCTGGTTGCGCAACGGTACGCCGTAGGGCACCGACCGCCAGTGCGGCGGCGGGTCGACGGGGGCGGGCTGCACGGTGGAGTGGATCGCCGTCTCGGTGGTGCCGCCGAGGCCGTACACCCGGCTGGCCGGGGCCAGCCTGGCCAGCCGGCCGGCGAGGTCGAGGCCGACCCGGTCGCCGCCGAGCACGGCGAGCCGCAGCGGCAGCGGGCTCTCCCCGGCCGCGCCCGACGCCTCGGTCTCGGCCTGGGTCAGCAGCAGGTCGAGCACGGCCGGGACGGACTGCCAGACCGTCACCCGGTGCTCGTGGACCAGGCGCAGCCAGGCGGCCGGGTCGCGGCGGCTGTCCTCGGTGACGGTGACGACGGCGCCACCCGCGCCGAGCAGGGCGAACATGTCGAACACGGACAGGTCGAAGTCGAGGGCCGAGACCGCCAGGACGCGGTCGTCCGGGCCGATCGCGAACCGCCGCACGAGGTCGTCGAGGGTGTTCCGGGCCGCCCGGTGGGGCACCCGCACCCCCTTCGGCACGCCGGTGGAGCCGGAGGTGAACAGCAGGTAGGCGTCCTGCTCGGGGTCGACCGCCAGCGCGTCATCGCGCAACGGCACGCCGGTGGCGGGGACGGTGAGCATCGTCGAGGAGTCGGCAGGCGACCCCGCCGCGGCCCCGGCGGTGGTGACGGTGAGCCGGACCCCGGCGGTGGCCCGGATCAGCTCGCGCCGGGCGTCGGGCTGGTCGACGCCGATCGGCACGTACACGCCGCCGGCGCGCAGCACGCCGAGCACCGCCACGATCTGGTCGGGGCCCTTCGGCAGCGTGACGGCGACGGCGTCGCCGGGGGCCAGGCCGCGGGCGGTCAGCTCGTCGGCCAGTGCCTGCGCCCGGCCCGCCAGTTCGCCGTACGTGAGCACGCCCGCCCGGTCCGGTCCGGGCAGCACGGCCGGGCGGTCGGGCTCGCGGGCTGCCCAGGCGAAGACGTCGCGGTGCAGCGGCCCGTTGTCGGTGGGGCCGGCGGTGTCGTTGGCCGCCGCCCGCACGGCCAGGGTGCGGGCGGGCAGCGCGATCGGGGCGCGCCGGGACCAGTCCGTGGCCGGGTCGAGCAGCCAGTCGACGATCCCCAGATAGGCGGCGAACATGTCGTCGACGAACCCGTCGGGGAACAACTCGTCCACGACGTCCCAGTTGAGATAGAGGCCGTCCTCGCGCTCCGTGATCTGGTAGTCGAGCCAGACCTGGGGGGTCTGGGACATGGTCCAGCCGGGCGGGCCGAAGCAGTCGCGGACGTCCGCGTCGAACAGCTCGCCGAGGTTCAGCGCGCTGGTGAAGACGACGGGCGCGCCGACGGGCTGGCCGGTCCGGGCGCGGGACAGGTCGCGCAGCACGTCGACTCCGCTGTACGCCGAGTGCGCGGCGTCGCTGCGCAGCCGATCCTGGTGGCGGCGGACTAGGTCGACGAAGCCGGCCGGGCCGGTCGTGTCGATCTCCAGCAGAATCAGGTTGGTGAAGTCGCCGACTACCGCGCCGACCTCGGGATGGACGGGGCGCCGGTCGTACATCGGCAGGTTCAGCACGAACCGGCCGCTGCTGCTCCAGGCGGCCAGCACCTCGGCGAAGGCGGTGAGGAACACCATCGACAGGGTGACTCCCGCCGCCGCCGAGCGCCGTCCCAGCTCCGCCTGCTGCTCCGGGGTCAGCCAGTGGTACCGGCGGACCACCCGGTGGCCCTGCACGGTGGCCGGGTCGACGGCGGTCGGCAGTTGGGGCGGGCCGGGCAGCGTGGCCAGCCGCTCGCGCCAGTACTCGCGGGCCCGGTCCCGGGCCGCGTCGGGCCGGGCGGCGATGGTGGCCAGGTAGGCGGGATAGCTGAGGCCCACAGGGGCCACCTGCCGGTCCGGGTTCCGGTAGAAGGCCGCCAGGTCCGACAGGATGAGCCGGAAGCTGTGGGCGTCGGCGACCAGCATCTCCACGTGCACGTGCACCCGGGTGGCACCGCCGGGCAGCAGGGACAGCTGGATGTCGAAGGTCTCCGCCTCCTCCACCCGCAGCCGGCGGTGGGACAACCGGTGGCGCAGCCGCGCCAGCTCCTCCTCGCACCGGCGCGGCGACAGCTCACGCAGGTCGTGCACCGTCAGGCCCGGCCACGGGCTCTCCGGCCGGATCTGCTGGGTGCCGTCGGCGTGGAACTCCGCCCGTAGCATGCCGTGCCGGTGCAGCACGGCGCGGACGGCGGCGTCGAGCCGGTCCGGTTCGACGCCGGCCCCGTCGAACTCGTTGTAGAAGTGGGCGCCCACGCCGCCCAGGGGCTGCCCGTCCGCCCGGCCGATCCAGTACGCGTGCTGCATCGTGGCCAGGCCGAACGGCGCGGACTCCGCCACGGCCACCGGCGGCAGCTGCGCCGGGCGGGCCTCGGCGTGGCGCTCCGCGACCAGGTGCCACCACTGCGCGAGGGTGCGCCACTCGACGAGCTCGCTGAAGGTGACGGGGACGCCTCGGCTGTGCCAGCGACTGGCCAGCCGCATGACCGCGATCGAGTCGAGGCCGAGCACCAGCAGATCGTCGTCGTCCCCGACGAGTGACGGCGGGCACTCGAGGGCCTCCGCGACGTCCTCGCGCATCCGGTCGAGGGTCAGGGGATCGGTGTCGACGGCAACGTCCAATGTCGCGTCTCCTCAGTCAGCCTCTACCACGTCTCCGGTCGGCTGGCGCTAAGCTATCAGCGACTTACGACTTGGGTCTAGAGACAGTCGATGATACTCGGAAAGACTCGTTGGACAGGCGACGGGAAAGGCGACGGGGCGGCGGACGGAGGAGCGGCGTGGGCGAGCGGCTGGGCAGCGGCGAGTGCCTGGTGTGGCGGTGCCCCGCCGGGCCGGTCCCCGAGCGGCTGCACGCCCTGCTTGACGACGCCGAACGCGCGCGGGCGCGGCGGCTGGGCCACGACGCGGCCCGCACCCGGTTCGTGGCGGGCCGCGTCGCGGCGCGGCTGCTGGCCGCCCGGCACGCCGACACGACGCCGCACGAGGTCGTCTTCTCCTCGACGTGCCGGCACTGCGCCGGCCCGCACGGCCGGCTGGAGGTGCACACCGGCGCGGGCGTGCTGCACGTGTCCGTGTCGCACTCGGCCGAGCGGGTCGTGGTGGCGATCGCCCGCGACACGGTCTGCGGCGTCGACATCGAGCGGGTGGCCCTGCGTGGTGGCCGGATCCCGGTCTCGGCACTCTCCCCCGCCGAGCGTCGGGTGCTGGCCGGCCTGCCGCAGCCGCGGCGACTCGCCGCGTTCATCCGGTACTGGTCCCGCAAGGAAGCCATCCTCAAGGCGACCGGGGACGGCCTCGTGCCGTCGCCGGCCGACCTGACCGTGAGTGCCCCGGATGCCCCCGCGCGCCTGCTGAGCTGGGCAGACCGGCCGCCGCCGCACATCAGCGTGCACCTGCGCGACCTGGCCGTCGGCGACGACTACCGCGGCGCGCTGGCCACGCTCGGCCGGCCACTGTCGGTTGTCGAGCGTGATGTTGACCCTCGCGCAGAGGCGAGTCACCTATGATGAACCACACCGGACGGATTGACTCCATACGAGAAGAGGCTTCATGTCGGAACGTTCGTTCTCTCCGGTCATCCCCTTCCTGCGCTACCAGGACCCGACGGCTGCCGTTGACTGGCTCGTCAACGCGTTCGGGCTGGAGCGTTTCGACGTCACCGAGGTCGACGGCAAGGTGGTGCACGCCGAGCTGAGCTGGGGTAACGCCACGATCCAGCTCGGCGGCGGCGGCCCGAACGACTCGCTGGGCATGGTCAGCCCACGCGAGTTGCCCGCCACCAGCGGCGGCGTCTACATCTGCGTCGGCGACGCGGCGGACGTCGACAAACACTACGAGCGGTCGATGCAGGCCGGCGCCAAGCCGGTCTACGAGCTGCATGACACCTCGTACGGCTCCCGCGACTACGGGGTGTACGACCTCGAGGGTCACGTCTGGAGCTTCGGCAGCTACCTGCCCCGCGAAGCGTCGGCATAGGGTTTCCGGCAAACACGCGTAAACACTTGCCCGGGCAGCGGGTCCGGGCCAAGACTGGCAGGCATGGATGCCTCCGGTCTGCCGCCCAGGTTCGACGCGCTCGACCCCGCTGTCCTGCACGATCCCTATCCGACCTATGCGCGGCTGCGCGAGGCCGGACCGCTGTGCCGGTTCGGCCCCGGCAGCTGGGGCGTCACCCGGCACGCCGACGTCGTGGCGTTGCAGCGCGACCCGCGCCTCGGCAGCGAGTTCCCCGAGGGCTACCACCACCTGTCGGTGGGCGAGGGACCGGCCAGCCACTTTTTCCAGCGCATCATGCTCTACCGCGACCCGCCTGACCACGTCCGGCTCCGGCGGCTGATGAGCGGCGCCTTCACCCCGGCCGTGGTGCGGCGGATGCGCGGCTACATCGAGCAGACCGTGGACCGGCTCCTGACCCCGGCGCTGGAGTCCGGCACCTGCGACGTGGTGCGCGACCTGGCGTACCCGCTGCCAGTGCTGGTGGTGTCCACGTTGATGGGCATCCCGCCCGAGGCCCACGACGACGTCCGGCAGCACGCCATGCGGCTCGGGCGGGCGTTCAGCGCCATCGTTCCCGAGGCCGCCCGGGGCGCGGCGCACGAGTCCGTGGAGTGGCTGCGCAAGTACATCGGCGGGCTGCTCGACGAGCGCCGTGCGGCGCCCGGCGACGACCTGCTGTCGACGCTGTTGCGGACCGAGGACGACGGGGACCGGCTGACCCACGACGAGATCGTGGACAACACGGTCTTCTCGTTCTTCGCCGGCTTCGAGACGACCGTCCACCTCATCACCAACGGGTTCGCCGCGCTGCTGCGGGCGCCGGACCAGTTCGCCGTCCTGCGCGCCGACCCCGGCCTGGTGCCCGGCGCGGTGGAGGAGTTCCTCCGCTTCGAGGCGCCCATCCAGGGCACCGCCCGGCTGGTCCGGGAGCCGGTACGGATCGGCTCGCGCACCGTGCGCGCCGGGCGGGTGCTGGTGCTGATGCTGGGCTCGGCGAACCACGACGAGGCGGTCTTCCGCTTCCCCGACAGGCTGGACGTCACCCGCAGCCCGAACCCGCACGTCACCTTCGGCGGCGGCGGGCACTTGTGCCTGGGCGCGTTCCTGGCCCGCACGGAGGCGCAGGTCGTCTTCGACTGGGTGCTGCGTCGCACCCGCTCGGTCGAGCAGGCCGGCGACCTGGTCCGGGAGAGCGACACGCCGTTCCGCGCCTTCGCCCACGTGCCGCTGGCCGTCCGGGCCGCCTGACGCCGGTGGCGTCCCGCCGCGGCCCGTTCGGCCGGGCCGCGCGGGCGCGGCCGGGCCGCCGCCCATCGGTGGACGGTCGCGCCCGCATACGGCCCTCGGGCCGGCGGGGGTCGGATCAGGCCGGGGTGGCGGCGAGGATGGTCAGCGTGGCGGTCGGCCGGACGGTGTCCAGCCGCAGCCCGGCACGGCCGAGCAGGGCCTCGGTTTCCTCGGCCGTGCGGTGGGTGCCGCCGGTCAGCACCAGCGTGTGCACGTCGTACAGCTTGGCTACGTCGTAGGTGTCCCCGGCGGGCAGGACGGCCTCCAGCAGCAGCAGCCGGCTGTCCGGCCGCATCGCCTCCCGGACCCGGCGGAGCACCGCCACCACCTGGTCGTCGCCGAACCCGGGCAGCACCGTCTTGAGCAAGTACGCGTCCGCGTTGGCAGGCAGCGGGTCGAAGAAGCTGCCGGGGACGATCTCGCACCGGTCGCGCACCCCCGCCTCGGTCAGGACCCGGTCGGCCGCCGCGACGACGTGCGGCAGGTCCAGCAGCGTGCCGCGCATCGCGGGGTACCGTCCGAGCAGGCCGGCGAGGAAGCCGCCGTCACCGCCGCCGACGTCGACCACGTGGGACAGCTCCCCCCACGGGTGGCAGGGCAGCACGGTACGCAGATGCAGCCGGGTGACGGCGTGCATCCAGCGGTCCACCCGCCGGCTTTCGTCCGGGTTCCCGGCCAGGTGGCTCCAGTAGTCCGTGCCGTGCGCCCGGTCGAAGGCGGCCTCGCCGGTGCGCAGGCTGTGCGGCAGCATCGCCCACGCCTGCACGTCGGAGGCGAGCAGCGTGTAGACGGCGCGCACCGACAGCGGGTGGTCGCTGCGCAGCGGCTGGGCCAGGGGCGTCAGGGCGAACACCGCCGGCTCCGGCTCCGTGAAGATGCCCTTGGCCGCCAGCGCCCGCAGCGCCCGGCACAGCGACCTCTCGTGCGCACCGACCGCGGCGGCGAGCTCGGCCACCGGCCGGGGCCCGTCGATGAGCAGGTCGGCGATCCCCAGGTCGCTGACCGCCCGCACGGTCATCGGCACGATGACATCGGCCAGCTCCGCCAGCCGCATCAGCGACGACAGGTCCATCGGCGGCCGCTGCCGGACGCCCGTTCGCTCAACCACCGCGCCTACCCTCCACGAATTGGATCAGATCCAGCCGGGCGAGCCCGTCCCGCACCCGAGGGGTCATCAGCCCGATCTGGTCCAGCGCCCGGCCTACCCGGGAGAAGATGGCCTGCCGATAGGCGACCATCAGCTCGTTGCGGGCGGCGAAGTCGAGCCCCTCGGCCATCGGGATCTCCATGCGTTCCCAGATGTCACCGAGCAGGAACCGGCGACGGATCAGGGCGGCGGCCTCCAGCACCAGCTCCTCCCGCTCGGCCCGCTCGCGAAAGGTCATCTCGTCGTACAGGCCGCGCAGCGACAGCACGCCGAACGACACGTGCCGGGCCTCGTCCCTCGCCACGAGGCCGGTGATCCGCTTGATCAGCGGGTCGTGGAAGGTGCTGTGTGCCAGCCGGAACGCGGCCATCGCCAGCGCCTCGACCATGATCTGCATGCCCAGCGAGATGACGTCCCAGCGGTTGTCCTCGAGGATGTCGGACAGCAGCAGCGCCAGCGGCTCGGAGATCGGGTACGGCCGCTCGATCTTCTCCCTCAGGTAGCGGGAGAAGACCTCCACATGGCGCGCCTCGTCCACCGCCTGAGTTGCCGCGTACAGCTTGCTTTCCAGTCCAGTGACGATCTCCACCAACCGGGCGGCGACAACCATGGCCGCCTGCTCGCCGTGCAGGAACTGGCTGACCATCCACACCTGGAGTTCCCAGCGGAACTCGTCCCAGGCTGGCCGGCCCCGCCGGGCCAGCGGGGACGCGGCGAACGCGGCCATGGCGAAGGCGGAGTCGTCGGGCAGCGGCGCCCCGAAGGGCACGTCGAGGAGCCAGTCGATTTCGTCGACGCTCCACTGCGCCTGCTTGGCCCGCTGGTAGAGCAAGCCGGTGCGGGAGTCCGAGGGTTCGTAGTTCCAGTTGAGTCGGGCGTCCTGGGTCGAGCGCACTACCAACTCGCTCATAGCAGCAAAGACTAGTTCGCCACACGCGCAAAGCCAATGGAAAGACTATCCTGCCGTTGTGGACGCACTCGAAACACCCGCCTCGGTCTCCCAGCGGCTGCTGTGGATGATCAAGCACTACCGGTCGGACTTCGGCGCGCTGAACTGCCCGGTCGTCTGCCGCATCGTGGGGCGCCTGGACGACCGGGCGTTACAGGCGGCGGTGGACCAGCTCGTGGTCCGGCACGAGTCGCTGCGGACGACCTTCCACGGCCGCGGCGCACGCCTCGTGCAGCGCGTGCACGCCCCGCGCCCGCAGCCGCTGGCCTGGGCCGACGCGGCGGCAGCGGGCGAGTCGCCGGACGCGGCGCTGGCCCGGGAGCTCCAGACGCCGATCGACCCCGGGCAGTGGCCGGCGCGGGCCAGCGTCTGGCGGGTCGGCCCGCGGGAGCACCTGTTCTGCCTCAACCTGCACCACCTCGTCACCGACGCGTGGTCCACCGGCATCCTGCTGCGCGACCTGGTTGCCTGCTACGACGCCGCCTGCGGCGGGGCCAGCGTCCCCACGCCCGTGGGCTGGCAGATGGCCCGCTTCGCGCAGGCGCAGCAGGAGCTGCTGGCCTCGGACCAGCTCGCCCGGTATCAGCGGTACTGGCGACGCCAGCTCGAGGGCAGCCAGATCCCCCGGCTCGACGCGCTCTATCCGGCCGCGGACGCCACCGGCGCCGCCACGGCGGCGACCCGATCCGTCGCGGCAGAGCTGCCGGCCGCGACCGTGGCCGGGCTGCGGGAGCTGGCGAGGCGGGAGAAGACGACCATGTTCACGGTGCTGCTGGCGGCCTTCCACGCCCAGCTGCACCGCCTGACCGGCCAGCCTGACCTGGCGGTAGCGTCGATGTTCGCCAACCGGTCCCGGCCCGAGGTGCGCGACACCGTCGGCCTGCTCGCCGGCATGGTGCTGCTGCGCGCCGAGGTCGCCCGTCAACGCAGCTTCGCGGACCTGGTGCGCCACGTGCACGTCGCGGTGATCAGCGCGTTCGCGTACCAGGACCTGCCCTTTCATCTGCTGCCCACCGGCCTCGTCGACACCGGCGGCGGGCGGGCCGACGACGTGATGTTCAACGTTATGTCGCCCCTGCGGCATGACCTGACCGGCGGCGGCGCGCGCTTCGAGCTGGTGGTTCCCACGGAGATCGGCAGCCGCTTCCCGTTCGAGCTGGCCCTGGCCCCGGTGGGCGAGCACCGGGTGCAGGCCGTGCTGTTCCGCGCCGGGGGTTGGGCCGACCCGGCGCTCGGGCGGGACTTCCTGGCCGGCTACCTGGATGTCGCGGCGGCGGCGGCGCGCCGTCCGGACGTCGCGCTGGCGTCGCCCGGGCGGTGACGGGTCGCGGCAACGCCAACGGTATTGACAGCGTCACAGGCATCCTGAGAACCTCTCAACACATACTCGTAAATGCACGTGGATAGCAGGAAAGGCAAGTGCTCACCGGGATAGCAGGTCAATCCGGGGCCGGTCGGCCGGCCCGAGGCGGAAGGGACCGTTGATGACGCTGCGACTGCACTGGTTCCTGCCACTGCACGGCGACGGCCGGGAGGTGGCCAAGAGCGCGGACGGGGCGGACGGGACCAGGAACATCCGGCGGGAGCCGGAGCTGAACTATCTCAGCCAGGTCGCCCGGGCCGTCGACGGGCTCGGCTTCGCCGGCGCGCTGGTGCCGACCGGCCTGTTCTGCGAGGACCCCTGGCTGCTGTCCACGGCGCTGTCGCAGCAGACCCGCAGCATGCACTTCATGATCGCCTGCCGGCCCAGCGCGCTGCCGCCGATGGTGTGCGCCCAGTCGGCCGCGACGTTCCAGCGGCTCTCCGGCGGCCGGCTGATGCTCAACATCGTCACCGGCGGGGACGCCGACGAGCAGCGGCGCTACGGAGACTGGCTCGACCACGACGAGCGCTACGCCCGCACCGAGGAGTTCCTCGACGTCTTTCACCGCGCCTGGCACGGCGAGCCGTTCGACTTCCACGGCGACCACTACCAGATCAAGGCCGGGATGCTGACCCGGCCACACGACGTGCGGCCGACGATCCTGCTGGGCGGCTCCTCGGCGGCGGCGCAGCGGGTGGCCGCCGCCCACGCCGACGTCTACCTGGCGTGGGGCGAGCGACCGGACGGGCTGGCCACTCTCACCGGCCGGGTCGCCGAACTGGCCGCTGCCCGGGGCCGCAGCGTCGAGTTCGGCACCCGGTTCCACGTCATCAGCCGGGACACCGCGCAGGAGGCGTGGGCGGTGACCCGCCGGCTGCTCGACGGCATGGACGCCAGCCGGATCGCCGACGCCCAGCGACGGTTCCGCCGCACCGACTCGGAGGGGCAACGCCGGATGGCCGCCCTGCATGGCGGCCGGGTCGACGACCTGGAGGTGTACCCGAACGTGTGGGCCGGCTACGGCCTGGTCCGCCCGGGCGCCGGCGCCGCACTGGTCGGCAGCCACGAGCAGGTGGCCGAGCGGATCGAGGAGTACCACACGCTGGGCATGAGCCATCTCATCCTCTCCGGGCAGCCCCACCTGGAGGAGGCGTACAACTTCGCCGAGGGCGTGCTGCCGCTGCTGCGGCGCCGGGGGCTGCTCGGGCTGGAGGCGTCGTGAGGGACCGGAGCGCGCTGGTGCAGACGACGCTGCTGGTGGGCAGCCCTCGCAAGGGCTCCCGTACCGGCGGGATCGCCATCCGGCTGATGGAGGAGCTGTCGCCGGCCCTCGCCGCGGAGGGCGTCGAGCTCGCCCGACCGGACATCGTCGACCTCGCCGACGTCGGTGCCGCGCTGCCGCTGCGCGCCAGCCGCAGCGTGCCGTTGGGGCCGGAGATAGAGCGGTCTCTGGGCCTGGTCCGCCGGGCCGGCCTGCTGATGGTGGTCAGCCCGACGTTCAAGGGCACCTACACCGGCCTGCTGAAGCTGTTCCTGGACATGCTCCCGATGGACGGGCTGGCCG
Organism: Micromonospora sp. NPDC007230; assembly: GCF_042869115.1. Lineage (NCBI taxonomy): Bacteria > Bacillati > Actinomycetota > Actinomycetes > Micromonosporales > Micromonosporaceae > Micromonospora > Micromonospora sp. NPDC007230. The sequence continues at coordinate 105,253 of NZ_JBIAFE010000016.1, read as the reverse complement.
ACTGCGTCGCCGTCGGGGCGATGACCGCCGGCTGGGCCAAGCACCGCGGCGCCGGGGACCAGTACCTGCGCCCGCTGCTGACGGAGCTCGGCGCGACCGCGCCGGTTCCCTGCCTGTCCATCCTCGAGGAGGAGTTCGAGGACGTGCCAGAGGTCGTCGCGGGGTGGTCGCGCCGCTGGGCGCCCGCGCTCGGGGCGGTGGTGCGCCACCAGCACCAAAGTGCTCCGCCGCTCGTTTCCCACCCGCTGACCGGCGCTCGGGCCTCCTGAGCGTCCCCCACCCAACCGTCACGCCAGCAGCACGGAGGAGATCGACCATGACCGAGCAGACCGCTCCCGCCCGCCGTACCGAGGAGGAGATCCGCGCTACCGTGGCGGCGATCATCTCCGACATGGCGCCGAAGGACAGCGTGGAGGCGACCGCGGACTCCCACCTCATCAAGGACCTGGGCTACCACTCCCTGGCCCTGATGGAGGTGGCGTTCGCCATCGAGGACGAGTTCGACCTCGACCCCATCGACGAGGACACCGCGCGCAAGATCACCACTGTCGGCGCCGTGCAGGACCTGGTGGTCCAGCGGCTCGCGGAGCGCGACGGGGCCTGAGCACGAATCAGGGCAGGGTCCGGGTCGCCCCGGACCCCTCCCACACCCCTTGACGGGCGGGTCCGCATCCGGCCGTCGGGGTCAGCACCACCTCGTCCCCAGCGGACTTCCGTGGCCGAACGAGTGCCCCCTCCCGTGCGCCTGCGTGACGAACGCGGCGGCGGCCTGCTGGGCACCCCGGCCGGCCTGGTGCGGTCAACCCGTCAGTCGGTAGAGCCGGTGGAAGCGGTCGTTGACGGCGAGGACTGTCATTCCCGAGAAGCCGGCCTTGACCGCCAGCTCGCGCACCATCCCCGGGCGCAACACCGTGCCAGTGCCCGTCGAATCTTCCCCGGTACGGCTCGCGGGCAGGCAGTGCAGCACGCTCGTGCCGTACTGGAACCGCTCCACGTCGTCGCCGGGGGCCGTGAAGGCCGGCGCGACCTTGGCGTCCATCACGAGCACGGCGCCGTCGGCGGCGCGCAACTGCCGGCACGCCTCGAGCACGGCGACGGGTTGGGACACCTCGTGCAGCGCGTCGAAGAGGCACACCAGGTGATACTCGCCCGCCAGCTGGGGGTCGGCGGCGTCACGATGGGCGAAGCGGACCCGGTCGGCGACGCCCGCCTCGGCGGCGTGCCGCTCGGCCTGCCGCAGGGCCGCGCCGTCGAGGTCCAGGCCGGTCACCTCGGCACGCGGGTACGCCCGGGCCAGCGCGATGCTCGACCAGCCGGTCCCGCAGGCGACGTCGGCGATGCGCTGCCCGGGCCCGTCGAGCCGGGCGTGCACGTCGGGCAGTTGCTCGGCGATCCAGCCGGCGAGCTGATGGGCGAACAGGGCCCGGTTGGCGCCGGAGTGGCCCTCGCGCCAGTCCACGCCGAACACGTCGTCGGGCACGCCCGCGCCGCTGCGGTAGGCCGCCAGAAGGTCCGGCAGGGCGGCGGCGACGCCACCGAGGGGCAGCACGGCGAGGGAGGCCAGGGACATCGGGTCGTCCGAGACCGTCAGGACGGCGGCGTGCCCGGCGGGCAGCCGGTACGCTCGCCGCTCGGCCGGCAGCCGGGCGTCGTCGGTCTCCACGATGCCGCAGACGGCCTGCTGTTCCAGCCACTCCCTGGCGTACCGGGGGGCGACGCCGGCGGCACGGGCCAGCTCGTCCGGGCGCAGCGGTCCCGGCGCGGCGGCCAGCGCCTCGTACAGGCCGAGCTTGACCCCCAGGTACGCCGACAGCAGCTCCTGGGTGGCGAGAAGAGACTTCCACATCCTCATCGCGAACACGTGTGTCTGCGCGTCAGACGCCGTCATGAGGTACCTCCCCAGCCAGTCCGGCTGTGCTTTTCAGAGTGTCTACACACAACAGTCTCGTGTCTGTTGCGACGATACAGGCAGACAGTACGATGGTCATCGGTCGTTCCGGGACGCTTGGGTGGATCGAGCGAGCGCGGCCCGGTATTCGGACCGGCACGCCAGACCGGAGGGCGAGGATCGGCATGACGACTCTGCAACTGGTCCGTGATCTCCTTCCGGAGGTCGTCAAGCACGCCGACGAGGTCGAGCGGGTGCGGGGGCTTCCGGAGCAGCTGCTCGACGGGCTGCGTGCGGCGGGTTGTCTGCGCATGCTCGCGCCCGTGGAGCACGGCGGCACCGGCCTGAGCGTGCCGGACACGCTGCGGGTCGTCGAGACGCTGGGCACGGCGGACGGGTCGGTGGCCTGGATGGTCGGCCAGGTCGCCCTGTCCCAGCTCATCATCGGGTGCGCGCCGGCGGCGACCGTCGCGGCGATCTTCGCCGACGGCCCGGACGTCTACGCCGCCGGCGCGGTGGCCCCGAAGGGCCGAGCCACCGAGGTCGACGGCGGGTGGCGGATCTCCGGTCAGTGGCCGTTCGTCACCGGCTGCGAGCGCGCCGCCTGGGTGTACCTCAACTGCGTCCTGCTGCGCGGGCGCGCGGTGGCGTTGGACGGGGACCGGCCCGCCACCCGGATCATGCTGCTGCCCGCCGCCGACGTCACGGTGGTCGACACCTGGCACACCCTCGGCCTACGCGGCACGGGTAGCCACGACCTCGCCGTCTCCGGCGGCTTCTGCCCGGCGGAGCGGGCCGTGGAGCTGGTGCCCGGGTCGGCGACAGCGGCGCGGGCGGCGATGAGCATCGCGCAGTCCAGCCTCATCATCGCGGCGGCGGCGTTGGGCGTCGCCGAGGCGGCCCTGCGGGACGTCGTCGAGCTGGCGGCGGGCGGCAAGCGGCCGGCGCTGAGCGCGAAGCGGCTGGCGGCCTCAGCCGCCTTCCAGGAGCGGCTGGGCGAGGCGCGGATGGTGGTGCAGGCGGGTCGGGCGCTGCTCTACGACCAGGCCCGCGATGAGTGGGGTGGGTACGCGGGCCCGGATGCGGCGCTGCGGCGAGCACAGGTGCGGGCAGCTGCCGCGCAGGCGACCGCGCTGGCGGTCAGGGCGACCGACGCGGCCTTCGAGTTGGCCGGCGGGACAGCGGTGTACGACTCTTCTCCCCTGTCCCGGCGGTTGCGGGATGTCAACACTGCCCGCCAGCACTTCGTGGCCAGCCGCAACTCGTATGCCGCCTTCGGCGCCCACCTGGTGGGTGAGGGGGGCGACGGCGGCCCGCTGTGACTCGCGGGCCGCGACGTCACTTGACGCTGGGGATGACACCCTTGCGTCGCAGCCGGGTGATCCACCCCTGTGCGGTGTGGGTGGGCACGTCGTAGTGTTTGGCTACCCCGGTGACAGTGCGGTTCTTGAGGTAGATGTCCTTGAGTTCGCTCGGGTCCGGCATACGACGGTAGGCGCGGTCTGGCTTGGTGGCCCGGCTCGGCGCGGCGATACGGTAGGGCCTGGCCGTGTCCAGGCCCTCGGCCGGCGCGGCGGCGGCCGAGGGACGCTTGGCGGCGAACGCCTGCATCAGCAGGTCGAGGTCGACCTGGAGCAGGTCGGCGGCAGCGAGCTTGACGTCCTCGGCGACGCGAACGGTCAGCTCCTTGATGTAGACCTGGCCGTCCTCGGCGAATACGCGCATGGTGGTGCGGGAGGACTCCTCTCCCGCGCCTTCCTCACCAAGCACCGGTGTGATCGTGACGATGTACTGAGCCATGTTTCCGCCCCTCTCCCTACTCAGCATCCGGCGCCCGCAAGACACTAAGACACTGTCATACGTTTCCGCACGTTCACTTAGTCGTTCCGGACGTGAACAGAAGGTCACCCGTCAGGTCAGGGTGAGGTCATCATAACGGCTGGTGACGCCACACACGCCCATCAACGCTGATGGTTATCGAAAGACCACGTTGTGTGTCACCACCACGCAGACCATGCCCCGAAAGACACTTCTCGTGTTACCAAGATCACCCTACCGGTGGCTGCGTTCAGACAGGTATCCACACGTTCTTCGGCCGGAGGAACTCGCGCAGACCCGCGAGGCCACCGATACGCGCGGAACCGCTCTGTTTCACCCCGCCGAACGGGGCCGACGGCATGAGGCCCGGCGCCCCGTTCACCCATACGCTGCCGGCCGCGACGGCCCGGCTGACCCGGTGGGCGCGGCGCAGGTCGTTGGTGTGCAGATAGGCGCCCAGGCCGTATCGGGTGGCGTTGGCCAGCCGCACCGCCTCCTCCTCGGTGTCGAAGCTCGACACCGCCAGCACCGGCCCGAAGACCTCCTCCTGGGCGAGCTCGGCGTCGCAGTCGACGTCGGCGAAGACGGTGGGCTCCACGAAGAAGCCGTCAGCGAGGTCCCCACCGCAGCGCCCACCGCCCGCCAGCAGCCGCGCGCCGGCCTCCCGGGCCCGGTCGACCACGCCGAGGATGCGGTCGCACGCCTGCCGGGACACCACGGGACCCATCACGGTCGTCTCGTCGGCCGGGTCGCCCACCCGGACCCGACGCAACCGCGAGGTCAGCGTCTGGAGCACCTGCTCGCGGACGGCGGAATGCACCAACAGCCGGGTGCCGTTGGCGCAGCCCTGCCCCGACAAGGCCACCACGCCGCTCATCGCGTACCGCGCCGCCGACCGGACGTCGGCGTCGTCGAAGATGACGTGCGGGGACTTGCCGCCCAGCTCCAACGCCACCGGCGTCAGGTTCCGAGCCGCCTCGGCGAGCACCTGCCGGCCGGTCGCCGCACTGCCGGTGAAATGCACCTTGTCGACGCCAGGGTGTCCCGCCAGGGCCGCCCCGGCCGGCGGCCCGCCGGGCACGACCACCACCACACCCTGCGGCACACCCGCCTCCACCGCGATCTCGGCGAACCGCACGCCGACGAAGGGCGCCAGCTCCGACGGCTTGACCACGACGGCGTTGCCGGCCGCCAGCGCCGGGCCGAGCAGTTGCGCCATCGACATCAGCGCACCGTTCCACGGGATGATGCCGGCCACCACGCCGTACGGCTCGTCGAGGGTGTAGTCGAGGCTGCGCCCGGGCCAGGTGGGCACCACCTCGCCGCCGACCTTGTCGCACCACCCGGCGTAGTACCGCAGATGGTCGGCCGCCAGCGCCGGCAACCGCCGCGCCAGTTGCGTCGGCAGGCCGATCTCCAGGCTCTGCAGCGCGGCGAGGGACTCGGCGTGGACGAGCAGCAGGTCGGCCAGCCGCAGCATCGTGTCGCGCCGGACCTCGGCCGAACTGTCCCGCCACTGCGGCAGGCTCTCTCGGGCCAGCGCCACGGCCTGGTCGACTTCGGCCGGGCCGGCGAGCACCACCTCCGTCGTCGGCCGCCCCGTTGCGGCGTAGACGTGTTCCGCCCGCCCGCCAGACGACTCCACCACCCGCTCCCCGCCGATCCACAGCGCCGGCTCGGGCAAGAGATGGGTGGGCGGTTGAGTCATTCCCATCGCGCGCTCCTCACGTCGAGGCTTCCCACCGGTCATGCGTGTCTCTCAAGAATCCCATCGAAACCTCGTAGGACACTAGAGGCGTCTTTGATAGACACTGCTAGACACCGTAGATAGCCTGTTTCCCAGCAGCCGAGGCGGCAGAGGTGTCCGCGCTGGTCGCCCCGGCCGGTCAACGATCCGAGAAGCGATCATGGAAGGTACGGCGAATGACACGACCGAGGACGCGACCATCCCCCAGCCCTGCAGGGACCCCTGCGGAGCCACGTCCGATTGCCGGTCGAGCGCGGACCATCGCGCTCTTCGCCGTTCTGGTCGGCCTGCTGCTCGACCTGCTCGACATCGTGATCGTCAACGTAGCCCTGCCGACCATCCAGGAGGACATCGGCGCCTCCAGCGCCAACATGCAGTGGATGGTGGGCGGTTACACCCTCGCCTTCGCCACCATGCTGGTGACCGGTGGCCGTCTCGGCGACATCTACGGCCGCAAACGCATGTTCCTCATCGGCATGACCGGGTTCGCCGCCGCCTCGCTCGTCGCGGGGATCGCGGTAGCTCCCGAACAGATGATCGTGGCCCGTTTCGTGCAGGGCGGCATGGGTGCGCTCATGGTCCCACAGGTGCTGTCGATCCTCCAGGTCATGTACCCGCCCAATGATCGGGGACGCGCGTTCTCCGCACTCAGCGTTGTCTTCGCCGTCGGCACGGTGGGCGGTCCCGTCGTGGGCGCCCTGCTCACCGCCTCCAACGTCGGTGGTCTCACCTGGCGCACGATCTTTCTGGTGAACCTCCCCATCGCCGTGGCTTGTCTGCTGATCACCGCGAAGCTGGTGCCCGAGTCCCGAGGGGAGTCCGCCCAGCGGCTGGACGTCAAGGGCGCCGTCCTGGTGGGTCTCGGCATGCTGTTGCTGGTGTTCCCGCTCATCCAGGGCCCGGAGCAGGGCTGGCCGGCGTGGACCTTCGTCAGCCTGGCCGCCTCGGTGCTGGCCTTCGCCGCGCTGGTGGCGGTGCAGCGACGTCGAACGGTGTCGCCGCTCATCCCGATGTCACTGTTCTCCCACCGCTCCTTCCGCGGCGGCCTCGCCGTCTCCCTGTTGTTCATGAGCGGCGTCATGCCGTTCTTCCTGGTCAACACCCTCTACCTGCAGTTCGGGCAGGGCTTCTCGGTGATCAAGGCTGGCCTGATCGGCGTGCTGTGGGGTTTCGCCGTCCCCCTGTTCACCGCCATCTCCGCGCGCCGCATCACCCCGAAGCTCGGACGGCTCGGCCTCCAACTCGGGCTGGTCATGCTGATCGCGGCGATGGTCATCCTGATCACCGTGGTCCACCGCTTCGACACCGCCTCCCCGTGGGCGCTGGCCCCCGGGCTCATCCTCGGCGGCGCGGGCATGGGCATGACCTTCGCCCCGCTGCTCACCTACACGCTCAACGACGTGCCGTTGGACAGCGCAGGCGCCGCCTCCGGGGTGTTCAACACCGTGCAGCAGATGGGCGCGGCCATCGGCATCGCCCTGAGCAGCATGGTCTTCTTCCTCGTCCTGGGTGCCCAGTCCCCCGCCGTTGGCGACGACCTCCGCGCCACGGTCAAGGAGGAGCTGACCGCCCGAGGTCTGCCGGTGGCGACCGTCGACGCCGCCGCCGGCAACGCCCGGGCCTGCTTCAGCGGGCGGATCGAGGTCGCCAACCCGATTGCGGATCTGGACCCGTGCCGCGCCGTGTCGGCCCAGTCCGGGGCCGCTGACCCGGGCGTCGCTGACCTGCACGACAAGCTGCAGTTCCTGGCGAACCGCACCGCCTACCAGCAGACCACCGAACGGGCGCTGCTCTTCCAGATCCTGGTGTTCACGCTGGCCATCGCCGCCAGCTTCCTGCTTCCCCGCCGCGTCCAGCAGCAGGGTTGAGTCGCCTGCCCAGTGCCCGAGTCGGGTCCGCCGCCAGCCGTGGCTGCGGACCCGACAGGCATCCGGGTACCTGGCGGAAGCTGTCGGCGAGGCGGGGCACGATCGGCTCGGCGGCCTGCCTGCCTGCCTGCCTGCCTGCCTGCCTGCCTGCCTGCCTGCCTGCCTGCCTGCCTGCCTGCCTGCCTGCCTGCCTGCCTGCCTGCCTGCCTGCTGGGGACGATAACGGTCTGCTCGTCGAGGGCGGCCAGGATCGCCGCGACCAGCGTCGTGCCCATGCGGGGGCGGGTTCTTGACCGCGATCGAGGTGAGTCTGCGCCGGCGCCGGTGTCAACCCGCTGCAGAGTGTGGGGCACGGTGCGGGCCACGTCGGCGATCACAAACGCGTCGGGCGCCGGTCTACGCGGTGCCGGGGTGCAGGTCAGCGCTCCGCCGCATGGCCACGTTACGAAGAGACCTCCCCCGAGAGGGGCGGCCGGGTCCCTATCAGCGGTCCACCGACGCCACCCGACCCGGCGACAACACCCCCCGGGTCAGGCGTACGACAGGGGCAGTCAAGTCATACCGGGCCGGGCGACAGCGGGGTGCCCGGCTGAGGACGATCGAAAAGGTAACGAGGGTGGTACTCAGGCGGTATGAGGTCGCGGTGCGGCGGGCCGATCCGGAACGCCGCGGCCAGCCGCACGACGATCTCACTCCGTGTCGACGCGGCCCGCGGCAGCCTTTTCTTCCACAGCCGTCTGTGCGGCCGCCTTCTGTTTTGCGAGCCGGGCACCGGTGGCGCGGCGCTGCACGGCGAGGTCGCCGCGGCGCTCGACCGGCACATGAGACGTGCCCATCGCCAAACCGGTGGGCGACGGCATGTAGTCGTATACAGCCTCGTACTCGCCGGACCTGACCACGAAGGTCTCGTGCCAGACTCCGACGTCGCCGTTGTTCTTCATCCGCTTGAAGTATCGTGCCCAGACCTCGGCATGCGGCTGCTGCGGGTCGTTGGCGAATCGTTCCAACTGCTCGACGCTGCGGAAGTACCCGATCAGGATCGGCCCGCGGCGAGTCCAGGCGTGGTGGGCGCACAACGCGCCGTACTCAGGGTCGCTGAAGAGCGCCATCAAGATCTTGCGCATGTCGCGGAAGTTCGGGTACCACTGATGGATCTTCCAGTATCGATTGATCCGCATGCCGGTGATGAAAACGGCGAAGTCACCTTCGATCTCCGCGGTCATCCGCGGTCGCTGCTTCGGCTCATCGCCCATACCGGATCGCTCCCCTCGCTGGGTGCCGCTGGGCGGCAGTCGTATGTAGGATTTCAGGACAGCAGTAGAGAGTCGAAAACACAAGCTTTGACTGTGGAACACGTGGAAAGCCGCGTGTTGTCGAGGGGGTTGGCCATGCTCGGGCCCGCACCGCGTTTCGCCCCGCCGAACGACCGGCTCACCTACCACCTCAGCGAGCGGTGGGTCCGCGGCAGCATCGGCGAGGTCACCGTCGTGGACAGCCGGCGACCGCTGCTGGTCTGGGAGCCCGGGCTGCCCGTGCCGTTCTACGCCTTCGCGCTGACCGATGTGACCGGTGGAACGCTGCGGCCCGCCGCGCGGCCGCCGGAGCCCGGCAGCCGGGCCGGCAGCAGCTTTTACGATCTGACCGTCGCCGGGCTGACCCTGCCCAACGCCGCGTGGACCTACCCTGGCGACATCTTTGCCGAGACAGTGTGCCTCGCCTGGCGGGAGTGGTTCGGCCAGGGCATCGAGCGGTGGTACGAGGAAGACGAACAGATCTTCGTGCACCCACGTGATCCGTTCTCTCGCGTCGACTCGCTGCCGAGCTCACGGCATGTGCTGGTCGAACACGACGGCGTCGTGCTCGCCGACACCCACCGTCCGGTGCTGCTGTTCGAAACCGGCCTGCCCACCCGCTACTACATCCCGGCCGACGACCTGGTCCGCGATCTGTTGCTACCGTCCGACCATCACACCCGCTGCCCGTACAAGGGGGTCGCCTCATACTGGTCGCTGGGCGACCTACCAGGGCGCGACGGGCGCAACATCGGGTGGTACTACCCCGACCCACTGCCCGGCGTGGCCAACATCGCCGGCCTGACCGCGTTCTACCAGGATCGGGTAACGATACTGGTGGACGGCGAGCCGGTGAGTGCGACGGTAAGCGCGCGGATACGGAACTGAACGTGATCTCCACCGGCTCCGGCGACCGGTGAGGATCGAAGCCGCGGACGACGTCGGCAACCACCTTCCCGCTAGAGCAGGGCATTCGACGGGTGGGCACCGGAGACAGCGACCAGTGGCGAAGCGACCGGCGCTGTGCGCGGACGAGTCCAGCCGATCAAGCCAGGTGCGGTTAGCAGTCGAACAGGCGGACGCCTTCGCTAATCGCCGCTATGGCAGCTCATCGCTGCGGGGCGGCCGTACCACGTCCACGTACCGTGGGTGGCTGGCCCCATAGATGGCGAAGTTGAGCTGGGCGTCGCTCAGGCTGACATCCCCGTTGGGGCCGCCGGCCACCGTGCCGGCGTCCGCATCCCGCTGTCCGTCATCGGTCCAGAAGCAGACCGGGCAGGTGGTACACCCAGTCCGGTATGCGCAGCAGGGACAGCGGCCGAGGGATTGTTGAATCACGTCGGCAAGCCTTCCATGACATTCACCAATGGGCATCCTCGGCTCGCCTGACTCGTGCCACGGAGTAGCCGGTCTTCCACACGTGACCGACGTGTTCCTGCAGCAACTGCAGCGACTGCGCGGTACCCGCCCGAAGGCCGTCAGACCTCACCGCCGAGAGGAGCGCAGCGGCGAGCAGGTATGGGCCGAGAGCGCGGTGGGGCTGGCGGCGCAGCGCCCTATGGCCTCACCCGCGCCGCCTACATCGGCACCGAAGCCGCCAGCACCCTGACCATGCACCTGAGGCATCACTCCGCTCAGGCCAGGTTGATCGTGTACTGCGCGGTGTGCACCTTCCCGTCGACCTGGAAGTCGAAGAACGCCCGATACCGGCCCATGCTCGGTGCCGTCAGCCAAACCTTGACCGCCCCGTCGACCAGTTCCTGTTCGGGGTGGACATGCACGTAGCCCAGGTCGCCCTCGCGGACCACGACCAGGTGCCCGTACGCGCCCAGGTAGCGCTGCAACTGTGCGGGCGTGCCGGTGCGGCTGACCCGGAAGAGCATCGGCGCTGCCACCCCCACTGTGGGCGTGCCGTCCATCGACACCGTGAACGGCCCGGCCATCGCCTGCGGCTGCGCCGGCGGCAACGCGGCCGGGGTGTACGCGCCCGGCACGTCGTGGTCGACGCCCAGGACCAGCGGCAACGGGCTGCCGTCGGTCCCGGTCAGGGAGAAGTCGGCGTAGACGCGGTATCCACCGGCCCGGGCCAGCTTCAACGGGACGCTCCAGGTGCCGTCGGGCGCCAAGGTGGGGTGCAGGTGCTGGTATCCGCTCAGGTCGCGACCCACCACGATCAAGTGCAACGGCTTGTCGTGTACGACCGTGAAGCGCGTCGCCGCCTGCCGGTCAGCTCCGACGATCCGGAACCGGTAGTCCACGCTCACCCCGGCCGGCTGGGACCGCCGCATCGGCTGCAGCGTGTATCCACCGGCGCTGACCGTCGTCCCGGTCGCCTGCGTCTGGCCCGCGCTGCCGTCACCCGGATGCGAGTGCGCCCCGGTACCCGGCGCATGCTGATGCCCGTCCCCCGCCACCAGTGCCCGCTGAACGGCAGGCGGCCCGCCGGCGGGGGCCGTGAGCGTCGGCGCGCCGGTGGGGGTCCGCGCGTCGCCGGTACCGATCCGCCCGATCCCGAACCCGGCCAGCAACGCCACCAGCAACCCGGCGACGAGCGATGCGAAACGCGTGTTGCTCAACCGAGGCCCGTGCGTCAGGGCTGGGTCGGCCATGTCGGAAGCCCCCACCCGGCCGGCGGTCACGGGCCGCGCCGTGGCGGCGGCGCTCGCCGATGTCGCCTCCTGTCCGGCCGCCGGCGGCGTGGTCACGGCGATGCCAACCGCCCCGTTCTTCCGCGTCGCCGGGGCGGCGGCCCGTCGTCCCTTGCCGCCGGAGCCCGACGCGGCGGCCGTGCCGTTGGCGCCGGCGCGGCCGGCCGCGCCCGGTCTGCCCCTGGAGTGGGGGCCGGCGCTCTGCCGGCGAGCGGCCGCGCCCGAGCTGCGGTCCCGGCCGGAGGTCCTGCCTACGGGAGCCGGGCGGCGGCGCCAGCTCACGATGCCGGCCACGGCCGCCGCGACTGCCACCGCCCAGCCGGTCCACGCCATCCAACCGAGGCTGCCCTCGTCATCCTGGGCCGTCGAAGGAGCGGCCACCGCGGGCGGGGACGCCGACAGCGATGGCGCGGCCGGCGGGGTCGACGGCACGGGTAGCGCGGCCGGCGCAGCCGACGAAGACCCCGAGCCGTGCCCGAACGAGGCGTGCTGCTCGGCAGCCGCCACCAGCGACGGATCCGGCTGATTGGTCGGCGGGCGCCATCCCGGCGCCGCTGCCGTCACCCGCCCCGTGTAGCGGAAGCTCATCGTGCCTCGCACCGGCTCACCGTCCGAGGCCACCGACAGGTAGCTCACCGAGTACTGCCCCACCGCCGGCAGATGCGCCAGCGTCACCACCGCCGGGAACCCCGTCGAGTACTCGCGCGGCTCAAACTTCCCCGCGACCAGGAAGTACTCCCGTACCGGCTTGTCCAGCGGCTCGGGCGACCCATGGTTCCAGCCGTTGTCGACCCGACCGCCACCCGGCGCGGTGATCGTGAGGTACGCGTTGTCGGCGACCCGCTCCGTGAAATAGAGCTTCACCGCCGCCAACGGCTCGTTCACCGTGGCACCCTCCGCCGGGGTGGACATCGCCAAGGTGCCGTGAGCTGCCGCGGGCGAGGCGAGCCCGAGGACCGCGACCGCTGAGACGAGGACAAACGCGAGCAGGCCCGAGGCCGCGCGTCCAAGAGCCGGAGGGAGACGACGCATCAGAGCATCCTCGCGACGGAGAGGCTTTAGTCAAGGCATCGACAACTTTTTATTCAAATAGCAAAAGTTCTGCCCGCTCGGGCTCAACATACGAGCAGAGTCCACGAAACTTCCTCCGCCAGGACGCCGAGCTACCCCCACTGCGGGGGCGGCAGCCCCGAAACATCCGCAGCGTGGAGGACCGGACGTGGACGACAATGCACGGACGACCCGGTTGGCCCTTGCCGCCGGCGAAGGCGACCAAGCCGCGGCGGCTGCGTTCATCCGCGCCACCCAGCAGCAGGTATGGCGGCTCATCGCCCACCTCGCCGGGCCCAACGAGGCCGACGACCTGACTCAGGAGACCTACCTGCGGGCGCTGCGCAGCCTACCGAGGTTCACCGCCGCCTCGTCCGCCCGCACCTGGCTGTTCGTGATCGCCCGGCGGGTCGTCGTCGACCACCACCGCGCCGCAGCCGCCGGACCCCAGCCGGCCCAGCTGGAAGACTCGCACACCGCCACACACTCGCGAGCCGCCCGTGGCTTCCCGGTCGAGGACAAGGTCATTCTGCGACAGCTCCTGGACCACCTCTCACCCGAGCGGCGGGAAGCATTCGTCGCCACGCAAGTGCTCGGCCTCTCGTACGCCGAAGCCGCACAGGTCTGCGACTGCCCGGTCGGCACGATCCGGTCCCGGGTCGCCCGCGCCCGCGACGACCTCATCACCGCCATGGCCGACGCCGACATCACCGACAGCCGGGAACGCCGCTCCAGCTGACCTGGCGAGGTCGTAGTTGGATGGCGCCGGGGCCGGGTCTACTGGTTGACGGGCAGGTCGACGGTTCGGGTGGCCCAGCGGGCCAGCAGGGCCGGGTCGTGGGTGATGAGCAGGACACCTGCGGCGTGCTGGCGTTGGTAGTCGGTGATGACGGCGGCGAGGTGGGCCTGGGTGGAGGCGTCGAGCATGGCGGTGGCCTCGTCGCAGATGAGGTAGGCGGGCTGGTGGACGAGGGCGCGGGCCAGGCAGGCGCGTTGCAGTTGGCCGTCGCTGACGGCGTGCGGACGCCGGGTGAGCAGGTCCGGGGTGAGGCCGACGAGGTCGGCCAGCTCCGCCGCGCGCCTGGATGCCTCGTGCTTGGGGGTGCCGGTGGCGCTCAGTGGTTCGGCGATGATGTCGGCGAGGTTGAGCCGGGGGTCGGTGGCGGCGCGGGGGCTCTGGAACAGGATCGCGACCCGGGTCCGCAGGGCGGCGGGCAGCCGGTGCCGGACACCGACGACGGGCTGACCGTCGAGGGTGACGTGCCCGGTGTCGGGGGCGTGCAGGAGGGCGAGGACCCGGGCGAGGGTGGACTTGCCGCTGCCGGACGGGCCGCGGAGGCCGACTGTCTCCCCGGGAGAGATGTGCAGGTCGACGCGGTCGAGGACGCGCTGCCGGCCGTAGCAGACGGTGACCTGGTGCGCGGCGAGGCTTGTCATGCCCGTACTCCGGTGGCCAGGGGGTGGTGGCAGGCGACGTGGCCGGTGCCGTCTCCGGTTGAACCGGGCGGATCGTGGCACACGTCGCTGGCGCGGTCGCAGCGTGGGGCGAAGGCACAGCCAGCAGGGAGGTCGGTGAGCATCGGCGGGTGGCCGGGCACGGGTCGGAAGGCCCGCTCGGGCAGGGCGTCGAGCAGCCCGGCGGTGTAGGGGTGGGCCGGTGCGGTGAACAGGGCGTCGGTTCGGCGGTGTTCGACGATGCGGCTGGCGTACATGACAGCGATGGTGTCGGCGACTCGGCGGGCGGCGGTGAGGTCGTGGGTGATGAGCACGACGGCCGCGCCGGTGTCGCAGCGGCGGCGTAACAGGTCGAGGGTGTGGTCGACCAGCGGCCGGTCCAGGCCGGTCGTGGGTTCGTCGGCCAGCAGCAGCGGCGGGTCCGGGGCGAGGGCGAGCGCGGTGGCCAGGCGTTGTGCCATTCCGCCGGACAGTTCGTGCGGATAGCGGTCGAGGTCGACCGGGTCGAGTCCGACGTCGGCGGCGAGGCGGTCGGCGGCCGGTGCGGCGTCGCGCCGGGAGTGGCCGTGGGCGCGCAGGGTTTCCTCCAGCAGCCGCCGTCCGGTGCGGACCGGAGTGAGGGCGGTGGCAGGACTCTGCGGCACCAGCCCGATCTGGCGTCCCCGCACCGCCCGGGATAGCTGCCGTTCACCGCAGCCGATCAGGTCGATCGGCTCGCCGGTGGGTGGGTGCAGGAGGGCGTGGCCGGTGACGGTGGCGTTGCCGGGAAGCAGTCCGAGCAGGGCGTGGGCGAGCACGGACTTGCCGCAGCCGGACTCGCCGACGACCGCGAGGAGTTCCCCAGGGTGCACCTGCAGGCGCAGGTCGGTGACGGCGTGGACGACGGCGTCGCGGAGCCGGAAACGGACGGTCAGCCCGTCGACCTCCAGCAGAGCCGACCGCTGGCCGGTGTCGGGGATGGCCGGGGCGCTGGTGGTCACAGGTTCAGCTCCGCTCGGACGCGGGGGTCGAGGCGGTCGCGCCATCGGCCGGTGAGGGTGGCCAGGGCGAGGGTGACGGCGACCAGGACGAGGCCGGGGACGATGCTGGCCCACCAGGCGCCGGTGAGCAGGGACCGCTGCCCGTCGTTGATCATGTTGCCGATCGACGCGAGGTGCGGGGGCAGGCCGAGGCCGAGGAAGGACAGGGCGGTCTCGTGCCAGACGGCGTGCGGCACCATCAGCGTGGTCGCCAGCGCCAGCCGGGGCAGGACGTGTGGCAGTAGGTGCCGGGTGAGTACCCGGACGCGGCTGGCCCCGCCGGAGACGGCGGCGTCGATGAACGGGCGGGTGCGCAGGCTGAGCAGCTCGGATCGGACGATGCGGGCGGTGGACAGCCAGTGGGTCAGCCCGATGGACAGGATCACCGCGCCGAGGCTGGGGCGCAGCATCGCCACGATGAAGATGCCCAGCAGCAGGTGCGGCAACGCGGCGATGGTGTCGACCACCCGCATCAGCACCCGGTCGACCAGCCCGCCGACGGTGCCGGCGACGGCGCCGACGAGGCCGCCGATGACGGTGGCCACGAGCGCGGCGACCGCGCCGACGAGCAGGGAGACGCGCAGCCCGTAGAGGCTGCGCAGCGCCACGTCGCGGCCCAGGTCGTCGGTGCCGGCCAGGTGCTGCCAGGAGGGCGCGAGCCGGGTACGGGCCAGGTCCACGGCGCTCTCGTCGAGCGGCCACAGGATCGGGGCGAGCAGGCAGGCGGCGACCGCGCCGACGAGCAGAGCCGTGGCGACGGTGACGCCGGCACGTCCGGCACGCGGTTTCAGCCCCCGAAGGCGGGCGGGCAGGGCAAGATCAGTCATCGAGGCGTACCCGTGGGTCGGCTGCGGTGTAGGCGAGGTCGGTGGCGAGGTTCGCGGCCAGCACCACGACGGTGGTGGCCAGCGTGGTCGCGGCGAGCAGCGGGAAGTCGGCGCCCAGCGCGGCCTGCACGGTGACCGCGCCGAGGCCGGGCAGCGAGAACACGGTCTCCACCAGCACCGCGCCGCCGACGAGTTCGGGCACGTGGGTGCCGACCAGGGTGAGGAACGGAAGCAGCGCGGTGCGCAGCGCGTGCCCGAACAGGACGGTACGGCCGGGCAGGCCCCGGGCGCGGGCGGCGAGGACGTGGTCGTCGCGGAGGCTGTCGGCCACCGCGTCGCGGATGAACAACACGAACCATGGCGCCTGGGAGATCGCCAGGACGGCCACCGGCAGGATCAGGTGCCGCGCCACGTCGGCGGGGTCCGTGCCGGTGGCGGTGACATCGGTGAGTCCACCGGCGGGCAGCCAGCCCAGGCTGAGGGCGAACACGGCGATCGCAGCCAGACCGATCCAGAACACCGGCATCGACTGCACCGCGTACACGGTGGCGCGCAGACCCCGGTCGAACCAGCCGCCCCTCCGGTAGGCGGCGAGGGTGCCCAACAGCAGGCTCGTCACCAGCACCAACGCGAGGGCGGCGCCGACGAGCAGCAGCGTCCAGCCGGCACGGGCGGCCAGCACCGAGGTGACCGGCTCATGCCGGCTGGTCGACCAGCCCAGGTCACCGCGGAGCAGGTTGCCGACCCACCGCGCGTACTGCACCGGCAGCGGGTCGTCGACTCCCCAGTTCGCGCGGATCTGCGCCAGGTTCTCCTCGCTGGTCGTGAACGCCGCCGCGCCCGCGTACTGCTGGGCGGGGTCGATCGGGGAGGCCGCGCCGAGGGCGAACATCCCCACGCTGGTGGCCGCGAGCACGGGTACGGCGACCAGCAGCCGGCGGCCGACAACCGCGCCGGCACCCGCCAGCCTCCGCTGGCGGGCCGGTGCTTTCGACTGGACCACCGGCCCGCCGGCCCGGGTAGCCGCGGTCACGGCTTCTTCGTCCACGTGTGGACGTTCCACCAGAGGCTGTTGGCGACGTCGTGCTCGTGCGGTTCGACGCGTGGTGTCACCCCGGCCACGGTGTCCTTCACGACGTAGGTGTGCTGCAGATAGGTGAGGAACACCCACGGCACGTCGGCGGCGAGCTGCTTCTGGAACGTGGCGTAGGCGGCCTTGCGGGCGGCGAGGTCGGCGTCGTCACGGCCGGCCTGCAGCGCCGCGTCCGTGATGGGGGACTTGTAGGAGCCGGGGTTGAAGAAGCCCTGGCCGGCGAACTCGGACCGGAACAGCTTGTAGGAGACGAAGTCCGGGTCGTACGGAGTGCCGTATCCCATGACCAGGGCATCGGTCTTCATCCGCGGGGTCATCGCGTCCCAGGTCAGCCCTTCGGGCGTCACCTTGATGCCGACCTTCTTCGCGTCGGCGGTGACCGCGAGCGCCAACTCCTTGCGCAGGCTGTCGGTGGCGGGATACATGAGCGTGAACGCGGCCTGCCGGCTGCCCTTGACCCGGACGCCGTCCGGGCCTGGCTTCCACCCAGCGGCATCGAGGGCGGCGGTCGCGGCGGCCAGGTCGGCGACTGCATTGCCGGCAATGGACGGTTCGGCGAACTCCGACGACGGCGGCACCGGCCCGAACGCCGGCTCCCCCGCCCCGCCGAGCACACCGGTCACCATCGCCTGGCGATCCACCGCCGCGTTGAGCGCCCGCCGCACCGCCACGTCGCCGGTGACCGGGTTCCCCATCGGCAGCATCACGCCCCGGTAGTCGGCAGTGGGCACCCGCTGCACCCGGTACCCGCCCTGCTTGTCGAACCCGGCGGCCAGTTTCGGCGCCAGCTCCGCCGCGTCGAACTCCCCCGCCCGCATCCGCTGCGCACGCACGTTGTCGTCGGCGACGAACGCCACCACGACACCGGAGTTGGCCGGCTTGCCGCCCCAGTACTTCTCGTTGGCCGCGAGCACGAGCCGCTCTCCCGGCGTCCACGACGTCACCCGGTACGGTCCGGTCCCGACCGGCTTGCGGTTGAACTCGGCGGTGTTGACGTCCTTACCGGCGAAGGCCTTTGCTGGCACGATGCCCAGCGCCAACCGCTGCAGGAACGGCGCGTAGGCGTACTTGAGGGTGAACACCACGGTCGACGGGTCCGGCGCGGCGACCGAGGCGAGCATGTCCAGGTCCGAGCGCAGCGTGGAGTCGACCTTCGGGTCCAGCACCGCCCGGTAGGTGAAGACGACGTCCTGCGCGGTCAGCGGGCTGCCGTCATGAAACAGCACCCCATCCCGCAGCTTCGCCGTGACCGTCTTCCCGTCTGCGGACACGGTGGGCACCTCCCGGGCCAGCGCCGGCACCAGTTGGTTGCGGGCGTCGCGGGCCACCAGACCGTCGAAGATCAACGAGCCGCCGTCGACGCCGTAGTTCAGCACGGGGTTCAGGGTGTCCGGCTCACCCGAGGTCGCCACGACCAGCGTTCCGGCACCGCGCGCGGCGTCCGTCGGCGTCGCCGACGACGAGCAGCCGGCTGCGACCAGGACGGCGGCGGCCAGCGCCGTCACTCGGGTGGACAGAGGCTTACCCATGATTGCTCCTGTGGTTGCGGAGGCCACGGCCGCTCGTGCCGAGCCGATGGAACAGAGTGACCGGGACAGGCCCGGCACGCCGGTCACGGCGTCGGCGAAGCCGCGCGGGCAGCGTCGAAGCGGGCGGTGACGTCAGCCCAGTTCACCAGGTCCCACAGCCGGTCCACGTAGTCCGGTCGCACGTTGCGGTACTGCAGGTAGTAGGCGTGCTCCCAGGCGTCGAAGACCAGCAGTGGGGTGGCGGCCTGTCCGACGTTGCCGTGGTGGTCGTACACCTGCTCCACGATCAGCCGCCGGCCGAGCGGCTCCCAGGCCAGCACGCCCCAGCCGGAGCCCTGCACGCCCTTCGTCGCGGCGGACAGGTGCCCGGCGAAGCCCTCGAACGAGCCGAAGTGCTCGTCGATCGCGGCGGCCAGTTCCCCGTCCGGGCGGTCGCCGCCGTCCGGGGACAGGTTGTTCCAGAAGATCGAGTGCAGCACGTGCCCGGACAGGTTGAACGCGAAGGTCTTCTCCAACCCGACCAGCGCCGCGAAGTCACCCTTCTCCCTGGCCTCGGCCAGCCGGTCGAGGGCGTCGTTGCTGCCCTTCACGTACGCGGCGTGGTGCTTGCTGTGGTGCAGCTCCAGGATCTCGCCGGACATCGCCGGCTCCAGCGCACCGTAGTCGTACGACATGTCGGGCAGCGTGTAGACGCCCACCAGCAGGCTCCTTCCTATCGGGCGACAGCGCAGCAGGCGGGTACCCCGGCGAGGTGCGGATCATCGCGAGCCGGGACACCCGCCCACTGCTGCAAGCATTACGTAGTTGCCAAGCTTTGGCAATAATGACCCAAGGCTGAAGGGCCCTGCCTGACCCAGGCAGAGCTCGCAGGGAAGATCCGGCGACGTCGGCGCTCGCCGGCCGGGCACCGGGCCGGGCCCCGAAGCCGGGCTCGACCAACGCGGTCAGTGCCAGGGTTGTCGTCATCCGACGGCCACACCCCTCGCTCCGATGGCGGCCGCCACCGGTCCGCCCGGCACGGTGCATGTCCAACACGCAAACCGGCGGTGCCGAGACCGGTTGTCCGGGAACCGGACCGCGTGCTGGCTCGACTACCCGTGGACGGCCATCTAGGGAGGAGCCGAGGTCATGAGTGTGGATGGTGGACGACGCGCGATCCTGCGAGCAGCCGTTGCTGGCGGAGTAGGCACGGGGCTGGCCGCGACAGGCCTGGCTGCGCCGGCCGGTGCAGCGCCCGGCGGAGCCACGGCGGGCGGCCGCGGACCGCGCATCGCGATCCTGCTCTACGACGGCTTTACGGCGCTGGACGCCGTCGGCCCGTACGAGGTGTTGTGCCGGGTACCGGAGGCATCGGTGGTGACGGTGGCGAAACGAGTCGGTCCGGTGCGTACGGACACCGGCGTGCTGGGGCTGGTCGCCGACCGGGCGTTGCACCAGGTGCGACACGCGGATGTGCTGCTGGTGCCCGGCGCGGGCAACCGGGGTGTCATCGCGGCGATGCAGGACGCCGAGACGGTGGACTGGGTGCGGCGCCTGCACGAGCGCACGACCTGGACGACATCGGTGTGCACGGGTGCGTTGATCCTGGGCGCGGCCGGCTTGTTACAGGGGGTGCCGGCAACGACGTACTGGGCATCACGCTCCTACATGGAGTCCACCTTCGGTGCGATCTACACGCCCGGCCGGTTCGTGGAGTCCGGAAAAATCATCACCGCGGCCGGGGTGTCCGCAGGCATCGACATGGCCCTGCACCTGGCGGCGAAGCTGGCCAGCGACCGAGTCGCGCAGGCGTTGCAACTCGGGGTGGAGTACGACCCCGCCCCGCCGTTCGACACCGGCAGCCCGGAGAAGGCCGGGCCGCAGTTGCAGCAGTTGGCGCTTGAGCTGCTGGAGGCCGCAGCCCGATAGCTTCCGCGACATTGAGCCGTCAGGCAGGGCCCTTCCGCCACCTCGAACGGCCATCCAGCCGGCGTTTTGGGTCTGCGGTGCCTCCTCGTGACTACCACCGTGAGTTTCCGCGCAGCTGGGCGGGCTGCGGGCAGCTGCGGCATCGGAGCCTGGTGGCGGGCGAGGAAGCGGGGCGGGGATGACCGTGCCGATGAACTTGTCGTCGAGGCGTCGGCGGGGCGGTTGCGGGGCGGCGGTCATGGTGACCGCCGAGGCCGTTCGCGCGGCCTCAGCGCATGTTGCCGAGAGCGCTGATCTTCGGGTAGCGGACCGCTATGTTGGGACCTTTGCGATAGGGGATTGATCACCTCGAAGTTGCTGCGATCTGCTGAAGGGAGCCTTGGGTTGCGCGGGTCATCACTGGTGTGACTCCCATGGACTCCAGATAGGCGGCAGTATCCTTCATCTCCTGGCTGCGGCGCTCGGCGTGAAGCTTTGTGCCGGAGAGGAGGCGATCGATGACGGCGTGCCCGTCCCCCGCTAGTTGGGATGCGATCTGTTCCCGGGCCCATTGTTCATAGCCTGCGGCCCGGCTTGCCTCGACCGCCTCCCAGATGATGGAGGCGAGGCCCTTCATGAAGATGCTGCGCAACAGTTTGTGTGCCATGGCCGCGCCGGCGGGAGCGTCGAGCAGTTCAACCTTCGCTCCGAGAGCACTCATGAGGTCATTGACCGTCTTGGCGCCGGATCCGCTGGCCATCAGGGGTGTCTGTGCCCCGTGCCAGGTGACCGGGCCGAGGATCGCGACATCGGCGAAGGATGCTCCGGTCTCTTCGATGATCCGGGCGAGTTGTTCCATCACTGCGGGCGCTGACGAGGTGAAGTCCGCGTAGCAGGTCCTTGGCAGCAGGTACGGTGCGGTCGCTTTCGCGATGCTGGGTGATGCCGCGGCACCGGTCATGACGAGCACGAATTCCGCGTCTGCGACTGCCTCCTCCATGGAACGGACCCTGCGCACGCCGTCGGGCGTGGGGTTGTCGGCCGGGTCGACTCCCGTCACTTCATGGCCGTGGTTCGCCAGCGCGGCGGCGTATCGGCCGCCGGCTTCCCCAAGGCCGATCACTGCGCACTTCACGGTTCGGTTGCCTCCAATGTGTTTCTTTGCCTACAGGACGCGGGCTTGCGCTGCGGCTAGTGCACCTGCCGCGCGCCTCAGTTCTGGAACCCACGCCTCCAGTTCGTCAATGGAGTGACGCTCACTCGGGCCGGAGAGGGTGGCCACTCCGACCACGTCCCCGTCGGATCCGTGGACTGGTGCGCTGGCCCCAGAGGTTCCTACGGCGCGTTCATTGACGGTGATGTTGTAGCCACGGGTGCGGATCAGGGCGAGTTGCCCGCGAAGCGCCTCCGGCGTGATGACCAGGCCTTCGGCGCTGCGCATGGTGCCCGCCGTGCTGATTAGTTCTTCGAGGTCCGCCTCCGTCATCCACGCTGCGAGGACCTTCCCAGCTCCCAGGTAGAGCGGCAGACGCCTACCGATCGGCAGCTGGTACCGGAGCGGGTAGGTGCCTTCGACCCGTGCCACCACGATGCGCTCCATTCCGGAGCGCACGTGGTAGGAGGCGGTCAGCCCGGTCGTTGCAGCAAGCTCTTGCAGGACAGGGGTTGCTGCCCGGCTGACGCTGTCTGAGACGAGGAAAGCGTGCGCCGCCGCGAGAACGGCCACACCGATCCGGTAGCCTCCGGCGTCGCTGGTCACGTAGTCCCTCTTTTGCAGAGTGGTCAGGATCCGCAACGCCGTTGCCCGGTGCAGCCCGGTGGCGCGGGCGACGTCGGCAAGCCGCACTGGCCCTTCGTGTTTGGCGAGTGCGTCAAGGACATCCATGGCGCGCTCCAGTGAGCGCATGTTGGAGACACCCTTGCCTGGGGATTCCAGTGAGATGGCCTCTGCCTCCGACATAACCACTCCTTGTTCCGCCCGTCTGGTTACCGACGGACTGTAGCGATAGCCTCGCGGCGCTTTGCCTCGTCAACGAAGACCGCCTCGGCCGCGGCGGCAACCCCCTCGGCGTCTGCTTGTGGCACCACGACAACACCATCCGCGTCGCCGACGACGATGTCTCCGAGGCTGACCGCGACGCCGCCAACGGCAATGGTCACGCCGAGCCGGCCGGGACCGTGTTTGTAGGGCCCTGCCGGGGTGCATGCCCTGGCGAACACCGGCATGCCGATCTCCCCTAGGTCGGCGGCGTCTCGTACCGCACCGTCAAGGACGAAACCGGCTATGCCGGCGGCTGCTGCCCGTCCACCGATTAGCTCTCCGAGCAGCGCCCTCGATTCGTCTCCCTGCCCGTTGACGACGATGACGTCTCCCGGCTTGGCGATGCGCAGCGCTGCGTGGATAGCGGCGTTGTCGCCTGCTCGGGTCCAGACGGTGAAGGCCGGCCCGGCAACTTTGGCTCCCGGCCAACTGGCTTGGATGCGGGAATCGAGAGCGCCTAGCCGATCCATGGCGTCGCCGATGTTTGCCGTGGGGAGCGCCGCGAGGCGCCGGACCAGGTCTGGGCTCGGACGGGCAAAGGCGGCGACTGCCGGTGAGATGCTAACGGTTTCCGTCATTGTGGTGTTCACTTCTTGGCCACGAGGGGCAGGACAGCCTTGACGGTCTCCTCCTGCTCACCCCAGAACTTCTGGTAATCGTCTGCGCTCAGGTAGTTCGTCTGCAGACCCAGAGCCTTCATCTTGGACTCGACGGCAGGGTCCTCGATCGCCTTCTTGAGGGCGGCCTCCAGCTTCGTGGCGACCTCTGCGGGCAAGCCGGCGGGAGCGGAGTATCCGCGGGCAGTTGCGGAGATGACATCGACGCCCTGCTCCTTGAACGTCGGCGTGTCGGGCAGGAACTCGCTGCGCTGTTCGCCCATCACTCCGAGCAGCTTGATCTTCTTCTGCTTGACCAGGTCGGTAACGTCACTGGCGCTGCCGATGTACACCTGCACATGGCCGCCGAGGAAGGCAGCTGTCGCCTGGGAGGCGCCCTCCGAGAAGTGAACGAGGGCGAACTTCGCGCCCGTCTTCTGCTCGATGTCGACCGCCGCGAAGTGCTCGCCGGTCTGAAGGCCGGTGGTGCTGGCGGTAATCTTGCTCGGGGTCTTCTTCGCCGCGTCGATCAGGTCCTGCAGGGAGTTGTACGGGCTGTCGGGGGCCACACCGACAACGGCCGGGTCGATCACCTGCATGCCGAGAGGCTGGAAGCTCTCACGGGTGTACTTGGCTCCCCGGGACTTGTCCAAGGGCGACACCACGACGGAAGGCGAGCCGGTAGCGCCAATGGTGTAACCGTCGGGCTTGGCGCTGGTGAGGGCGGTATAGCCGATCTGCCCTCCCGCACCGGGCTTGTTGATGACCTCGACGTTGGTCCCAAGCTCCTTCTCAAGAAGGGGAGCGACGAGCCGAGCCGCGGTATCGACGGCACCACCGGGCGAAAAGGAAACGATCAGCTCGACCGGCTTGCCCTTGCGGGGCCAATTCTGAGCCCCGCCCGCTGAGGAATTGTTCGGGCCACATGCTGCCAAGGCCAGGCTGACAGACAGCGCTGCCGCGACGGCGAGGGACGCTTTGGGTCGCATGGGTTCTCCTCTGGTTCTGGGGAAATGCCGATGGGGGTTGGTGGTTGGGCCTGGGCCAGCCCTGCGACGTCAGGTCTCCGGGTCCTCGTTGAGGGCCGCGGGCTTGCGCAGGCGTAGCAGCGGGCTCGCGGCGATGAGCACGCCGATGACGAGGAGCACGACGGTCAGGGGACGAGTGAGGAAGATCGTGAAGCTTCCCTGAGAGATGTCGAGGGACTCCCGCAGAGATCTCTCCATGAGCGGCCCGAGAACCACGGTGAGGACCAGCGGGGCAAGGGGGATGTCGAGGCGGCGCATGGCGAGCCCGACGACCCCGAAGAGGATCATGACGAAGACGTCGAAGACGCTGTAATTGATCGTGTACGAGCCGATCACAAGAAAGAGCAGGATCAGAGCTGTCAGGACCTTCTCGGGGATCCGGAGGATGGCCGTCCAGAGCCTGACGAGTGGGACGTTGAGCACCAGCAGGATGACATTGCCGATGAACAGGCTCGCGATGATGGCCCACGCCACCTCGGAGTGCTCCGTGAACAGGGTCGGCCCAGGGGTCAAACCCTGTTGGAGGAAGGCACCCATGAGGACGGCGATTGTGGGCGACGCGGGAATGCCGAGGGTGAACAGCGGAATGAGCGCACCGTTGGCGTGGGCATTGTTGGCAGTTTCAGGCCCGGCAACACCCTCCACGGCACCCGAACCGAGTTCGTCACGGTAGCGCGAGAACTTACGCTCCGCACCGTAGGACAACAGCGACGAGACGGACCCGGTCATGCCTGGGATGAGACCGAGGACGAATCCCACGCCGGTGCCGCGCAGGATCGCCGGCGCGCTACGTCGAAGGTCGGTGCGCGTGGGCAGCAGGCCCCTCATGCCGGGGGTGAGCGGGTGGTTACGGCCACCGGTCGCGGTCATGAGGATCTCGGACAGGCCGAAGAGACCAACGATGACAGCCACGAAGCTGACCCCGTCGAGAAGACGGTCACTACCGAAGGTGAACCGGGGCGCTCCGGCTACCGGATCGATTCCCACCATCGCAATCAGCAGTCCGAGCACTCCGGAGATCAAAGCGCGAACCATGCTCTTACCGGCAAGCGCAACGAGGAGCGAGATGCCCACGACCATGAGGCCGAAGAACTCCGGAGGACCGATCTTCAGACCCAGAGATCCCAAGGGACGGGCTGCGATGACGAGACCGATGGTGGCGACCACGCCGCCGACGAACGATCCGATTGCCGCAATCGTGAGGGCGACTCCGGCGCGGCCCTTCTTGGTCATTGCGTAGCCGTCGATCGTGGTGATGGCTGACGCCGCCTCGCCGGGAGTGTTCAAGAGAACGCTGGTGATCGTGCCGCCGTACGCGGTGCCGTAGAAGATGGCGGCGAGCATGATGATTGCGCTGGTGGGCTCCAGGTTGAGCGTGAGCGGGATGAGGAGTGCGACGCCCGCTACCGGACCGATACCGGGAAGCACCCCGATCAGCGTGCCGACCAGGCAGCCGATGAAGGCGAAGAGCAGGTTCTGCGGCGAAAGCGCAGCGGCGAAACCGCCCAGGAGTTCGTTCACGACGTCCACGTCACACTCCCAGCCAGCTCAGCGGCGGCACGGTGGCATACGGCAGAGGCACCAGCAGGAAGTCATTGAAGAGATAGAACGCGCCGATGCTGCCTGCCACCGCAATGACGATCGATGTGAGCCACCCGCGCCGGCCCATGACCTTCAGGTGGAAGAGCAGAAACAGCAACATGCTGGCCTGAAAGCCGAGGAAGTTCAGAACGGCCGCCAACACCACCAGAGACGCGATGGTGACCGCCGGTTGCTTCCACGGAGAGGCCTCCCCGGCGGAGCTACCGGCTGCGGCACGACGGGTCTGGATGAACCAAGCGACGCTCAACAGGACCAGGGCCACCGCCAGGACCAGCGGGAAGAAGCCGGGGCCGGGGCCTTGCGGCAGCCAGATGCCCAAAGCGCGGGCTGAGATGACGACGTACACGGCGATGGCGATCAAGACCGCTTGCGCCGCCCAGGCGCCGAGGGGGCGCACATCGCGCCCCGCTGTCCGGGCGACTTCATCGCCGCTGTGCATCTCCACCGACACCTCCTGTTTCACGTAGTGAAACAATGTTTCACGGATGTGCCAAGGATGATGCAGGCCGCGCACAAGGCCGTCAAGACCTTCGCTTACGTCGAGCGGGTTCTGGCGCACCTGCACATCGAGAGACAGCCACTGCCCTGGGGCTGAAGACGGGCGACGCACCACATGCGGGAAGAGCTTCAAGCGGAGGAATCGTCAAGACCTGCGGATGAGGTGGCTACTACGCGGCCAGGGTGTCTTCGGGTCGTTCGATGAGCCGGCCGTTGACGACGGTGGCGCCGGCGCGGACGAGGGCGACCATGTGCGGGGCGTTGGCTGCCCGCCAGGGGGCCTGGGCGGCTTCATTGGGGTTGAACGCCTACCTGCGAACGATCAACATGATCATCATGTGCGTCCAGCACACCTGGACCGTCGAATCCGACACCGCGATCTACGCGCTCACCCCTGCGGGGAGCTTCCTCGCCGCCCCAGCAAAAATCCCCGCCCAACGGGACGGGGATCATGCAAAACGCGAGGACCAATCACGTCTCGTGTGAAAATATTGCACCGCGTGCAGCGGCCGATACAGCGGCCGTCACGGTCAATTCCGTAGCCCGGTTCAGTGCCAACGCGCGCCTGGTTTGGCCTGTGGTCAGGAGTTGCCACGCAAAATGATGTTGTAAGGCTGATTGCCAACGACCTTGAAGGACCGGGGTGGCAGGCGTTCACCCTGCCAATGCAGCCTGATACGGCGCTGATGCATAGCACCTTTTGGCAGGTTCGACGCTGCGCCTGGCGAGAGGAGAACGGCTGATTCCCGGCTTGCTCCAGACGCCCGCGTTTGCCGATGCGCGGCTACCCAGTGACACCGCCCGCCACGGCGACGGGTTCGACCCCGCTGCCGCCGTCGCCGCCCGCGCTCGTCGTCAGAGCCTGGTGCTCGCCGCCGGCGGGCCACGCTACGAGGCCGTCATCGATGAGATCGCAAATCCGGCGATGTGCGGCCGACCCCGTAGTTGTCGCCGATCAACTTCGGCACGTCGTCGCCGTGTGCGCGAACCATCCATCCGTGTCCGTCCAGGTGCTACCGGTCGACGCGTCGATCAGGGGACACAGCGCGCCGCGGTCCGCCTACTCGATCTACCGCTACCGCGATCCGCAAGGCTCGCAGGCTGTCGAGGTGGACACCCTCACTAAAGAATCGTCCTAGGAGGATGCGGGTTCCGCTGCCGCTCTTGCCTAGTGCCCACGCGACCAGGCCCGCCGCCTGGTGCGGGATGCCCAAGGCCCGCTCCCAGCCGTCAGTCGCAGTCCTCGGCGGCGGAGCCTCACGACTTCCGCGGTCGAGAAAGTCCTCGCGCACTGCGGCCAGCCGTCGATCGAACCGGTCGATTGGTCCGGCAGTCGAATGTTCGCCCACACGTGGCTGCACGTTTTCAGCATGCGCCATTTACGCCCGAGGGCCGGGCCGGGACACTTCCCTCAGCCCGCCAACAGCATGGTTGCGGGCCAGTCCCGCACGCCAACTCGGAAGGGTCTCTTGTAGATGAAACTCAGGCTCCGCGCGCTCACAGGGGTGGCCCTGGCTGCCGCCGTGACGCTGGTAACGCTCGCCGCCACCCCCGCGGCGAATGCCGCCGCCTCGGTTCCGTCGCAGGGATCGCCGACACAGCTCGACGTCGGCAACTGGAACGTCGAGTGGTTCGGTGCGCCGGACTTCGGCCCGACCAACGAGGCGCTTCAGCAGCAGAACGTCCGCGACGTCATGGCGGGCGCCGACATGGACGTGTGGGGTCTCTCCGAGGTTGTCAGCACCTCGGCGTTCGACACACTCGTGGCCGGCATGCCCGGGTACACCGGGGTCGTAGCCAACGACCCGATCGTGACAAACGGTGCGCAGTACTACTCGGACTTCAGCAACACCGAGCAGAAGGTCGCCCTCGTCTGGCGCTCCAGCATGGCCACCCTGGTGAGCGCGAAGGTCATCCTGACCAACCAGAACAGCAACTTCGCCGGCCGCCCGCCGGTGGAGTTCACGTTGCGCGGCACGTTCGACGGTGGCACCCGTGACCTCGTCTTCATCGTCCTGCACGCGAAGTCCGGGTCCACCCAGGATGCGTGGAACCTGCGCAACCCCGCGTCGCAGGCCCTCAAGTCCTACCTCGACACGACCTACCCCACACAGAACGTCTTCGTCATCGGTGACTGGAACGACGACGTCGACACCTCTATCACACCCGGAAAGGCTTCGCCCTACGCCAACTTCGTGAACGACGCGGCGCGCTACACGTTCCCGACGCGGGCCCTGTCGCTGGCGGGCGTGTCGTCGACGGCGAGCTACCCGGACTTCATCGACCACCAACTCACCACCAACGAGGTGCAGGCGAAGTACGTCGCCGGCTCGGCGACCGCCTTCCAGCCCCAGGCCTATGTCCCGAACTACACGACGACGACCAGCGACCACTACCCGGTGCTGGCTCGCTACGACTTCGTCATCGGCGGTGGCGGCGGCACTAACCAGCCGCCCACGGCGTCGTACACGCACTCCTGCACCGCTCTCAACTGCACCTTCACCGATGGCAGCACCGACTCCGACGGCACCATCGTGAGCCGCAGCTGGGACTTCGGCAACGGCCAGACCTCGACGGCGATGAACCCGACCGTGACCTACGCATCGGCCGGAACCTACGCGGTCTCGCTGACCGTGACGGACAACGGCGGGGCCACCCACACCACGACCCAGAACGTCACCGTCACCGCCGGCGGTGACGGCGGACCCGCCAACGTCATAATCAACGAGGTGTTGGCCAACGAACCGGGCAGCAGCACCGCTGGCGAGGCCATCGAGATCGTGAACACCGGTGGCACGGCAATCAGCATCGCCGGCTGGACCGTCCGGGACGGGTCGGCAGTGCGGCACACGTTCGCGGCCGGTACGACGCTGCAGCCCGGCAAGGCGATCACCGTGTTCGGCGCGGGCTCCGCGATCCCCGGTGGCATCGCGGCGGTGGCAGCCAGCACCGGCGGCCTCAACCTGTCCAACAGCGGTGACCAGGTGATCCTGCGGAATTCGGCTGGAGCGACGGTCCAGTCGATGAGCTACTCCTCGAGCCAGGCGGACTCCGACGGGGTGTCCATCAACCGAAGCCCTGACGGCTCGGCGACCGGCGGCTGGGTCAAGCACAACACCATCAGCTCGCTGTCCCGCTCGCCCGGCCAGCGCGCCAACGGAACGGTGTACTGAGCCCCGATCCACCGGCTTGACTTCGAAGTGATCGTTTAGCGGGATTCGGGCTGGCCGGCCCCGGTGTGTCGGGTAGCCGGAGTGCGGTAACGCGCTCCGGCTACCCCGACACACCGGGGCCGGAACGGGCTGGGACCTCCATGAGTGGCGGCACTCCGGCCTGACCCGTCAGCAACGAGGGGACGAGTCCGGCAGGGTACGGGCCGCCGGACGGTCACGGCGTCGCACCCCGCCATCGGGTTACCGCATGCCACGGACCATCTGCTAGACCCGCGACGTCGACCTCGAGCACACTCCCATCTGGGAACCGCAGATCGTACGGGCCGCCCAGATCGAGCAGAAACCGCCACGCCTCCGGATCGGGCTGGCCGTCGCGGAGCCGCGCGTTCCAGCCCTTCCCATCGACGATCTCAATACGCACCGGGTGGGTGATCGCCAACGAGGAGTTCATGACCCATCCCAGGACCGCAGCACTCTCGAACGCGAGGACAGCCTCATCGACGGCATCGCCGGTCCGATCATCCACTGGCGTCCTCCGCTGTCGTGTTCAAGCTACCGCCCCAGGCCAGTCGACGTCGCATGGACAGTCGACGTTCCCGGCCTGTACTCGGCCGAGAGAGCAATCATCCGCCGGGGCGGGTACGCGTCAGCCAGGTGGCGAGCTTCCGGCTGGTGTCCTCGCCGAGCACCGTCGCCCCTCGGGCCGCCAGCGCAACCAGTGCGGCGTGCTGCGTCGCGGTTACCGACAGCTGCGGCCGGGGGCTGCGGCGCCAGGTCATTTGTTCGGCATCTCGCGCGAGGCGGGTTACGTCGGCTTTGCCACGTCCGGCCAGGCGGGGATCCGGGTCGAGGGCCAGCAGAAGGGCGGCGCGCAACTCGACGTCGACGCCGCGGCCACGCAGCAGGCGGTAGCCGGCGCGGCGCAACTCCACCCGGCCGTCCGCGAGCAACTCCCACGGTAAGCCCGGCGGCACCGCACCGGCCAGCGGCCGCAGTGCGGCGGTAACCTCCCGGACCACCGCCGGCGACGGATCCCGCAACAGCGGAAGCAACTCCCCGACACCGACAGCATCCAGCACCCGCAGACCCCTGACCGCTTGGGCGCGGACCTTGGCCAGCGAGTGGCTCAGCAGCGGCCGCAGCAGCGCAGCGTCCGCGGCCGAGCCGGTCTCGGCGAGTCCGGCGATCGCCCCCAGGAGCGGCTCCGCGGCACCGACCGCGAGCCGGTAGTGCTCCCGCGCGTCGATGCCGAGGCGGCGGGCCGCGTCCCGGGCCACCGCCCGCACCAGCGGCGCATCATCATCCAGGTGCACGGCAACGTCAGAGTCGTGGCCGACCCGGACCAGCCCGGTCAACGCCACCACCCGCACCTCGGGCCACCGCGACCCGGCTAACCGGCGTAGGACATCGAGCCGGCGGGTCCAGACCGCCTCACGGCAGGCCGCCTCCGCCGCCCGGACCCGAATCCCCACATCCGGGTCAGTCTCGGCGCTGGTCACATAGTCCGGCAAACGCAGCCATCCCTGCGACACAGCGATGTCGAACACGAACCGCCGCTGCCGGCGGCCATCCGAGCCGAACAGCCCGCGCCACACCTCGGGCGACGACGAGAGCAACGCCGCCCGTACCTGAGTGACGGCGAAACCACCCCGTACCCAAACATCGAGACGCAGCACCACCGGCAGCACCGATGGCAGATAAGCACCGGGATCGTCCCCGAGCAGCAGCGCCAACCCGGAACGCGCCGGATCCCGCACCGGCTTGACCCAATCCGCCGTACGCAACACCAGAAACGGCATCACCTCCGGCCACGGCCGAGCGACCATCGCCGCGACCGCACGCTCCCGGACCCGCCCATCACCGTCCATACTGGCCAACGCCATCGCCACCGGCCCCGACGTCACACCCGAAAAGCGCACCCTGACCCGCCGCACCGCGGACTCCTGGTACGTGCCGTACCACGGTCCCTGACGCGCGTGGGCGTCGACCCGCGTCACCAATCCGGCAACACCGGTCACGATCGCCAACGCCGACCGCGCCACCGCCTCATCACCAGCAGCGTCGACCTCAAGCAGCACCTCGACCAGACGGTTCAACGCCTCCCACCCGCCTGCGGCAGCACCGTCGACCGCGCGCCGCACCGCGCCGAGCGGCCCACCCTCCTCCAGCACCGGCCGCTGCACCCCTTTCCCCCAAGATCACCCCGACATCCTGCCCGAGCTGACAAACCCGCCCGAACCCGTTTTCCCGCCGTGTAGTACAGGCCGTAGCGGTGGAGTCGATTCCAGCGCGCGCAGGGACCCTTTTGTATCCCGGTGTCGCCTAACCTTTGGCCAGCGGCCCCTGGATGGGAAACTGCGGCGTGAGTTGGTCGCTCTTCGTAATTCCGCTGCACGGTCTCTCTGCGAACGGGATGTCGGAGTGGATCGCGTCGGCGAGATTCGCGCGAGGCACTCCGGACGGGGTGCCGGAGACTCTGCCCTTGCCCCCGCCGAGGTTCTCAACGCCCTCCGGTCGGCGGGCTGCCACGGGACGAACTGGTTCGAGATCGTCGGCAAGAAGACTGGCTCGCGGTTGCCGGAGTGCCCGGACCCAAGCACCTGCGCGAGCACTGGCGGACTGGATCTGGGGGGAGGTCAGCGTGTACTCACCCGGAAAGGCAGGTAGCCTGCCGCCGATTCCAGCGGATGCCGTGGTGGAGACGGTGACCTTCCGTAAGCCGAACTCCGTTGCGGCACTGAGTGCCGTATGTGGCTTAGCGTCAGTCGCAGGCCCTCAGTTGGTCTTCGACGAGACGGCCGCAGAAGCATTTGTGGTCTGGCCTGGCGAAGACGTTGGGGAGTTAGTGGACGACTGGCCCTGGTGACCTACGTTCCCTGCCAAATCATGATCCCCGCGCTAGACGCCGGACTGGCCACCCAAGCCACCACGGACCTGCGCCACCTACCCATCGGGCCTTGGGCCGGACTCGCCGTGCTCGTCGCATGGTCAGCCGGCACACTCCTGGCCGGCACACTCCTGCTCCGATTCCGCGACACCTGACCGGCTCCCCTCACCGGCCACGTTCACCCACACCCGGCCCCACCGTTCGCGCACCGATCGTCGCGGTGCCGAACAGCGGCAAAGTGGCCGCGCGGGTGCTTCTGCCGCGTCAGCGAAGCGGATCATTCCGTCGATAACGAGGTCCACGCATTGGACGGCAAGGTCGTGGCCGGCGTCTGGCACAACCTCTGTGCGACGTCGGTGAGGGCCTGCGAGGTACCACCCATCAGGCCGACGACCGACAGCCTGCCGGTGGGACTCCAGAAGGGTCGCCTCGCTGATCGCGTCCCAGTCGGCGTCGACCTCCGCCGGAGGCCCGGGCAACACCCGGACGCGTGCCTCGATCCAGCCGGTGTGTATGCCGCATCCCGCCGCTGCCCACCAGCGCCGACATCAACACGTCCACGAGCCGCTCTCCTGAGGACTGAATCAACGGCGGTTGCTAGGGCTATGCGGCCCAGCCGCCGTCATCCCTGGCGTGGTGCGGGCACGGACTGCCCGTCTTGACCTCTTGCCAGCGGGTGGGGTTGGCCGTGGCGGCGATCCCGCGCGCAGACGAACTCGTCCCGCTCAGCAGCAACGAGATCCGCCGCCTGGCGGCCCGCCTCGCCCAAGGCGGACGTGCCGTGATGCGCCAAGCCCTGCACTGGTCACGATGGCGCCGCAAAGGCGTTTGAGTCCTTTGCGGTAGTTGCAGTATTAGGCGTTTATTTGGACGTTTGCAATACGTTCAGCAAATCGATCGGGTCAGGTCATCTGGACTCCTTAGCTTCGCCGTCGAAGGAAGTTGGAGTTGGCAACTGTTTTGGCTGCTCGCGGCCAGATGGGACGAGACCCCGATGCAACCAGCTGCTGCCGTTCGTGCGCGCGGCATCACCAAGACCTTCGGCGATGTCATCGCCCTCGACGGGGTCGATCTCGACCTCCCCGAGGGGCAGATCCACGGGCTCGTCGGGCCCAACGGCGCCGGCAAGACCACTCTCCTGGGCATGCTGCTGGGCCTGGCGGTGGCCGACGGCGGCTCACTGGAGATCCTCGGCTCACCGGTCGGGCGCATCCTGTCGGTGCCTGGCGGCGTCGCGGGCTTCGTGGACGGCCCCGGTCTGTATCCCGAGCTGACGGCGCGCCAGAACCTTGCGGCCCTGGTCTCCCTGCGGAGCGGCGCCGGCCGCTCCGCCGACGTCGACGAGCTGCTCGACCGGGTCGGACTCACCGAGGTGGCGGGTGACGGCGTCCGCGGTTTCTCGCTCGGCATGCGGCAGCGCCTCGGGCTGGCCGCCGCCCTGCTCGGCGAGCCGCGTCTGCTGGTCCTCGACGAGCCGGCCAACGGCCTCGACCCTGCCGGCAAGCGACAGGTCCACCAGGTCCTCACCGACCTCGCCGAGGCCGGCGGCACCGTGGTCCTCTCCAGCCACCGCATGGACGACCTCGCGGCGCTCTGTGACGACGTCACCCTGCTGTCCACCGGCCGGGTCGTCTTCTCCGGCCCGATGCATAAGCTGGCCACGGAGAGCGGCGAGCTCGACTACCGGCTCGTCACGACCGACGCCGACGGCGCACGCCGGCTCGCCGCCGACATCCCGGGCCTGAGCCATGTCGCGGGCCGGAAGTCGCAGTCGCAGTACGACGACCAGTCGTTCGTCGTGCGGGGCCCGGAGCCGGCCCTCGACGACCTGGTCGCCCGGCTCGTCGGCGCGGGCATCGCGATCCGCGAGCTCGGCCCCGTCGTGCCCCCTCTGGAGGCCGCTTTCCTGGCGCTCACCGGCGCCGACGCCGACACCGGCCCCGGCCCAGACGCCGACATCAGCACCGGCTCCACCCCCGACCTCCAGGAGACCTCCCGATGACCGCGGCCATCGTCGATGCCCCCGTCCGCACGCAGCCACAGCCCGTGGCGCTGAGCCGCTGCTACACGTTCGAGCTGGTCAAGCTGGTCTCGCAGTGGCGCGTCCGGCTGGTCTTCCTGGCGTGCCTGCTCGCCCCGGCCATCTACACCGCGGTGATCAGCCAGCAGACCTCCCTTCCCGCCGACGCGGTCTACGGCCGCTGGATGAACCAGTCCGGCTGGGCGGGCTCCCTGGTCATCCTCGAATTCATGGGCACGTTGGTGCTGCCCCTGCTCACCTGTCTCGTGGCCGGTGACGTCTTCGCCGTCGAGGACCGGCTCGGCACGTGGCGGCACCTGATGGTCGCGGTGCGCTCGCCCCGCCGGATCTTCGTGTCCAAGGCCATGGCCGCGCTCACCGTCACCCTGGCGCTTCTCGCCGCACTCCTCGTGTCGTCGCTGGCCGGCGGCCTGCTGGCGCTCGGCACCCAGCCGATGCCGGGACTGGACGGGCACATCATGGACTCCGGTGAGCTCACCCGGACGGTCCTCCTCGGCTGGCTGACCATCGTCCCGCCCACGCTCGCCTTCTCCGCGGTCGGCCTGCTCGGGTCGGTCGCGCTGGGGCGCTCCCCGCTGGGCCTACTGATGCCGGTGGTCATCGCGCTCATCCTCGAAGGTGTCCAGCTGATGCCGGTCCCGGTGGCGCTCCGGGTGGCGACGCCGATGAACGCCTTCATTACCTACCGCGGCCTCTTCACGGCCCCAGGTCAGCTCGGGTCGCTGTGGATCGGGCTCGCCGTCAGCCTGGCCTGGACGGCGCTGGCCACCTACCTCGCCTACCGACTCTTCGTGCGTCGCGACTTCACCGACCTGGCCTACGACGGCATGGGCCGCCGCTTCCTGGTCGCGGGTCTGGCCCCGCTGGCGGGCCTGGCCGCAGTCACGACCGTGGTCGTCGCCGTGACCACGGGTGCCAACGGCACGGGCATCGAGCGGCCCAAGCTCGAGGCCTCGCTGGCGACGTCGTTCTCGCACCTGTACGTCCTGCAGACCGAGCAGCTCAACCGGCAGGCGGTCACCGAGGAGCAGCTCCACGCCACGGCCAAGTGCGACAAGGCCGGGGAGCGCGTCGAGGACCACGGTCCGGGCGCCGACTGGCGCTGCGTCGTGACGTGGACCCTCCCTGGTACGACCGCGACCGGCAACGCGATCTACCAGCTCGACGTGACCCCGGACGGACGGTACGTCGCCGACGGCGACGGGCCGAAGGAGGTCAACGGGTTCTTCCAGGTCGCCACCCCCCTGGGTGACCGACCGAACCCGCTGTGGCAGTTCGACGGAGTCGTCGACCTGCTGGCAACTACAAAGTGAAGGGAAACCAGATGAATGTAAGGCGCAACCGCGTCGTGAAGCGGCCTCGTCGTCGCCTCCTGCGCTCGTTGCCCACCGGCCTCGTGGCCGGCGGCGTGGCCCTCGCGGTCACGGTCACGGGTGGTGTTGCCTACGGTTCCACCATGGGTTTCGGTGAGAACCTGGTCGGCGGGGAGTACACCGACGGTCTGCAGATCTCCTCCAACCAGATCATCAAGCCGCTCGGCGAGCGGCTCGTGACCAACTACGGCAAGTTCATGGGCTCCACGATCAGCCCCGACGGCCGCTTCCTGGCCGCGACCGCCAACGACCGGTCGATCTCGCTGCAGATCTTCGACCTGGAGACCTACCAGCTGATCTTCCGCGCGGGCACCGCCTCAGGCGCCAACCTGCGTCCGTCCGACAACACCGTCGGCCAGGAGAGCCCCCTCTACTCCCCCGACGGCAAGTTCCTCTTCATGCCGAACGCGACCGGCATCACCCGGTTCCCGGTCAACGCCGACGGCACCCTGGCGGCCGGCACCAAGATCGCGATCCCCAACCTGACCGGCCCCACCCGGCAGGCGCTCACCGCCGGCATGACGTTCTCGCCCGACGGCAGCACGCTGTACGCCGCCGTCAACGGCCAGAACACCGTCGTCGCGATCGACCCGGTTGCCGGCACCATCAAGGCGACCTACCCCGTCGGCATCGCGCCGCGTCAGCTGAAGTTCGTCGGCACCAAGCTCTACGTCAGCGACGAGGGCGGCCGCCTGGCCCAGCCGGGTGAGGACACCATCAAGTCCTACGGCACCAACGTCCCGGCGGACCCGGTGCTCGGCACCTCGACCACCGGTGTCCTCAGCGTCATCGACACGGCCAACGCCGCGGCGCCCATCGGCCAGATCGAGGTCGGTCTCCACCCGACCGACATGCACCTCGAGGGCAGCGCGCTATACGTGGCCAACACCAACGACGACACCATCTCGGTGGTCGACACCAGCATGGACAAGGTCGTCCAGACGATCGAGACCAAGCCCTGGCAGAGCTCGGAGGTCGGCTACGAGCCCGACGCGATCGCCGTGTACAACGGCCGTCTGCTCGTCAGCCTCGGCCGCGTCAACGCAATCGCCGTCTACAAGCTCGGCGAAAGCGCGCTCGACCCGGTCAGCTACGTCGGCCTCGTCCCGACCGACTACTACCCCGAGGACGTCTTCGCGGTCGACGACCAGATCGTCGTGGCCAACCGCCGCGGCATCGACGCCCGGGGCCCGGCCATCACCTACAACCAGGGCTTCGGCACCACCCCGGCGACCGGCCACGGCACCCACGCCACGACCGCCTCGCTGACCCGCTTCACCCTCCCCTCCGACAGCGAGATCAGGGACACCTACACCCCGCAGGTCTTCAAGCAGAACGGCTGGGGCGGCGCGGACAGCGACGTCAAGCGCGCCGTCCGCGGCAGCAACGTGGCGCCCCTGCCCGTGCCCCGGCGCATCGGCGACCCCTCGCCCATCAAGCACGTCTTCATGCTGGTCAAGGAGAACCGCACCTACGACCAGATCCACGGCGACATGCCCGAGGGCAACGGCGACCCGTCGCTGGCCCAGTTCGGCGAGCAGGTCACGCCCAACATCCACGCGCTCTCGCGCCAGTTCGGTCTCTACGACAACACCTACGACATCGGCACCAACTCCGCCGAGGGTCACAACTGGATCATGCAGGGTGACAACCCGGAGTACACCGAGTCCAGCGCCGGCGAGTACGTCCGCAGCTACGACACCCAGGAGGACGTGCTGGGCCACCAGCGCTCGGGCTTCCTGTGGACCGCCGTCATGGCCGCCGGCCACACCGCCAAGAACTTCGGCGAGTTCGTCTACTCCTCCAGCGGCAAGCCGGCCGGCTCGACCTGGCAGCAGTACTACTGCGCCGCGCAGAACGTCGAAGGGGGCGGCGACCCGGCGCAGCTGACCAGCCCCGCGCTCAAGGGCAACTACGGCTCGCCGATCCCCTCGCTCAACAACATCACCGTGCCGACCGCACCCCCGTTCGACATGCAGATCCCCGATCTGTACCGCTACCAGATCTGGAAGGACGACTTCCAGAAGAACGGTCCGGCCGAGTTCAACATGGTGTGGCTCTCCGACGACCACACCGGTGGTCCGGTGTCCCAGCGGTCGAACGTCGCCGGTGGCGACCTCGCGCTGGGCAAGATCGTCGAGACGATCTCGCACAGCCCGTACTGGAAGGACTCCGCGATCTTCGTGGTCGAGGACGACAGCCAGGCCGGCCCTGACCACGTCGACGGCCACCGGGCCCCGATCCAGGTCATCAGCCCGTACGCCGTCCACGGCAAGACGGTCTCGACCTACTACTCCCAGATCAACATGGTCCGCACCATCGAGCAGATCCTGGGTGCGGAGCCGCTCAACCAGAAGGTCGCCGCGGCCACCCCGATGTACAGCGCCTTCACGCCCAAGGCCGACCTCACGCCGTACACCGCGAAGGCCAACAACATCTCGCTGACCGAGAACATCAAGACCGCGCCCGCGTGCGGCCTCGACACGCCGACCGGCGCCAACGCGGCCGCCCTCCAGGGCCCCGTCCCGGCGAGCTTCGTCTCCTACTCGGAGGCGTGGGACAAGTGGGCCTCGAAGCAGCGCCTCACCGGCAAGTGGGCGCAGGCCGACTACGCGAACCCGGAGCTGATGAACCGGTACACGTGGTACGACGCCCACAACTGGGACCTGCCCTACCCGGGTGACGCCAAGATCTACCTGCCGAAGGACGTGCCGGGCGCAGCCCTGCCCGGCACCGACGTCGACTGACCTTGCGTCACACACGGATCCCATGACGGGGATTCAGGCGGCCCACCGGGAGATCCGCGGTGGGCCGCCGTTCCGCACGCCGGCCGCCGCCCCCGGCCGGCCGGTCGAGCTCGCGCTGGTGACGGAGGCGGCGAACACCGGCGGAGGAACGTGAACAGGCAGTGCCGGCATCGGCCTCGGGCACCGGCGCGGCCGGGTGGGCAAGGCGGCAGGAACGAGCGGACGGACGAGCTGTTCGCCGTATAGGCGGGAAGATTGTGCCATGCCGGCGACAACGGCAGATGCGGTCCCGCGTCGACGTGCTCGACGACCTTGACGGCAGCGGCTCTGGAGGCCGGGCCAACCCTCGCGTGTGGCCGCCCGGCATCAAACGGGGGTGGGCATACTGCTGGCATGCCTGACGGCCTGCACGGACCGAACGTCATCACCGCCGGGGAGTCCGTCCTGCTTCTCGTGGCGGTCAGCGGAGGCGAGGCCGTGCACCTCGTACGGCGGCAGAAGCCGACGGACCAGGCCGTGGCGCCGTACCTCACCACTACCTCACGGGCGGAGACAGCGAGCGGGAGGCAGTCGGGCGGCGGTATGACGTCGAGGCGCTGCGAGAGCCGATCTGGGAGGCACGACGATGTGCGGCCGGGTCTGGGCGCTCATGGTCGGTGGTGACGGCGGGACGCTGAGCAGGTACCGGGAGCCGGCGTTCGCGCCGACGTGCCGACGGTGTCTGATGCTGATGGACCGCCTGTTCCCCGCGCCGGCGGTCGACCGCAGAGTCCCGGTCGGCGCGCCGGTGGTGTGCGACGTGGTGCGCGAGCACGGGTACGCGGAGGTCCGGGAGGTGCCCGGTGACCAGCTTGCCGTTCTGCGGAAGGAGATTCGTTCGCTGATCAGACAGCAGACGGGCCACGCCGCCCAGACAGTCGTTCACGGCGATCTCCTGCTGGTGGTGTGTGATCCGCTGCGGGACGCGGGGGCGGAGATGCGGGCGGCGGCCGAGACGGTAGGAGCGATGCTGTTCGGGGATCAGCCGCTGCCGGCCACGCGACTCAAGCGGCCATGGGTCGTCTCGTGGACTGCGTGGGACCTGGGATAGACGTCAGGTTGACGTGCTGCGGCCTTCTGCGCGCTCGCCAATTGCGGGTGCTTGGGCTGGATCTGGCCCTGGCACGGCAGCAGGACGGCTCTTGGACGCAGTCACACGCGCTGGTCGCGATGCTCACCGCTGCCCGCAGGCGCAGTGATGTCGGTGGTGGGCTGGGACAAACAGCTGGCCGAAGCAACGACAACGATGGCGGCCATGGGCAGCAGCAGTGAAGATCGGAATTTAGTGGCTGGAAGACGCACAGCCTGCTATCAGTGCCAGAGTGACTTGAGCCGACCTGCTGTGGGAGCGGCCTGACCGTTTCGGAGGCACCGAAGTGGGCACCGAGCACGCCTCCTGTTGCTGCCTGTCGCCGTTGTCGATAGGAACGCGTGAAGGCGGTGTGGGTGCCCGGCGGCCATGGCCGCCGGGCACCCACACCCACACGCACGTTCAGCAGCAGCTTGACGTGGTTCCGCTGGTTGCGGGTTCCGTCTCGGCAGCCGGGGTGCAGCAGTCGCTCTCGGCGGTCTTCTCCAACTGCGGGGAGTCGGCCTTGACGGTGTAGACCTCCCAGGGTTCGTTGCCGGGGCCGCGTACCCAGACCTTGTCCTGGAGTGCGTAGCAGCACTCGGTGTTGTTCTCTTCCAGGGTGATCAGACCGGCGTCGGTGAGGCGCGTGGTGGCGGCGTTGACCTCGTCGGTGCTGAACACCTCGACGCCCAGGTGGTCCATGACAGTGGGCTGGTCGGCCTCACCTTCGAGGAGCACGAGCTTCAGCGGCGGGTTCTCGATGGCGAAGTTGGCGTAGCTGGGGCGACGCTTGGCCGGCTCGACGCCGAACAGCTTCGAGTAGAAGGCCACCGAGCCTTCAAGGTCGGACACGCGCAGAGCGAGTTGGACACGCGACATGATTTCTCCTCTTGACGGGTTCAGCGGACGTAGTTGGTGAGAGCAGTGGTGCGGGTGCGCTCGTAGCGGGCGTCGGCGCGGAAAGCCGCGGTGCACACCTGCCCACACGATTCGCAGAACGTCACGCCTTGGACGTCGACGTGGCGGCGACGGAACAGCTTGATCATCGCTTCGTCCTTGCCTAGATGATTTTCGAAGCAGGACCCACGTTGCACCTTGTTTTGAAATCTGTCAACCTAGAGGCATGTCGAAACAAGCGCTGCCGGTGGTGGATCTCAACGCGGTCGCCTGCTGCTCCCCCATCGCCGCTAGCCCGATGGACGCCGATCAGGCGACGGTGGTCGCGCCGATGTTCAAGGCCCTGGGTGACCCGGTCCGGCTGCGGCTGATGTCGATGATCGCCTCGGTTCCCGAGATCTGCGTCTGCGACCTGACCCCGGCGTTTGACCTGTCCGGGCCGACCATCTCCCACCACCTGAAACTGCTGCGGGAGGCGGGGTTGGTCGACTCCGAGCGGCGCGGCACCTGGGTGTGGTACCGGGTGAGGCCGGAGGCGTTCCGGCAGCTCGGCGCGCTGCTGGAGGTCTCCGCCGCCCCGGCCGCCGGCGGCACCGCGTGAGCCTCGCCCTGCCCCGGCGGGCGTCGGCGGAGTTCGCCGGCACCGCACTGCTGGTTGCAGCCGTGGTCGGCTCCGGGATCGCCGCCGCCCGGCTCTCCCCCACCGACGTCGGCCTCCAGCTCCTGGAGAACGCGGTCGCCACCGCCCTCGCGTTGGGCGCGCTGATCTTGATCTTCGGGCCAGTGTCCGGGGCGCATTTCAACCCGGTCGTGTCCGCCGTCGACTGGTGGCTCGGCCGCCGCGCCGGCAACGGCCTGACCGGCCGCGACCTCGCCGCCTACACCGCAGCCCAGACCGGCGGCGCGATCACCGGAGCGGTCCTGGCGGACCTCATGTTCGGGCTGCCCGCCGCGACCTGGTCCCGCACCGATCGCACCGGTGGGAACCTATGGCTGGCCGAGGTGGTCGCCACCGCCGGCCTGGTCGTCCTCGTCTTCGCCCTCGCCCGCAGCGGCCGCACCGCCGCAGCCCCCGCCGCGGTGGGCGCCTACATCGGCGCGGCGTACTGGTTCACGTCCTCGACCTCGTTCGCCAACCCGGCCGTCACCATCGGCCGGGCCTTCACCGACACCTTCGCCGGCATCGCCCCATCGTCCATGCCCGGCTTCATCGCGGCCCAGCTCGTCGGGGGCCTGGTCGCCGTCGCCGCCCTCGCCGCCTGGTACCCCGACGCCGCCGACTCCGCCGACGTCGTCGTCGTGCCGCAGTTTGCCCAGGAGAACCGATGACCGCTCCCGCCAGCACCACCGGCATCACCATCACCGCAATGGGCGACCAGCACGCCGATGCCGTGCTCGACATCTACCGGCTCGGCATCGCAACGGGCCACGCCACCTTCGAAACGGAGCCACCGACCTGGGGGCGGTTCACCGCGACCCGGCTGCCTGACCATCGTTGGGTGGCTGTCGACTCCGCCGGCCGGGTCCTCGGCTGGGTGGCCTGCTCGGCCGTGTCCGACCGGTGCGTCTACGCCGGGGTGGTCGAACACTCCGTCTACGTCCACCCCGACGCCCGCGGCCGCGGAGTCGGCCGGCTCCTGCTCGACGCCCTGATCGCCTCC
This sequence comes from Micromonospora sp. NPDC007230, assembly GCF_042869115.1. Taxonomy (NCBI): domain Bacteria; kingdom Bacillati; phylum Actinomycetota; class Actinomycetes; order Micromonosporales; family Micromonosporaceae; genus Micromonospora; species Micromonospora sp. NPDC007230. The sequence goes on along the minus strand of NZ_JBIAFE010000016.1, from coordinate 63,477 downwards.
ACCGAGCAGGCCGGCATCTGGACCATCCAGTCCGGCATCTTCCCCGAGAACACCGCCAGCCTCGCCCTACACACCGCCTGCGGCTTCCGCACCGTCGGCACCCGCGAACGCGTCGGCCGCCACCACGGCACCTGGCGCGACGTCACCCTCATCGAACGCCGCAGCCCCACCATCGTCTGATCGGATCTCACGAATGAGCGACAAGCCCACCGTCCTGTTCGTCTGCGTCCACAACGCCGGCCGCTCCCAAATGGCCGCCGGCTGGCTCCGTCACCTCGCCGGCGACACCATCGAGGTCCGCTCCGCCGGCTCCGCCCCCACCGACCAGGTCAACCCCGCCGCCGTCGAGGCCATGCGCGAGGTCGGCATCGACATCACCGACCAGACCCCCAAGCTCCTCAACTACGAGACCGCCGAGTCCTCCGACGTCATCGTCACCATGGGCTGCGGCGACGCCTGCCCCGTCTTCCCCGGAAAGCGCTACGAGGACTGGAAACTCGAAGACCCCGCCGGCAAGGGCATCGAGGCCGTGCGCCCGATCCGCGACGAGATCCGCACCCGGGTGGAGAAGCTCCTCACCGAACTTCGTCCCACCGCCTGACCAACCCGCCGGCGCTGCCCGCCCGGTCACTCGTGGGACGGGGGTCGACATTCGCTCGTCCGGCCGCCGGCGGCCGGGGCAGGTCATCACGGTTCCCTGCCCGCAAACTGACGGTGGCCGGTACTGGTTCGACCGGTGTATCGATGGTGTTCGTGTAACGATGGAAGGCGTGGGAACTGCGAAAACTGCTACGCCTGCCATCTCGCCGCTTGCTGGCGAGCCGATTAAGCGTGCCGATGCCGAGCGGCTCGCGGGAGTGCTGAAGGCATTCGCCGACCCGGCCCGGCTACGACTGCTCAGCCTGATCCAGTCCGCTCCCGAGGGCGAGGCGTCCGTCAGCGACCTCACCGCGCCCCTTGGTCTCTCCCAACCGACCGTGAGCCATCACCTTCGGATCCTCACCGAGGCCGGCCTGCTCGAACGCGAGCAGCGCGGCGTCTGGGCGTACTACCGGCTCGTGCCCTCCGCGATCGCGGCGATCGCCGACCTGTTGACCCCGCCCCGCAAGCGGGCGACGAAGCGGGCCCGCTGAGCGGCGCTGCCGAGGGCCTCCGCCCGGTTCTGCGTGTGCCCGCGATGGCATCCGCTCAGGTCACAGCCGCACGGGCCACGCCGGCAAGGTCGTGCCCCATCAACAATGCCTGGGCTGATCGGATCGGTGGCGACACCATGGTCGCGGAGCAGGGACCGGTATGGCGCCCGTGGGCTCCCAACTGCCGTCGTTGCTGGTAAGCGGCTTCTCAACCGTGGCGGTAGCCGACCCAATGGTCATCGGGATTGGCCGTGTCTGACCTCCGAGGGCCTGGGTCCTTGCCCGGAACCAGGGCTTGCATCTGATACCTAGGTACAGGCTTACCGTCGTTGCATGAGCGACCAACATGTCACGACGGATGGCTCCTGGGTGCCGGACGCGTGCACCCTGCCGACGGCCGAGCGGCCGCTGCGGCTCGCCGAGTTCGATCAGTTCTTCCGGGACGCGGCCCGGAGTGCCGACCGGTTGTCGGCACAGCATCTGCGGTTGCAGCTCGACGGCGCGGACCAGGTCGAACAGACGGCGCGGGACCTGACGGCCCGTGAATCGTCCTGCTGCACATTCTTCACGTTCGACATCGCACGGCCCGACTCCAACTCGCTGACGCTCGACGTCCGGGTGCCCGCGGCACACGTCGACGTGCTGGATGCCCTCGCCCAACGGGCTGTCCGGGTTCAGCGATGACCGGACCGGGACTACGCAGCGGCCAGCTCGCCGACGCGGCCGGGGTCAACCTGCAAACCCTGCGCTACTACGAGCGCCGCGGACTGCTCACCTCCCCCCAGCGGTCGCCGGGCGGGCATCGACTCTATCCGCCCGAGACGGTCACCCTGCTGCGGGTCATCAAGACCGCACAACGCCTCGGCTTCACCCTCAACGAGGTCGCCGACCTGCTCGCCGCCGGCCGACACCAGCACAGCAGCCGACCCGACACCGGCCTCCAGGCACGAGCCAAGGACAAGCTCGCCGAGGTGGAACAGAAGGTGGCCGACCTCACCGTCATCCGCGACACCCTGCGGACCGCCATCTCGGCCGGCTGCGACGACCTGATCGCCTGCGCCGGCAACGCCTGCTGCCCCCTGCCGTTCGCTGAACTCGCCGAAAGGAACGACTGTCGGCGTACGGGTCAACGTGCACAGCCAGGTACAGCTGAACGTGCACAGTGTCGTGCAGATGGCGGAGGCGCGTCCGAGCCTTCAACCGTCCGCAAGCCGGCCAGCGGATTCAGCGAGACCTACAGGTACGAGCGGGCGGCCATCGTGACGTTCCGTTACCAGTGAGCCGGCATCGACCGTATGGCCTATCCGCTTCTAGCCGATGTGTGGTTGTCAGGTTCGCTCGGCGAGTAGGGCTTGGCCAGGGCCTGACAGTTCGTTGATGGCGTGGCCGCGTCCGGCGATGGCCATGAGAAGGGCTTCGCCTGGGCCGCGTACTTCGGGGCCGGAGCCGCGTGACCAGTCCAGGTCGGTGGCGACGAGGGTGAGGCCGCGGGCTCGTTTGGGTGCGCCGATAGGCGGCGCGGTCAGCGCTAGCCGCAACGCGGTTCGCAGACGGTCGTGGGGTATCTCGCGGGGCATGCCGAGTGGGCGGCGAATGTCCTGTTGGTGGATCATCCCGTCCACGAGGGCGATCATGCCGCCGCGCGCGGCGGTCACCCCTCTGGGCCGCTGGTGGGCACGTAGCAGATCGATCAGTTCCTGCGGGCTACGGGAGTACTCACGTATGCCAATCTCGTTGGCCTTGCTGAAAACGAACCCGCCACGGGCGAAACGCTTGATCGTGCCCGCCCAGCCCAGTTCCTCGTAGCTGATCACGTGAGCGATCACATCCCGGACGGTCCAGCCATCACACAGGCTCGGCGCCTCCTACTGCTGTGGGGTCAGCGTGCCGAGGAAATCGGCGAAGTCGCCACGCTCTCGCATGGCAAGGGTCATCACGTCATCCGCATTCGGCTCTTGGCTGCTCATTCGGCCACCTCCACGAACCTCCGGGTACGTTGCGTGTTCTGCGTCAGCAATGATGACCAGCCTCCCATTGGGGGCCGACAGCTTGGCTCGCCGCGCGCCGATCTTGGATCAGTGCACGCTCATGGCCACGACACGCGCGGCGGCTCGGGCACCAAACAGTCACCCTCAGTTATAACGACCTTGGCTCGGCTCGGACAGCGAGCGTCGTTGAAGTTGATGGCCCGATCGACGGCAGGGTGGCGGACCTCAGGGACCAATCGTTGAGCGTCGTTATGGACCTGTGCACGTTCGGGCGTACCCGATTGGGCACGTTGGCCCGTACGCCGACAACGACCGAGCCGACAACTACTGACCGGCGGCCCCGCCTGCTCCCCTCCGGCATGACCGGACTCGCCGCAGCGGCCTGCGCCGCCTGCTGCGTGCTGCCGGCGCTACTGGCTGCCGGGGTCCTCGGTGGTGCCGGCTGGGCCGCAGTCAACCGTTTCCTGCCCGGCGTCGCCGTCGCCCTGGCCGTGCTCGCCGGCCTGTCCTGGTGGTGGGCCAGCAAGCGCCGCCACACCACCGGCTGCGCCAGCGGCAACTGCTCCTGCACATAGGGCGACCAGCGCGAGCGCGAGGTAGCAACGCCACGGTCGGACGCATGACAGCAGTCCGCTCGATCCTGCTGTTCCTGATCGCCGCGCGCGCCGAGATCGGCGGCGCCTGGCTGGTATGGCAGGGCTGGCGGGAAACCGGGGCCTGCTGTGGATTGCGGCCGGAGTCATCGCGCTTGGGCTCTACGGCTTCGTCGCCACCTTCCAACCCGACCCGAACTTCGGCCGCATCCTCGCCGCCTACGGCGGCATCTTCGTCGCCGGCTCCCTCGCCTGGGGCATGGTCGTCGACAAGTTCCGCCCCGACCGCTACCACATCATCGGCGCCGCCATCTGCCTCGTCGGCGTCGCCGTCATCATGTACGCCCCACGGGCCAGCTAAGGGACGTCTCGTAACTGTGTGGAGACGTTGTCTGCGGCTGGGTCTGTGGTCACCAGGTCAGGGCGATGTTGTGTAGGGGGTAGCGGGCTGCCGTCGCGGTTCTTGCGGTACGGGATGACCACCTCGGGGTTGCCGCGGTAGCCGCCGTCGGCCATGACGGGCCGTCCGGCCAACTTCTGGTCGATGCCGGAGGTCCAATAGACGATCGTGTCATTGCGGTTGCCCGGCTGAGGGTCGCCGACGGCGATGACCAGGCGGTTTCTGGCGTCGATGGCCACCTGCAGGTTCGTCGAGTACCGGTAGTTCTTGCTCGGCGCCGCAAGGCGGTGGTCCCGCGTCGGGATGAGGGTCCCGTCCACGACGGCGATATGGTCGACCGGACGGCGGCGCACAGGTGCGAGAACCAGCAGCGGGCCAAGGGTGTCGATGACTCGGTGCGCGGCGGAATGCGACACTCCGAACAGCGGGCCGATCTGCCGCGTCGTCAGGTTCGTGCGCCAGTAAGCGGCCACCAGCAGCACCCGGTCGGGAAGTTCGAGGGCCCACTGCCGGCCCGGCCGACGGTCAGCGATCCCGTCCCCGCCATGCTCGGCGACCAAGCGGACCAGCCTGCGGAACTGGGCGGGAGCCAGCCCCGTGAACGGGAAGATCCACTCCTGGCGGGCTACGGAGATCACCTGCACCCACGCATCCTCGATCAACATTCTCAGCGGACAAACGCCGGGACCACGAGGAGTAGACGCATATCAGAGAGGACAACGTGAGCAGCCAGTACATCGTCATCACCGGCGGTCCGGGAGCTGGCAAGACCACGCTGATCGATAGCTTGCGGCGTGCTGGCTACGCCTGCGTCGACGAAGCGGGGCGACAGATCATCCAGGACCAGCTATCGATCGGAGGCCAGGCGCTGCACACCCGCGACTCACGACTGTTCGCCGAAATCATGCTCAGCTGGGAAATCCGCTCCTACCGCCAAGCGAGCCAACATCCCGGACCCGTCTTCTTCGACCGAGGGATCCCCGACCTGGTCGGCTACTACCTCCTACTCGGCCAGCCCGTTCCAGCGCACATCACAGCCGCAGCGCAGCTCTTCCGCTACCACCAGCGTGTGCTCATCGCCCCGCCCTGGCCGCAGATCTACACCACGGACAGCGAACGACACCAAGACTTCGCCGAAGCCGTACGTACCCACGACGCCATGATCGCCGCCTACACCCAACACGGCTACCAGCTCAGTACCCTGCCGCGCAGCGATGTCGCCTCCCGCGTCGAGTTCGTCCAGCAACACGCAGCAGCCATCGATCACGGATCTCCCGGATCACCTCGCCCAAGCTGCCCCGAGTTAGGAGACGTCCCTTAGGTCGTCGTCGGTGCCGGTAGGCCGCCACCATATCGAGCCACTCTCGATCTGGCCGCAGTCAGAGCAGCGATCACCACCGAGGCCACGGCGCCATCGCGCCGATCTGGTCAAAACGGAGCGATACGGCGTTGAGTCTTCTTGACGGGTCTGTCCGCTGTGGCTTCAGGTGTAGGCCAGGAGCCTGCCCGCGACCGTGACACCCGTCCACGACGTCAGGGAGACGACTGCGGCGATCCGGGCAGGCACAGGCGATGGCTCGCCCAAGTCCCAGTCCGACACACTGCGGTAGGTGCGCCTGTGGAAGCTCAGGATGTTCAGGCCTGCGATCAGGATGAGGCCGAGCTTCCACGGAGCGCTGCCACGATCAGCCATGAGGCTGGCGCCGGGCAGGAACATGAGGACGCCGGTGACCGCCGCGATCACGAACCCGAGGCGTGACAGCGGGAGGAGATAGTTGGCCATGGTCGTGACCCGCAGCTTCTGCCTGCCAAGTCCCAGCAGCCGGAGATCGAAGGCCGCGGCCAGGCCGATGAGAAGGGCGATACCGATGATGTGGATGCTCTCGAGCACCGGAAATAGGTAGGCCGTGCCACGGATGGCTTCGGCGAACCAGCCGTCCTCAAGCCAGGAGAAGAGGTCGTCCATGACGAGCGCTCTCACGCCCGGCGCGAGCGTGCCCGTAGGTAGAGCGCCCCGCCCACAACGACGACCACCAGCGACGCCGACCGTGCCCCACACCACAATCGGAGACGTGCCCTCGGAATCCTCCGCAGCAGCTGACGCATCCTGGCCTGGGTCGGCTGCCGGCGCATCGCTCTCGGGATACGGAACCGGCAGCGGCCTCGCCGGCAGTTGACTGCCGAGCACCTGGTGACCGTTGACCGTCCTCGAACCAGAACACGACCGGACGGAACTCGTCGTCGTGACTCCTGCCGATGTAGCCGACCGCTTCGACCCGCTCACCGTCGACGAGCGGACGGTCCAGACCCCACCTCCCGGTGAAGCTCGGCGGCGCGATAACAACCTCCCAGGTCGCCGGCACCGGGGCGTGGTCTGAGTCTCGGGAGCTGCTGCATGTTGTGGAGTGGCCGGTGGCTGAGGGCAGCGCGCGGTCGACGATCGCTCGGTCCTGGCCAGCTCAATCCAGCAACGCCCGGACGGCAGCGGGGGTGGTCTGTCGTCTGTTGGCCGGATGGTCCGGGTGGACTTTTGGCTGATGGTGAGTATGGTCATCTAGCTGTCCGCACCTCTGCGTTCAGAGGAGGCCAGCGACCGTGGCCGAGAGATCGACCGCACGCCCCGCCGATGGGGCTGCCCAAGTTCACGACGACCCAAGTGACGTAGACAGCTGGATCGCTCAACTAGCGAGTCCGGCAGCAGACGACTTCGACACGCACGACGAGTGGCCGGAGGCGGCCGCACCGCAGTGGCCCGAGAACGCGTCGGACCCGTACGAGGAGCCGTACCAGCCCGCGGATACGAACCCGGAGGACGGGCGGCACGCAAGGCACCGGGCAGACCAGCAGTACGAGGAATACGAGCAGTACGACGGTGCCTACCGTCAGCACGAGTACGCGCCCCAGGGGTCCGACCCGGTGACCGAACCCACACCGGCGGACTACGAGCCCGACCAGCCCTACCGGTACGACGAGCACGACCAGGCCCCGTGGCAGGAACGGCAGGCCCAAGCGCCGTACGGACCGATCGATGCCGGCCCACTCCACGAGGACGCGAATGCCGCACTGCAGGACACATACATCCTGCCGGAGGTGGGCTACGCCGCCCAAGAGGAGCATTACCCGCACGACGATCACGCCGGCCCCAACCAGTACCGCTACGGCGCGTCCGCCGCGCAGGACCCCGAGCCTGTCGACGACTCTCCGACCCAAGTGCTCCACATCCCGGAGCTTGATGCCCGCCCGCGGCCGACCAGTCGGCGGCGCTGGCTGGTCGCGGTCGGCGGGCTCGCGTTGGGGGCGCTGGTCTGCGCTCTGGCGTTCAACTGGGGGTCGGGCCAGCCGCCGGAAGGCGAGCGGCCGCTGGTGGTAGCCACCATCCCACCGGAAGGGTCTGAGATGCCTATTGCCCTCCCGGAGATACCGTCGGCGACACCGACTTCCGCGACCCCGCGCAGCTCCCCCGCCACGCCCAGGGCCACACGGTCGGTCACCCGTTCCGCCACGCCCAGCGCCGCACCGTCGGTCACACGTTCCGCCACACCGGCCCAGACCCGAAGCCCGAGTCCACCCCTGCTCGGCCCATCGAGCAACGACGGAGTGGCGAACATGGTCCAGAAGTACTGCGATCGACACACCGCCGGGAGCTCAGCGGAGCCCGGCAACGACGGCCGTTGGCAATGCACGAGACTTCTCTCCGCGTCCACCGTCGACATGGACGTCGCCTGCCGCGACACCTACGGTTCGGGCGCCTACGCACGAACGTCGACTCCAGGCGATCCGTATGCCTGGCGCTGCTACCGCTGACGACCCGCGGCCCGCCACCGATAGCCCGATCTCCGTCCGGCACCCTACGACCGCATCAGGCATCCCTAGGCGGGCAGCCGGAGAACCTCGGGACTGTCGCTGCCAGGCGGACTCACCCCCCCTCCAGCCCCGTCCGCCCACACCGCGAGCGCCACTCATACGCGTCCCTCCCCGCCATCGTCGACACAACCGGATCGGGCCCCAGAGCGCAGATCAGGCACAACGAAGGCAGGGGACGAAACCTTGGCATTACGAGATCAAGTTGCCCACCTCGGTCTACCTGGTGCCCAATCCCCATTTGGCCTGCGGAAACATCTCGCGGCATCTCTCAGCGTCAGCGGTCGAGTGTCGACTTCTTGAGGACTGGATGAGAACGAGGTCGCCCTGGTCGACGGCGTGGAAGCTCGGGTCGAGTCAGCTTCCGTGCTGCCCATGGGCACCTCGTCAGTGGGCTACGCCGCGGCGGGTTAGCTCGCGGAGAATGCGATGAGGAAGACGGCTCTTGCTGGCTCTTTCATCCGCTCGGCGGCGGGCTACCTCGACGTCTTTACTGCAGGTCGGCGGCGATCCGGTCGGCGTTGGCGGACAGGGCGTTGTAGCCGTCGGTGGTGAGCTTGCCGTCGCGTCGCAGCTCGGCGAGCTTTTCGCGCAGTTTCTTGAGCTGCTTCTCGGCCTGGTCTGGGTCGTTTTCGGTGATCTCCTTCGCGATCGCGTCGACCTTGGTGTGCAGGTCTTTTGCGGCATCAGGGTTCAACCGGCCGGCTTCCACCTGATCCTGGATCGACCGTCGCATGCCGGCGATCGGGTCAGCGGGTGGAGTGGGGCTCGGCGTACGGGAGGTGGCCCGAGGGCTCGGTGTGGGGCTGGCCGGGCTGCGGGCGGCGGACGCGACGGTGCGTAGCGAGGGCGTGGCGGGCGCGATGGTGAGCGGCACGGCCGGCACGCGGGGCGCCACGGCGGTGGTGGCCGATGCCGGTGGCGTGGTCGGCGCAGTGACCGAGGTGTGGTCGTCGCGGTCGCGCAGCGTGACGCCGGTCAGGGCGAGCAGCGCGACGCCGAGCACGGCCGCCGCCAGTAGCGCCTCGCGTCGATGCCGCGCCAGGCCCGGCCTGGGGCGTGCCGGGACAACTGCGTCCCGCCTGGGCGGAAGAGCGGTCACCGGCGTGGACCGTGCCGGCCGGCCCGGGTCCGCTGGCGTGACCGACACGAGGGGAAGCGGCGTGCCGGCCCGGGGCAGCAGGGCTGCGAGGCGGTCCCGGACCTCGAGCGCGCCGGACGGCCGGTCGGCGGGATCCTTGGCCAGCAGTTCGGCGGCCAGGGCGTCCAGCTCGGCGGGTACGTCGGGCCGGCGCTCGCGCAGCGGCGGGGGTGGCTCGTTGACGTGCTGATGCAGCACGCTGAGCGGCTCGCCAGCGAACGGCGGACCGCCGGCGAGCATGGCGTAGAGGGTGCAGCCCAGCCCGTACAGGTCGGTGCGGTGGTCCACCGGCTGGCCGAGGGCCTGCTCCGGAGACATGTACGAGCTGGTGCCGAGCTTGGTCGCCGGCTCGGTGAGGGTGTTCTCCCCCTCTGCCCAGGGAAGGCGGGCGATGCCGAAGTCGCAGATCTTCACGCTGCCGGTGGCGGTGACGATCAGGTTGCCCGGCTTTACGTCACGGTGCACCACCCCGGCCGTGTGCGCGGCGGCGATCCCGTCGCAGGTCTGCACGGCGATCGACAACACCTGCAGGACAGTGAGCGGGCCGTCGGCGATCAGTGCGGACACGCTCCGTCCCTGCACCAGTTCCATGATCAGGTAGGAGTCGTTCTCCTCGGTGCCGAAGTCGTGGACAGCGACGATGTGCGGATGGGTCAGCCCGGCCGCCGCACGGGCCTCGCGGTCAAAGCGTTCCGCAGCCATCGGCTCCTTCAGGCCCGCCGCGGTCAGCACCTTGATCGCCACCGGGCGGTCCAGGCGCAGGTCGCGACCGCGCCACACCTCACCCATCCCGCCGCTGCCCAGCAGCTCCTCGCACTGGTAGCGGCCATCCAGCAGCCGTCTCGGCACGGCCCTCACTGCTCCAACCCAGCGCGCCGCTGCACGGGGGGCGGTGACGCGACGGCCGGCATCGGGGTCAACGGACGAACCACCAGGACTCCCTCATGGTGGGCGATCCCCCAAGATGGTCAACGCGCCATCGGCACCGAGGAAACGACCAGGCCGCATCGCCGACAGCTCGGAGAAATGCGTCCTGACCGTCGAGTTTGGAGTCGTTGAAATGACGGAATGGGCCCGTGATCATCGTCCGAGGCACAGGCCAACATGGCCGCGACGCCGGGCGGCACCCTAACCTCAACCCTGACCGGTGATGCGGCAGCCGTTGCGCCGTCGCCCTCAAATGCATCCCGAGTCTCGCCGCCCGATCGAACCGACCCGCGGGATATGGTCCCCTCGGATCCGATCCTGCGGAATGCCATCCAGGCCGGTACGCCTTCTACCTGCCTCGCAGGTGATCCCGGTAGCCGACACCACCCCAGCCTTCAGACCGCCACTGGTGCCGCACCGTTTCGCCAGTGGCGGCGGACTGAATGCCTGGGCCTAGGGCTGCACGGGTGGCTGGGAGCAGGTCTGCTCGGACGGGGACGATTTTTCGGTGCAGGTCTGCTAGTGCTTGCCGCGAGTCGGCACGAGGTCATCGGGCTAACATCGCCACGATCAGGGTGAAGCTGATGGCCAGCAGGACGGTCACGGCAAACACGACGCTCGGCGGCCCCTGCCGTGAACGCCGATGGAGTTGCCACAGCAGCTGCGTTGGCTGGTTCCAGACGGATACGGCCGCATGGCGGCCACGCCGGCGCGTTGGATTGGTGCGGGTCGTTGAATATGCCACCGAGTTGCCTCCGACGGAGCGTCTGGTGCGCTGTTCGGGTGAGCGGGACAAGTGGTCGTCTGCCTCGAGGCCGCGCACCTCGACCTTCCACTCATGACAAGCGATACACCCGTCCGTGTCGTTACATTTGGGTGAGCGACCGTGCGCAGATGGTGATCGTGATGGGGGTCCTGCTCCCCCAAGCGGCTGCGGCGCCTGGGGCGCGTTGATGCCGCTTGCCGGCCATCAACTGCGACGGGACTCCAGGAGGTCGGTTGGAGAGCGACGCGAGAGCTATTCCTCCCGCCCGGGCCATCGGCGTCGTTAGCAACCGACGACCACCGCTCCGATCCGCTCGTGCTGAGCCCAACCCCGTGCGATCTGCCCAGCAACCTCTGCCTGCAGCCGTCGCGGGTCCAGAGCCAAGAGCCGGCACGACGGGCAAAGCGCCGGAAGTCCACCGTCACCATCTACCGGATCGCTTGGCTGGCAGCGAAATCCGACCGGTACCTCTTCTGACAGGGGAAGGCAGTACTTCACTAGGGTCCCCATGCTCGCGCACATGAGAAGTGCCTTCACGTGGTGCGGGTGCATTCAGGACCTCCTCGTCCCTGTCGACTCCAGGAACCATGCACCGCACCCTCTCTAACCGGCGGCGAGGCAGCGCAATCATCTCTCAGACGCAATCTGCCCGCGCAACGCGGAAGCTCCCGCCTCCCGATGAATCGGAGCGGCCGAAGCCGCCCCGGGTGGGGGTCAGAGTGCCGCCAACGACGGCGATCTGGTCGACCAGGCGCCGGCGGACCGAGCGGCGACGACTGCGGCGGGGCCGCCAGCCGGAAGTCTGCGAATGGTGACAGGACAATGTGCAGCGCCAGCATCGATGTGATGTGAGAGAACTGGGTGTCGCCTACTACAGGTGAAGGGCGATCTGGCCCTTCCGCCCGGGCGGCTCATCGACACCCTTCCCCCGGTGGGCCGCTCGGCGTCGAATGCGAGCAGCCTGGAGACAGCATGCCGCCCCGAGCGCACTATTCCTCCCCGGAGTGGCCGGCGCTGAACTCGCAATCCGTACCCACCGGACGACCGGCATGGAAGGCGGCGCACCCGGCCCCAGTCAAGATCGACGACGACACGTCCGTCGTGAACGACTCACCGCCAGACGCGGCGCATGGATCACTCGCGGTCTATACGCTGTTCGGGGGAATCATCCTGTTAGCCGGCTGCCTCGTGCTGCTGGTCGCAACTCTTAGCACGTGAGAAGACCGGCCACGACCAGCCTCCCAACGACGCCAGAGCAGGTTAGCCCTGGCGCTTCAGAGGTGGAGACCTGGGCACCGGCGCCAGGCGCGGCCATCAGACGGACACGTCGGGCACTCCCATCCACCGCGGCCGGTTCCGCCCGCTAACCCGAGTCCATTACATGAGAGTCCATGGCTTGTAACCTGCAGATACTTGCCTCCGGCAACGGTGGCGGAACTGCGCGGGATAGGTAGCGTGCCAGTCATGAACGACCGGCAGCTCGGCGAGGACGATCAGGTGAGCGGGTGCATCCCGGCCCGACCGGTCGTGCTGCTGTCGCAGCACTTCACCGCTGAGGCAGTGACCCCGCTGCGGCACCTCCTCGCCGCGCGGGTCACGGCCGCTGGCCTGTCCGGCGACGACGGTGATGACTTCGTGCTGGCCGTTCATGAACTGGTGACCAACGCGGTACGCCACGGTGGCGGGTCAGGACACCTGGATCTTCGGCAGGTGGACGACATTCTGGTGTGTGAGGTCACCGATCACGGCGCGGGCAGTGACGCGCTGCCCGTGGACCTGCCGCCGGCGCACGTGCCGGGCGGCCGGGGGCTCTGGCTTGCCCATCAGTTGGCCGGCGCGCTGATGCTGACCCGCAGGCCCGACGGCGTCACCGCCGCAGTGAGCGCCTGCCTGACCCGTCAGCCGGCCGCCGCCGCGGCGCAGCAATCCGCTGCCCCCAGGGCGGACGGTAAGGTTGACGCGTCCGCGATGGAGGGTGAGCAGGAATGAATCCGGACCTGACCTGGCAGCACCAGATCCACGCCGAAGGCGACCGCAGAACAGTCGTGCTGTCCGGCGAAATCGACATGAACGGCGCCCCACGGCTACAGGACCTCCTGCAAGCGGCAGTCGATAACGCTGACGTCGTTGAGGTTGACGCGGCCGCGGTAACCTTCATCGACTCGAGCGTCATCAGCGCATTGATCACCGCGCGGAACACGGCGGCGACAAACGGACGGCACCTTTCGCTGGTCAACGCCAGCCCCCAGGTCCACCGGGTTCTCGATGTCACCGGCGTGCTCAACGCGCTGACCGTTAAGTCCGGCCGCGCGTAGGAGACCTCTGCAACTGGGACGTGGTACGCCGGTTCCAGCGAGGTCACGATCATGACAATCGGGGTGGGGCCGGCCGTGGCGACCGCCCCCATGGGGCCGATTCGACCGGCGCACGCGCCGCCCCGCCACACAGGACGCAGCAGACTGATCGCTGCGGCATCGGCGCGGCGGGCGAAGAGGCTAGCTGGTCAGCGGCGATTCGTGTCGAGTGCCAGCAGGCCGTGCGCTTGCACGACGGATACCGACAGGGTCTTGTAGCCGACGTCGTCGAACAGCACGGTCATGCAGTCCTGTTCGTAGCCGAGGACCATGCCTGATCCCCATTTGGCGTGCCGCACGATTCGGTGCAGCGGGAACGGCCGTCTTCGGGGAACACCTCAGAGGTGCCGCCGTCGCAGTTGTCGCAGTGCCCGCAGGGGTGGCTCAACTGCTCTCTGTTCGGCTTGTCGATGCCCATGCCGAATGGCGAGGTGGCGACCATGATCGGCACCCGGTCGGCCCCCGTTCGCCGACGACCGGCTGCGCCTGATCTGCCGGTACGACCGCGACCAGTTCGACGCTCGTCCGCGGCGATAAGGGGTGCTTGCACTCGAGTGGTCCGGGCGGCGGCACGCGGCCATGCACGAACTGCTCGATCAACGCGTCGGCCCGTTGCAGTGCGTCCGCCCCGCTGCCGCCAGACGCTCGTCGACCAAAGCAGCTAGGCGTGCCCCGACCTGCATCATGCATGGTACGACTGATGGCATATAACGTGAAGCCGACAGAACGGGCTTGCGATGACCGCCGGCAACACGAGGGACCTGCTGCGGGATCACGCCGAGCCGCAGCGTGCCACCTACGTCGAACTCTTCTTCGACGTGATCTTCGTGTTCGCGCTGACCCGGCTGTCGAACACCCTGTTCCACAACCTCACCTGGCTCGGCGCCCTGCACACCGTGATCCTGCTGGCCGCGTTCTGGTGGGTCTGGGTCTTCACCGCCTGGACCACGAACCGCCTCAACCCCGCCCAGCCGGCGATCCAGCTCGTCATCGTCCCGATCGCGTTAGGCACCCTGATCATGGCAGGCGCGGTCCCCGCGGCGTTCGGCAAGGACGGCCTGGCCTTCGCTGTCACCTACGTCGTCATCCAGATCGGCCGGGCCTTCTTCGTCACGGTCGCGCTGCGCGGGCGGGAGGTGTCGATCGGCTCGCTGCAACAGCTCATCTGGGCCTGCTTCTCGGGCGTGTTGTGGATTGCGGGCGCGTTCACCACAGGCCCGGTCCGGGTGTTGATCTGGCTGTTCGCGGCTGCCCTCGGCTACACGATGACCCAGCTGGATTTCCGGCTGCCCCGGCTCGGCCCGGCCCGGATCGCCACCCAGGCGGTCAACGCGGAGCACCTCGCCGAACGCTACCAGCAGTTCATGATCGTCGCGTTCGGCGAGGCGATCCTGGCCTCGGGCGGGCAGTTCGCCGCGTTCGGCTTCAAGCCGGATCGGGTGATCGCCCTCGTGCTGGCGTTCGCCATCACCGCGCTGTTGTGGCGGATCTACTTCTACCGGGCGGGCCTGCTCCTGCCGGCCGTGATCGCCGCGAGTGCCCGGCCGGCAGTGTTCGCCCGGTCCGCCTCGTACGCCCATCTGCTCATGGCCGGCGGCATCGTGCTCAGCTCGGTCGGCGACGAGATCATCATCAACCACCCGTTCGCCGCGCCCAACCTGGTCTGGTCCGCCGTCATCCTCTGCGGGCCGGCGATCTACCTGGCCGGCCGCGCCCGGCTCGACTACCTGTCCTTCAGCCGCGTCGCCCTGTCCCGGGTGATCGGTCTGGTCGTACTCGTCGCGCTGGCACCCGTGGTCGCGTTCCTGCCACCGATCCTGATCGCCGTGGTCGCCGTCGTCATCCTCCTCATCATCGCCACCTCGGACACCGTCTCCTGGCGTGTTCGCCCCAGCAAGCCGACTCCACCCCCGCCAGGCGGGCGGTATCGAGGCATGTGGAGATCACAGATGACAGGGTGGCTACGCCCTCGAGCAGCGGCGGCCCGCCTGGCCCGGCCGGTACGTGGCCAATCGCTGCGCGCCCAACTCCGTGAGCTCTGCACGGCATGCTTCAACGGCGGCGGCGCTCGGCAGGTCGATGCAGTACGTGGTCTGGCAGGCCGTCGTTCCGGGGTACGGTGTCCGGGGAGAACAGCCGGGACAGCCGCCGTCGGACCACGATCTCCTCGTCGTCTGGCACGGCGCGAGGCTAGGCCAGACCACGGACGGTGCTCAGGTACGCGCAGTCATCCTGTGGACGGGAGGATTCCCAGTCGATGACCACCTGCTCATGTGCCAGCTGTGCTATCCGCTATCGGTAGCCACCCGGTTCGGGCAACCACCATGTCAGTAATTTCCTCGATCGTGCGCCCATCGGTGCCGATCCGGTGGCCGATCCCGGCTCGTTCCAAAGCTTCGGCCCGGTGCACCGCCTGGTCGGCGACGCGATGGAGTGCCTGGGCGCGGAACTGCTTGCGCCGATCACCCCGCTGAAAGCGACGAGAACGACGGCTCGTCCGTAGCCACAGTCTCACCCGAAGTATTGTCCCGCCGGAGCGCCCTACATCGCCAACCGGATTGCCCATTCGCTACACGATGAGGGCGCCCCGTAACAGCTGACGTCCATCCGACGCCGTCCAGATAGGACGGCCGCGCCTCGGTCGCATCCTGCCGGACGGGACGTCGGCCCCACGATCCGTCCGGTCCAGAGGCTCGCGGGCACCGGAGACCGACATGGCCAGGAAGTCCGACGCCCGATCGGTGGGGCTGGGATGACTTTGGCCCCTTCCTTCAGGGCTCAGCTACAGCTTCGACCCCCTCACGGATCCGGCCGGGTGGAGCAGGTCGGCGCGGCGGCGGGGACGAGGACCAGGAGCTTCCGGCCGACCCCTATGGCAGACAAGAGTTTGGCGACGTTCAGGGGCACCAACCCGAACGGGTCTCAATTTACAATCCATGGGACTGATGGGAAGATTGGGACTCACGTGAAACTTCGTCTAGCGGGACAACCTGTGCAAACCGCCCGGTTGGGCCCGCTCCGACCGTTCCCCGGCGTGGGCGCCTGGCCGCCCGTGAAGCTGCCGCCGAGCTGCGCGGGAGACCTCGCGCTGAGTTTGCACCGGGGTGCACAGGGCGACCTAACCAGCGGCGCCGGCGCGCACCTGCCTTTGATCGAGGTCAGCGGGTAATTCACGAGGGGGTCCTGGGGATGGACGGTTATTTCGCCAACGCGCGTCATGAGCGGCTGCGAGAGGAGGTCAGAGCGTTCGCGGAGGCCGAAGTGCGGCCCCGGGTAGCGGAGATGGAAGCTTCCCGTGCTGTGGCGCACGAGCTTTCTCGGCTGATCGCCCGCCAGGGCTGGATCGGTGTCACGATCAGTCCCGAGTACGGCGGCATGGGCCTGGGGCATCTGGCGAAAACGATCATCATCGAGGAGCTGGCCCGGGTCAGCGGCGCGATGGGCGCGATGGTGCAGGCCTCGCAACTCGGCGTGGCCAAGATCGTCCACTTCGGCAGTGATACCCAGAAGAAGACGTGGCTACCGGCCATATCGAACGGTGATTGCTTGCCTACCATCGCGGTCACGGAGCCGGAGTCAGGTGGGCATGTCCTCGGTATGACGGCCAGCGCGGTGCGCGACGGTGACGACTACATTCTCACGGGCCGGAAGGTTTTCGTTGGCAACAGCCACGTGGGTGACCTGCACGGAGTGGTGGTGCGGACCGGGCCGGGCTCTAAGGGGCTGTCGGCGTTTCTGGTGGAGTCGGACCGTCCGGGCTTTTCCCTGGGCCCGCACCAGCCGGCCATGGGTCTGCACGGCTTCAGTTTCGGCGAGCTGAACTTCGACAACTGCCGGGTTCCCGCGGCCAACATGCTTGGCGACGAGGGCGACGGGCTGGCGGTGGCCTACTCGTCCAGCGTTCTCTACGGGCGGCCCAACCTGACGGCGGTCTCGCTGGGCATCCACCAGGCCGTCATGGAAGAGACCGTGGCGTTCGCCGCGCAGCGGCACCGCTACGGCAAGCCGCTGTACGAGCTGCCGTCGATCAAGTTGAAGGTCGGGCAGATGCAGTCGCGGCTGATGACCGCGCGGCTGGCCGCGTACCACGCGGTGCATCTGCTCGATCAGGGGCAGCCCTGCGACGCGGAGCTGATGAACGCCAAACTCGTCAATGTCGAGTATGCGTTGGACTCGGCGCGTAACGCGATGGAGATGCAGGCCGCGAGCGGTCTGTTTACCGATCGGCCGCTGGAGCGGTATGTGCGCGACGCGTACCACATCTTCGCACCGGCCGGAACGTCTGACGTGCAGATGCTCCGGCTGGGCGAGGTGGCGCTGGGGCACTCGAAGGGTCAGTGGTCGCAGCGGCTTGCCGCAGCTGTGACGGCGGCTGCGGGCTCGGGCTGATTACTGCCTGCGCCGGTCGCGCTGGTTGATCCGCTCCACCAGCTCTTGGGCGAGGGCCTTGATGGTTTCCAGTCCCGGTCGGCCCCAGGGGCGCGGTTCGGTGTCCACCACGCAGATGGTGCCGAGCGTGGCGCCGGTGTGGTCGATCAGGGGCGCCCCCAGGTAGGAGCGGATCCCGATCTCGTCGACCACCGGGTTGCCGGCGAATCTCGGGTAGTCGCAGACGTCGTCGAGCACGAGCGCTTTGCGGCGGACGACGACGTGCGGGCAGTAGCCGTGGTCGCGGTCCATCACGCGGCCCGGTTCCCCGGCCGCGCCGTCCTGCGGGTCGGCTCCCGCCTGCTCTGCGGACGGGGTGTAGAGCCCGGCGAAGTACTGGCGTTCCTCGCTGATGAAGTTGACCATCGCATACGGGGCGCCGGTGACTTGCGCGAGCTTCTTGGCGAACTCGTCGAACTCGGGGTCTGGGCTGTCCCCGATGCCGAGTTCCCGCAGCCGCTGGACGCGTTGCGGGGCGTCGCGGTCTTCGGGAGTCATCAGGGGGTGTCTGCCGATGTCGTTGGTCACGATGAGCTCCGTATCGTCAGGTTGCTGATGGTTCAGGGTTGGCGGGCGGCGTGAGTGCCCAGCAGGTGCTGGATCAGTGCGACCAGTACGGCGGTCGCGGATCGGCTCTGTCGGGCGTCGCAGAGCACGATCGGGACGTGGGGTTTGAGGTCGAGGGCGGAGCGGACCTCGTCCGGTTCGTAGCGGAAGGATCCGTCGAACTGGTTGACCGCGATGAGGAAGCCGATCTGGCGGGATTCGAAGAAGTCCACCGCGGCGAAGCAGTCCTGCAGCCGGCGGGTGTCGGCGAGGACTACCGCGCCGAGGACGCCGGTGCACAGTTCGTCCCACATGAACCAGAAGCGCTCCTGGCCGGGGGTGCCGAAGAGGTAGAGGACGTAGCGGGGGTCGATGGTGATGCGGCCGAAGTCCATCGCCACGGTGGTGGTGGACTTCTGTTCCACCCCGGTCAGGCTGTCGGTCCCGGCGCTGGCGGTGGTCAGGAGTTCCTCCGTGGTCAACGGCTCGATCTCGCTGACCGCGCCGACGAAGGTCGTTTTTCCGACGCCGAAGCCGCCGGCGATCAGGATTTTGAGCGCAGCGGGGATCAGCTCAGAGTCGCCGTCGTAGGCCATCGAGAATTGCCTCCAGGACAGAGATGTCGGTGGGATCGACGGCGGGGCCGGGTGCTCGGGCGGCCACGGCGCCGCAGCCGACGAGGTCCGACAGCAGCACCTTGGTGATGGTCGCCGGCAGCTTCATGCGCGCGGCGACCTCCGCGACTGTGGTCGGGCTGGTACACAGGTTGAGCGCGCGGGCGTGATCCGGTTCCAGGGCTGTGCGGGGCAGCCGGCCGGTGGCGGCCACCATGGACAGCAGGTCCAGTTTGATCGTTGGCAGGGTCCGCCCGTTGCTGACCGCGTACAGGGGTACGAGCCGCCCTGCCTCATCGTCGAACCAGGTTTCGTCATGCGGCTCGACCATGCTCTCACCGGGGCGTGCTCGGCACGCCTGCGGCTTGGCGTGGAGCTGTCGCCAGGTACGGCCGGACACTCTTGACCAGCTGTGACATTTCGTATCCCAGCACCCCGGCGTCTGCGCCACGGGCGGCCAGCACGGCGAGTACCGCGTTGGAGCCGGCCGCCGAGACGAAGAGCAGGGTTTCGTCGAGTTCCGCTACCACCTGTCGGACCTGTTCGTCGCCGGCGAACCGGTTGCCGGCGCTTCGGGCGAGCGAGAAGAGTCCGGAGGCGATCGCGGCCAGGTGGTCCGCGCCGTCGGAGTCCAGACCGTGTACGGCCTTTTTCAATCCGTCGGAGGACAGCAGCAACGCGCTGAGGGTGTGGGGGACTCGTTGTACCAGGCCTGCCAGCAGCCAGCCGAGGTCAGGGGCCTGGCCCGGGGCGACGTCGCTTGGCATGATGATGAGATCCTCCTGGGAGTTGTGGCGCTTGGTCAGCTGAAGCGGTCAGTTACGGTCGCGTGGGGCCGCTGTCCTCGTCAGCCGCGCTCTCCGCGCGGGTGACTCCCTGCATGAACGAGGCCACCAGGGCAGGGTCGTGTTCGACGGGCGGTTCGTCCGCGCGCGTGGCCGGGACGTTCTGCAGCTGGGGTGCCAGATGCTTCTGTGCCTGGCGCCGTGGCAGTTGCGGACGGATGTCGTGAGTCGCGGCACCAGGGCCTGCGTGGGCAGCCGGGCCGAAGGTGGGCGGCGCGGGAGCGGCAGGCGCCACCGGTGTCTGCCGCGGCTCCCACCCGCCCGGCTGGCCGAGGCTGCCAGGGCGGTCGTTGTGGCCGTTGCTGAACGTTGGCGCCTCGGTGTGAGGAGGTGGGACAGAACGCGCGGCCTGCGGGGCGGCGGCAGCGACCGCCGGTGGGGCTTGGCCGGGCAACCCCGCTGCCGTCTCCCGACGCGCCGGCTGGCTCGTCTGGTGGGCCAGCACCTGGGGTCGCGATCCGTGCTCCCGTTCCTCCCCGCCGAGCAGCGCGTGCGGCAGGACGACAACGGCCTGGATGCCGCCGTAGATGTTGTTCTGCAGTCGCACGGCGATGCCGTGCCGGCGTGCGATGGCCGACACCACGAACAGGCCGATCCGGCCGTCGCTGAGCAGCTCCGCGATGTTGACCCCTTCCGGGTCGGCGAGAACTCCGTTCACCCGGTCCTGGTCGTCCAACGCCATTCCCAGGCCGCGGTCCTCGACCTCTACCGCTAGGCCGGCGGCGACGGCGCGGGCGCGCAACATGACGTGCGTGTGTGGTGGTGAGAAGGTGGTCGCGTTCTCGACAAGCTCGGCGACCAGGTGGATGACGTCGGCGACGGCGTGGCCGCGCAGGGTGCCCTCGACCGGGGGGATGAGCTTGACCCGTGAGTACTGCTCGACCTCGGCGATCGCCGAGCGCAGCACCTCGGTCATGGCCACCGGCCTGCGCCACTGTCGGCGCGACACCGCGCCGCCGAGCACGGCGAGGTTCTCGGCGTGGCGGCGCACCCGGGTGGCGAGGTGGTCGACCTGGAAGAGGCCCTTGAGCAGGTAGGGGTCTTCGACCTCGTTCTCCAGCTCGTCGAGTAGCTGGATCTCCCGATGGACCAGGGACTGCAACCGGCGGGAGAGGTTGACAAAAATCTCGACCGGCTGGTCCGCCCGGCGGCGGGACCCCATGGCCGACGCCTGCAGGACGGCTGTTTGGGCGGCGTGGTGGGTCTGGTACAGATCGTGCTCCAGCGGCCCGAAGACGTCGTCTTCGACGGGCGGGAAGTTCGGGGCTTGCAGGGCCGGCCGCTCACCCCGGTGCATCTGCTCGAGCAGCCGGCGCACCTCCATGCGGCCCCAGGCTGCCGATGAGCGCATCGTGTCGACTCTTCGCTGGATCGAGCCGGCGAGTGCGGCCGTGCGGTTCGCCGCGACCAGCAGCACGGCGGCGCCGACGGCGGCCGCGACGCCCAGGATGGCGACAGTCGCGGCGGACGGGGAGTTGCTGGACACGGCGAGCACATACGTCACCACAGCTACCGCGAGCAGAGCCATGACAGCGGCGGGCAGTATCGAGAGCCACAGAAGGCTGGTTCGCAGCCGGCCGTCGGGCTGTGACCGCTGTGCGACGGGAGTGGCGTCTCGTCCTGCGTCACTGCGCAGCGCACGTGCATCAGGTGGGAAGAGGTCAGACATCAACACCCTCGATACCGGGAAAACTGGCCGCAACGCGTGACATAGCGGCTCACTCTACATTGCCCAGACCAAACCAGATATTAGAGAAGTTCGCTCAATCATGAGCGACCGCACCCGCACCCTCAACCCCCACCGCCACGCCGACGCACCACCGCCGGTCAATATGCTCAGGTCAGAGCCACATCTATGGCTGGATTTTTCCGCCCCCGCGTGACCGAATTTCGGTCATCCGATACGCCAACTACGGCGACACGGAGCACCAGGCGATCACGTCGTTGGCGACCGGCCACCACACGTGCAGCCAGCAGATATCGCGCTGCCGTAACGGTGGAGGGCGGGCCTGCGCTGATCCACACGAGGCGGCCGGATGCACGGCCCACCTCGCCGGCCGGGCGGGACGGCGGGCCCGCACCGATCCGCGGTCCCGTCCGGCCTCCGCCAGGTCTGACCTGCAACCGTGAACCTGAACGCTGCCGGAGGTGCCGTGACCGCTGGATCAACTGCCACACCTCGCCGACCGCCAGGAGGGTACGGGTGCCCCACGTTCGCCGGGTGACGCGAAGGTCAGTAGCGGCGGCAGGGCGAGGAGCTTTCCCATTCATCACGTGAAGGCGCTGCTCATGTGTGCCAGCACGGGAAGGCTCGTGAAGTATTCCCTTCCTCTGGCCATAGTGGTACCCGCCGGATTTGGCTGCGAGCCGAGCGATCCGGGGAAAGGTGACGATGTGTTACCGCCACTGTGTCCGTCGTGCCGTCTATTGGCTCTAGATCCGCAGCGGCTGCAGGCTCGAGTTACAGCACAAGTCTCAGATGGCTGGGCCAAACACGAACGGATCGGGGCTGTGGTCATCGGCTGCTAACGACATCTTGGTCAGCGGTTGTTGTGCGAGCTGCGAAACGCCGTCGGTCTAACGCAATTCTGGGCACCAGCCCCGCCGACGGCGGCCCTCTGCCACCCGCCTGGATGCTCTCCGACCTGCGGCACCCAGCGGCCCGTACAGCCTGGCCTGGCGCGACGCGCCCAGACCAATCCTCCGTTCACTGTGATCGGTCGACCACACTCGGTGGCGTACGGGCGTTGATCACCCGCGACGGCCAACGGTCGGAGGGGTGCGGGGGATGGCTCGACGGGGCGGGCCGACGGGAGCCGCGCCGCGTCTCGGGTTCCTGCTCGGCGGGGTCGTCGTGGCGTGGAGTGTTCACGAGGCCGCCACGGGGTCACTTACGCCGCCGACCTCCCCTTCGGCCGCATCGTGGACGCCGCCGCCAGCCTGCTCACCGGCGTCCTCCGCCCAATCTCTGGCTCGCCGGCGCCACCACCGGCACAAGGCAGGCTCGCCGAGGAAACGGCCCCCAGCATTCCGCCGAGCGGTGTCGGCCCTTACCCGGGATCTGCCGAACCCGGGCCCCGGCCGCCGAACGTGGTCACCCCACCGCCAGCCCACCCCGTCCAGTTCGGCACGCCGAAGCCCGGCAGCCTGGCCGCGGCTTGCCTCAACGTGTGCCCGCTCTGCAGGTGCCGCGAGTCCTGCCTAGTATGTTCCCCGGATGCGTCGCTGACCGGTTTGAGAGGTCGAGGTGCGCGGCCACCATCCGGAGCGGGTGCCCTCGACCCCCGGGTTCCCGTATGGCGCACAGGAAGGCCTCGTTCACCCCCAAGAACGAGGCCTTCCGCGCGTCGGCACCGGGGCAAGCTTGGGTCGAGCAGGCAGTTGTCTATCCGCGTTGTTGATGGCGTCGGATCTGCTCCTCGAGCACTGCAAGGCGCGCATGAATATCGGCCAGCTGCGCTGCCTCATGCTTAGCGCGCGAACGTGCAGGTATGCCAGACGCCGGCTGAGTCGGTCTTCGGCGTGATCCGCGACAGGCACAGGCACCTCCGCAGGCCGGCGCGATCCCCAGCGGAGCCCGGTTCGTCCTCACCCAACTGCGGCTGGGCACCGCGGTCCCGTTCACCCTCACCGCAATCGCCACCAAGTGACCTGACACCTTGCCAGATCCCGTATGCGGGGTGGTGGATACCGGCAGACCGGTGGACACCACCACGCAGTCGTCACAGCGCCCTCCGACTGTGACGGGCTGTTGCGGAGCTGGCCATTTCAGAGATGAACATCAGTAGGAGAGGAGCAAGGCGGGCAGGTAGAAAGGCTGGATCACGGTGACACGAACGCGTAGGGAATGGGGCCGGGTGGCCCTCGCCGGCACGCTCGCGCTGTTGGCGGTCCTGCCGGGGACAGCGCCCACCGTGGCG
The DNA here is from genome assembly GCF_042869115.1 of Micromonospora sp. NPDC007230. NCBI lineage: Bacteria > Bacillati > Actinomycetota > Actinomycetes > Micromonosporales > Micromonosporaceae > Micromonospora > Micromonospora sp. NPDC007230. The sequence goes on along the minus strand of NZ_JBIAFE010000016.1, from coordinate 39,961 downwards.
GCTGCGGCGGGCGACGGGTCGCCGTATGCCGGGGCGCTGAGGGCGAACTGTGCTGCGTATCCGGGTGGGGCGACGATCTGCTCGGCGCAGGTTCCCAGCTTTGACGGCACGCCGCTGGATGTGGATGTCACGCGGCCCATGCCCGGCACTGGTGACATCCACCCCTTGATCGTGCTGCTGCACGGCTTCGGCAACGACAAGCACGAGTGGGAATCCACCTCGGAAGTCGCTGACGGGGCGGACAAGTACCACTGGAACAGCCACTGGTTCGCCGAACACGGCTACTACGTGCTCACCTACACCGCCCGCGGCTTCCGCGACAACGGCCCGAAAGCCAGCCATCAGCCGTCGACACCGGCCGGTGCCGCGCCGACCTGCCTGCCGCCCGGCGGGTCGGCCTGCCCGCCAGCGGGCACCATCCGAGTTAAAAACAAGGACGTCGAGATCCGCGACACCCAGTGGCTCGCCGCCCTTGTGGCGCTTGCCTATCCCGACATCAACCGGAACCAGGTCGCGGTCAGCGGAGGCTCATACGGTGGCGGGGAGAGTTGGCTGCAGGCAGCCGCTCAGGCAGGCAGCGAGTATTGGAGCGACTGGCCCGGCCTGCCGCGGCTGCGTCTGCAGGTCGCCGTGCCCAAGTACCCGTGGACCGACCTCGCCTACGCGCTGATGCCCAACGGCCACCCGGGCGGACCTTCCCAAGCGCCCGCTGGTGAGCCGTACCGGGGCAGCGACCTGTACTCGTCGGCGCAGGGGGCGCCCGACAGTCTCGGCGTCGGCAACCCGATCGGCGTCGCCAAGACCAGCTACATCGGCGGGCTCTATAGCCTCGGCACCGCCAACGGTGTCTTCGACGAGGGCTCGCTGAGCCCGCAGAGCAACGGTCCGGAGCCGTTCACCGCCTGGCTGGCCAGGGTCGACGCGGGAGAGCCGTACAGCGTGCCGGGCCGCGTGGATGACCCGATCATGGGGCAGCTCAGGGCAGCGTTCAGCGGGTGGCACTCCGCCTACTACCAGCCGGGGTGGCGCATCGGACGGGATGCGGGTCGTACACCGGCGATCTTCTCCGTGTCGGGCTGGACCGATGACCTGTTTCCGCCGGTGGAGTCGTTCCGCATGTTCACCTACCTCAAGCGCCTGGACCGCGACTGGCCGGTCGATGTCGCCGTGGGCGACATCGGGCACGCCAGGGCGCAGAACCCGCCGGCCGTGTGGCAGGCGATCAACGAACAGGCGTGGAGATTCCTACAGGCGAACATCACCGGCGGCCGCCCCGCGCGCACCACGGTGTCCAGCTACCCCACGCGGTGCGTGGGCGCGGCGACCGCCGCGGATGCGATCAGCGCGGGCAGCCCGGAGGGCCTCGCCAAGGGAACCCTCATCGTCGACTACAACGGTTCGGTGCTCCTGCCGCCCACCTCGGGCGCCACCGATCCGGACGCAGCCGTCACCGATGCCGTCGCCGGCGGCACCATCACCTCCACCAGTGCCGGCTGCCGCACGTCCGCCCGGCTGATCACCTCTCCGAGCGATGGCTACACCGGGATTTCGCAGCCGCTGCCGACGGGGCAGACGCTCATCGGGATCGGTCGCGCTCAAGCCCGGTACGCCGCCATGCCGGGCGCCACCACTGCGGTGCTGGCCGCACGGGTGTGGGACGTGTCCCCTGACGGCGTTGCGGTGCTGGTCAGTCGCGGCGCTTACCGGTTCGACTTCACCGGGTACGACCCCCGCAGCGGCGTAATCCAGGTGCCGTTGTACGGCAACCATTGGACGTTCCCCGCCGGGCACCGAATCCGACTGGACCTTGCTCAGGTTGACCAGCCGACGTACCGGCCACCGAACCCGGCGGTGACCGCGGCGCTGGACCTGTCCGCCACCCGGCTCGTGCTGCCGGTCCGGGCGCAAGCCGACACCGCCATCCGTTGACGGCCGCGCCTACCCCTACAAAAAGCCCATCCAGAGCACTAGCGCCGCTGCCTCGAGTAGACGGCACCCGGGGCGGCCGGCAGCCGTATCAGACAATCGACGATCAGGGCGAATACCGCGTGCCGGGCGGCCATGTGGTCGGCGATCAGGCCCCTCCAGTCGTCTGGCTGCGAGTGCTTGAGCAAATGGATGCGCCCCGCCTGAATGGGCGGGGCGCATGAACGGTGTCAGCGGACGTGTGGGCGGCACCGGCGTGGTGCCATCTGCCGCGTCTGGCCAGCCACGGGTAGCGGGTGGTCCGGCAGCTCGGCGGCCACCTCGATCCGCGGTGACCGGTTCGCTGGCAGGTGTGCCCGGTCAGCGATCACGACCACGTCGACCTCCCCGTCGATCATCGTCTGCTCGAGGGTTTCCCATGGCGTCCGGACGACCCCCGCCAACCGGTAGCCCCGCCGGCATGTGTGGTAGAAGCAGGCTGAAAGGGCGGGCTCCAGCGGCTTGATGCCGGCGGGGACCCAAATGACAGCTATCTCCATGACCTCTCCTGATCAACGTCGCCTATCTGGATGAGTGATCAGGAGGCGCCGCGGCGGCGGAGGGGTACGTTCCACGGGCCGGTTCACGGCGCGGGCGTCCAGGGCAGCCGCGGGTGCGCCTCGGCACAGCGGTGGCGTGGACAGCGGTGAGTCGGCTGTGGCCCAGGGCCCCGATAGGTCGACACGGGCGACGCTGGCTACGGCGGGCGCGGACGCCGGCACCAGCCACAGCGACGGCAGCCACGGTGCAGGGCCCGCAGGAGGGCCTGCCGGCGGCGCATCGGCGGCTACGGCCGCCGGCGACCGCTGCCGTGCGGCAGTTGGGGCCGGGCTGGCCGGTGGAGAGGCGGCCGCGGGTGTCCTCGGTCGCGACAGCGGCATTCGCGTCGGGATGGGTGAAGGTGCAGGGGCCGATATCGCTGGGGTGGGGGCCGGCCGAGCGACGGGCGTCGCCGGGCCGGTTGGCGTGACGGCCGGCGGCTTAACGGACGGCAGGTCCAGCCCGCTGGCCGGCGATGTCTTGATCACCTGTGGTAGCAGCGTTTCGGCGATCTGCGGCCGTACGGTGGCGTGCACCAGGGGAACATTTGGCAGCGGGGCCGGGTCGGCGTGGGCGGCGTCAGCGACAAGGGGCGCCCCTGCCGCCGCCACGCCGAGCGTCATCGCCCAAAGCCATCGTCTCACCTGAAGAATTCTCTCGTGAATGCATGAGGGTGATCTAGGGGTACGAGGCGCAACTCGCCACGCATCAACCCTTCCTGCCCGGCCCCCAACTGATCGCCGCGGAGATGCCCTCTGCCGCCCGGTCACGGCCACATGCCGAGCCGACCCTTGGCACTGCCTGTTGCCTCCGGCAGTCATGACCGGCTCAGGCCAGCTGGATCGGGCGAAATGCCGCGTCTACCACGACGCGACGCGCCCGACTCCCACGAGCGTCAGCCTGTGATCGGTCGACCACATTAGGTAGAGTGCGGGCGTTGATCGTCGGCTATGGCCGAGGGTGGGAGAGGTGCCGGGATGACTCGACGAGGCGGCCGGTGGACGCGGGTCGCGCTGCGCCTCGGGCTCCTGCTCGGCGGGGTCGTCGTGGCGTGGGGCGCCCACGAGGCCGCCACCACCGGGGCCGCCCACGCCGCCGACCGGCCGCCGTCCGCCCCGGTGGACACAGCCGTCGACCTGCTCACCGGTATCCTCCGCCCGATCCTCGACACGACGGCATCACCACCGGTACCGGGGTTGCCGGCCGATGAGGCGGCTCCCGGCGCCCCTCCGGCCGGAGCCATCCCCCGACCGGCACCAGCCCGGCCCGCAACCTGGCCGGCGAACCAGGTCACCCCACCGCCGGCCGGCCCGGTCCAGATCGGTACGTCAAAGCCCGCCGTCGGCGTCGGCCGCCCGGCCACTCGGCCGGGTGGCGGGGAAGTGCTGGCGCCGGTGGCTGGGGTTCTCCGTCCAGTCACGGAGCCGGTCCGGTCCGGGGTACTCACCCCGGTGGCCGACGCGCTGCGCCCGGTCACCGACCCGGTGCGGGCCGGCGTGGTCGCTCCGGTAGCAGACGCCCTCACCCCGGTAACCCAGCCGCTCTCCCCGATCCTGTCCCCCGTTTTGCGGGAGCTGGAACCGGTACTCAAGCCGTTGGATCCCGTCCTCGAGCCCCTCGAACCGGTGACGGACCTTCTGGACCCGCCCACCAGCCTGCCGGCCGAGCCACCACCCGCGGCGACGCCCCCGACCGGCCCGGTCGGCGACCCGCTGCCGTGCGCTGGCCTGGGCTGCAGCGGGCCTGCCACCGGATCGGTCACGGCACCGGCCAGGCTTGCCTCGATGCCCGCCCTCAGCAGCATCCCGACGGACAGGCACAGCACACCGCAGCTTTCGTCCCTGCCGAGCCTCGCCGAGTCGGACGGGCCGTACCCGGTGCGGCCGGACGCGGATTCCGCGCCCGCCACGCCTACCCCCGGCACCAGTGGATCCGGCTCGTCCGGCGCCGTCCCCGGGAACCCGGCCGACACGCCGACGTCGGTGTGTACGCCGCCCAGCCTGGCGGGGCACCGCTGCCACCCGACCGGCGGCGACGCTCTCCCGTCCCGCTCGCCCCGCCCGGGGACCCGGCCCGCCTGACCGGCGGGCCGTTTGCGTACCGTCCCCGCGGCACCGACGGCTTCTGCGCACCCGTATGCCCTGGCGGCCCTAGTGGCCCGCGCCGGTCCCGCGACGACGCCGGCAATCTTCCCCGACTTTCCCCAAGCACGATGGTGACCAGGAGTTACCCATGAACATGACCATGCCCGTCGTCCGAGCCCGCTGGTGCGACATCGACCGAATCACCGAACTCGTCACCGAAGCCCTCTCCCCCACCGACCTCGGCGCCTGGCTCGTCCCCGACGAGCAACACAGGCCCACCGTTCTCGCCGCCGTGACCCGGATCTGGATCGAACACGCGCTGCTCTTCGGCGACGCGTTCCTGCTCCCAGACCGGTCGGCCGCGACCGTCTGGTTCCACCGCTACCGGCCCATCCCACCCCCAGCCCGCTACACGGACCGGCTCGCCGACGCCTGCGGCGTACACCAGGAACGGTTCCTCCAGTTCGACCAAGCCCTTGCCGCGCGGCGCCCCAGCGAGCCGCACAACCACCTGGCGCTGCTCGCCGCGCCCGGCCCCGGGGGTCCAGGCCGCGCCGCGGCGGTCCTCGCCGGAGCGCAACGCTGGATGGACACACTCAGCCTGCCCACCTACGCCGAGGTGTTCACCGACGCTGACCGTGACCTGTTCCAGCGGCACGGCTACACCCACCGGAACGCCTTCCCCATCGGGGGCGACACCACCACACACGCGATGTGGCGGCTGCCGCCGTTCTGGACCGGCCGATCCAGCCGCAACACCCGCTCACCCATGCGGCGTCCCCTCGTCCTCGCCCACAACAACCCATCAAGCCGGTGGGCTCTGCACTGATCCACCCGGCCTGGCCGGGGCGGCCCCCGCCGCCCCGGCCAGCGGGGAGCATCACCAGCAGGCAACCCGGCACAAGGACCAGCAGATGAGCCCGATCACCGCGACCCATCGGAGCAGGGCGGCGAGCCCGCGCTCACGTCGCCGCGCGGCATGGTGTGCAAGCTGACTGCCGAGCAAAGACGCCTGCCGACGCCGCCGGCGCGGTCGCCGGCCCTCGGCACGGCTGCGGAGTGACACCTGGTCGCACTGGCCGGCTGGCTCGACCGTCTACTCGATCGGTTACCGGTGGCCGTATTCACCTGCACGGTGATGGAATCGCGGTCAGGGCGACCCCTCCCCGTGGCCGCCCTAGCCAGCTCGTAGCCGCGGGGTGCCTGCTGGTCAAGCCATCCTCCGGCCCTGCCTCACGCGAGCGGTTGCGGCCCGCCCAGCACGCTCGTCACCTGGCCGCGGGACACCTCGACTGCCGCTGGCAAGCCCCAAGTCCGGCACCTATTCTCAGTGGTGCAGCCATAGGCGGGGTCCCAGATCTCGTTTCTGGGACCACGGCCCCGGCTCTCACCCACCAGACGGCACCAGGCGTCACCGGCTTGTCGTGTGGCTGCCTGCTGGGTAGCGCAGCCGCGAGCCGTCCGTACGCGTGTGTGCGGCATTCTGCTCACGCCAGGCCCCTTCGGCACCGGCATGTCAAGCGTTCGCGGCTCTCGCTCAGCCTTGCCCGTGAGGAGTAGCGCGGCAAACTCCATGATGGAAATGGTGGCCGACTGGCCCAGTGCTGCCGCCGTCCGCAGGATTCCGCCCGACTGATCCGGCGAAGCGAACAAGCCGACGGTTCATGTCAACTCCGCTGGTACCGGGCTACACAGGAAGCATGCACCTTTTGAGACGGCTAGTCCGCACCGGAGCACCCTCCGGCGGACGTGTCGACGTCAACCGATGCCAGCTGTGCGACAGCAAGATCGACGAACGCCCAGCATGCGCTCTGATTCCTGACACGACCGGCTCTGATGCTCTCCCGGGACTCCACGGTCGGCGACTGGTTGTTGGGTGCAGCGGCGCGCACCTGGCCGCTCTACTCGCCAAGCACGGCCCAGCGCCCCGCTGACCGGCCGTCCTGGTTAGACCTGGCTCTCCTCGTCCCGGTCACGCTGCGCGTGAACCGCCCCCGGTTCTTGTAGAGACTCCACAGAACCCGGGCCCGCACCGAAGTGGTCTCCCGGCTGCATCACCTGCTCCTGGAGTTGGTGCCCGGCGGCGCGAAGAAGGACCTGTCCGCCCAACAGGCCCGCGCCCTGCTGGCCAGCGTGCGCCCGCGTGACGTGGTCGGCAAGACCCGCCGGCGGCTGGCCTCCGAGCTGATCGGCGAACTCGTCGTCATCGACAAGAAGATCCAAACCGCGAAACAGGAACTCACCGACCTGGTCAACAGCACCGGCAGCCGGCTGATGGACCTGACCGGCATCGGACCCTCCGGTGCGGCCCGCCTGCTCGGCGACATCGCAGACATCGCCCGGTTCGCCAGCCGCGGCCACTTCGCCTCGTGGAACGGCACCGCACCGATCGACGCCTCGTCCGGCGACCAGAACCGGCACCGGCTCTCCAGAGCCGGGAACCGGCGCATCAACCGAGCCCTGCACATCATGGCCATCGTCCAACTACGCCACGACACCGAAGGACGCCGCTACTACCGACGCAGACTGGCCGCGGGCAAAACCCCGATGGAGGCCCTACGGGCACTGAAACGACGCCTGTCCGACATCGTCTACCGGCAGATGGTCGCCGACGCGAAGCCGGTCAGGACGGGCCCGGGAGGACACGCGGGGGCGACTCTGCAATCCAGCGCGGCCGACCCAAACCCCAAGATCGACACTTCGGAAAAGTCACTTCCCGGACCCGCCACACCCCAGCCTAGAACAACCCTCGCCGCCGCCTCTTGATGACACAGAGGGGTGCCAGATCCGTTCGTTCCGACCTGAGCGCGGCAGGCCCTGTCAGCGGTCCGCAAAGCACTCGTCAGCTGGGCACGGGCTGTTCATGGTAGAGCGGCTGGTCCTGGGTGGGGTCGGCGGGGACCACGTCGAGGCGTGGGTCGGTGGTGAGTTGGGTGATCAGTACCCGGGTGCCGCCGATCCCGGCCCAGTGCGGATCGACGTCCTTGGCCACGCACCAGGCGTGATCAGCGGGCCAGGTGAACGCCGGCTCGGCGTTGCTGAGGCGACGCTGGCCCGGCCACCCTGCAGCGGTGTCCCATGTGCCGACGTCGGCTAACGGCCCTCGAAACAACCAGTATGCACGGTTGGGCACCACAACCTTGGGTGCCTGCGGCATCGAGGGCGGGGCAGCGGGTGTGGGCGCCAGTCCCGGCTGGCCGCCGGACCGATCAAGCGGGGCGGCGGTGTGCTCTTCGTCGATGTACACGGGGTCGTCGTCGGCTGCGACGTCGGCGTCGCCGAAGCCTTCCCAGACGCAGAAGTAGCAGTCTTCGGGGGTCGTGGTATGGGTGGCCAGCACCTCGAAAAGAGTGGGCAGCTGGTCCGTGGGCCAGTCTGCGGGGGCGTCGTTCTCGCTTTGGCCGGGGCGTGCCGGATCGGGCAGAAACCGAAGCCGCGCGTAGGCGTCGAAGCCCGCAGGGCCGAGGCCCACAAGCTGCTGCCACGGCAGGTCGCTGTGGGCGATCCAGTCGGCGGCCGACAGTTCCCGACAAAAGTTGAGTGTCACGTTCCGGTTCTACCGCCAAGCCCCGTACCGGCGAATCTGCCACGCCACCCCGACGGGTCAGATAAGGAGTGAACTGCCGCCCAAGGGCAAGGCAGAAGCGCCTCACCCAAGATCATCGCAACCGCGCGGACCTGGTTCACTCCGCCGCCAACACCTACGCGGAACTCCGCGCCGAGATGGACGGCGAACTGAAGAACCTCAAGCTCTACTGGGAAGGCAGCGCCTCGCAAGCCTTCAGCCAGTACGCCGACCGCGCGTCGGCCTATCTCACACAGCTCGAAGCCCAGACACGCTGGCTGGCTGAACCGCCCCGGGTTCTGTGGAGTCTCTACAAGATCCGGGGCGGTTCACATCCTCTAGATCGACTTCGGCATAGGTCCGATGTTCTCGGCCAGCAGCTGGCCGACCCGCTCTGCGTCTGGGGCACCCAATTCATCGAAAATCTGTAGCGCCACTCGCCACGACCGGATTGCTTCGTGCGCGTCGTCGTGCGCCAGCGCGTTGGCCCCGGCGTTCACGAGTGTCTGCGCTGCCAGATAGCGCTCACCATTCCAGCGGAACAGGAATTCCGACCGGCGGAAGCAGCCGGCGGCATAGGCGTGGTTGCCAAGTTGGGTGTAGATGTATCCCAGGCTGTCCCAGCAACAGGCCCGGCCGTGCTCGTCGTCGAGCTTCTCGAAAATCGCGAGTGCTCGTTCGCAGCAGTCGAGGGCCTGCCGGTACTGCCCTCGCAGCGCGTAGATCCAGCCCAGGTCGCTAAGCGTCAAGGCCATACCGCCGCGGTGCCCGGCGGACTCGAACATCGCGAGGCTGGCGACCGTGTGACGTCGCGCCTCGGTGTGCCGGTGCCGCGACTGCGCCACAAGGCCGAGGGTGTTCAGGGCGCGGGCCTGCCCGATGAGATCGCCGGCCCGGCGATCAATCTCAAGCGAGCGACGCAGGTGCGCTTCGGCCTCGTCGTACCGGCGCAACCGCACCAGCGCGCGGGACAGGCCACGGTGGGACAGTGCCCGGAACGCCGGATCACCGAGCCTGGCCGCGGCGGCGAGCGCGGTCTCGGAAAGGCGAAGCTGGTCGGGCCAGTACCCATTCCGCTGCAGGTAAGTAGCCAGGGCGGCCGCCAGCAGGCACGCCGACATGTCCTGTCTCACCTGGTATGCGTACCGAACGGCGCGCAGCAGTACGGCCCGGTTTGCATCCAACCAGGCTCCTGCCGCCTCGGCGGTGCTCAGCGACACCGGCAGCGCGCCCGGCTGCGCCGGTGCGGATGGCGGTAGCTCGCGGTCGGGTTCGAGCAGAAGAGCGGCAGCACGAGCAGTCTGGACGTAGTAGTCGAGCAGCCGCCTTTCAGCCGCCCGCCGGTGCTCCGGTGGGTTGGTGTTCAGCAGTTCCTCGGCGTAGCTGCGGAGCAGGTCGTGCTGGACGTACCTACCCGGGGCATGCTCGGAGACGAGATGCCGGCACGCCAGGTTGGCCAATGCCTCCCGGGCTTCGGGGACCGGCATGCCGGCGAGGCTCGCGGCGTCCGGCACGGCGACGTCCGGCCCCGGGTGCGCTGCGAGCAGTCGGAACAGCCGCGCATGCACGGGCTGCAGCAGCCGATACGACCAGGAGAAAACGACTCGGACGTTGGCCCCCGGATACCCCGCGTCCAGGGCGTCGAGGGGCGCGGCCGTATCCAGCTCGGCTGCCAGGTGCGCTAGCGACAACTGCTGTCTGCAGGCGGCCCGTGCCGCCGCGATGGCCAACGCAAGGGGTAAGCCGGCGCAAGCGGAGACGATGTCACGGACAGCGCCGGGAGCGGCCTCGCATCGAGCACCGAGCCGGGTCCGTAGCAGGGCCTGCGCGTCAGGCTCGGATAGCGGCCCCAGGCCGAGTGGATGGGCGGCGGCAACAACCAGCAGACCCGCGAGTTGATCTCGGCTAGTTATCAGTGTCACGCAGCCGGGGGCTCCGGGTAGCAGCAGACGTACCTGGTCGACGTCCCGCGCGTTGTCCAGGACGACAAGCACCCGGCGCCTGGCCAGCAGGCTGCGGTACAGGGCGGCCTGCGCCACCACCCCTTGCGGAACATGGTCGGCTGGAACACCCAACGCCTGCAGGAATCCCTGCAACGCGGTGCCGGGCTCGATCGCTGTGCCCGGCGGGCCGAAGCCGCCGAGGTCCACGTACAACTGGCCGCCGTCGAACCGCTCGGCGACCCGATGCGCCCAGTGCACCACGAGACTCGTCTTGCCGACGCCCGCGGTCCCGGTGACGGTCACCACCGGCGCCGTCGCGGCGTCCAGTGCGGCGAGCGCGGCGGTGCGGCCGGCGAAGCCCTTGATATCGGCGGGCAGTTGCGCCGGCACCGGCACCCGGGCGACCGGGTGGCGGTGCAGCTGCGTGTGCACGCCGACCAGCACCTCGTGGCGGCGCCGCCAGTCCGCCACATCCGTGTCGGTGCCCCCGCACGCACGAATCAGCGGCCGCACCAGTGTGTCGAAATCAGGCGGGCGTTTGATCTCGCCATTGAGGATCGCGTAGAGCTGCGTCCTGCTGATCCTGATTTCGCGTGCCACGCTGGGCAGGTTCCGCCCGGACGCCTGCCAGCACCGGCGCAGATCGGCGCAGAACGCGGCCACCGGGCTGATGTCCCCCGAGACATCCACGGCCACCACTGTATCCGGTGTCGTCCGGCCCGGACGCCGGGAGCGGCTTGCGTGACCAGCGTGGAGGCGTGGGCGTTCCGGAATCTGTCGGGATCAGACAGCCGGTGCCGAGAGACCGGATCTACTGACCTGGCGCCTGGCGGGAGGAGTCACGCGGTGTCCCGACGCAATCATCGGCTGGCCGACGCCGCGCCGGCCCGGCTCTCCGGCGTAGCACGGCGTCGCACTCAGCACGTGCTCGCGGATGCGGTCGCAGCCGCCACTGCGGCACCTGCCGCGCTCGGCGTCGTCGGTCCCCAGCCCCAGGCTTACTCGGGAGGAACCTCTTGCAGCAGAGACGTTGGAGAAGGATGTTCAGCGGCGCGGAGCTGACCTACGCCACCTCGGCAGGCAGGCCGCGCGGGTTGTCGCGGGCGGTGGCCGTGCTCACCGCCATGCTCGTCGCCAGCACCTTCACGATCTTCGTCGCTGCCGGGCCGGCTGCGGCGAAGGGCGCTCCGGGGATCCCGGGCGCCTACTACCCGAGCTACACCTACAAGGGTGTCCAGATGACGCTCAGCCGGCCGTACGTCTGGCTCGACAAGGGCACCACCTGGACCTATGGCGACGGCACGCGGCTGAAGACCTGGTCGGTGTCGTTCTACGACAACAAGCCGATGATCAGGAACTTCGGGACCGGTCGAATGAACTTCTTCACCGGCCTGACCGGTTGGGAGTTCGGCGTTCAGCTCGTGCTCCAGCCGGACTCGAACCTTGTGGTGTATACGGAGGACAGTCGCGCGGTCTGGGCGACCGGGATCCGTTGCAACAACGCCGCCGGTCAGGGTTCAGTCCTAGCGTTGCAGAACGACGGGAACATGGTCGTCTACTGCACGTCCGGCTGGGGATATCCGCAGATTGTCAGTGTAGCCTGGGCGAGCGGCATCACCTGAGGCGTGTCCTCCTGAGCGCGGTCTCCCGCCACACGCCAAACGTGGCAACCTGGCCTGTGGACCGACAGCGGAAGTCGCGTTCGCCACCGCCGTCGGCGAGGCCGTGGCGGCGTCAAAGCCAGTCGAAGCTGCGCCCACGCAGGGCGCTGCGCGTGGATCTCGGGGTCGAGGGCCGGTGGTCAGCCGTCCTTCGGCCCCTTTTTCGCACTGGCAGGCGGCCTGGAGTCGAACGAGAGCGGAATGGTGGCGGGCCCCCGCTGCGCGGCGCGGCACGGACACGGGCCGGCCCCCACCCCCACAGTGCCTGTTCACGTCAAGATCCTCGGCGCTCTCCATGACGCCGAACAACACCCTGGCCGATACGTCGAGGCTGGCGGTGGCCAGCACGCATCGGTCGTCCTCGACGGCGGGCGCGGGCAGGTTCGGCACGTCGGCCGACGTCATAGGCCTTGGTGAAGCGGGTCGGTGACCTGACCCCGCTCGGCCAGCTCCTGCTGCTTCCGGTTGGCTTCGTTGGTGCAGACAGGCCGGCCGCCACCAGCAAGCAATGCTCAAGACCTGTGGATCGGCCGGGAGGGGCGTACCTTCCCGCTGATCGATTCGTGTAGGTCTCGAGCATGGCCGACGCTGGCGCGTCGAAGGCACGCCCGGGTTGGCTGTGGTCGCTGAGGATGGGCAGCGGCGTGATGGTATCTAGCTGCTGGACGAGGACGTTCGTGAGGGGGCGCGGCAGATGTTGCCCATTGCGCCTGCGCTGCCGAACCCGAGGAGGCCGGGCATGACCGACATCGCTGGACAGCAGCGCCGGCCCGCGTACACCGTGAACGTCGCCGCCGCCGCGGCCGCACTGGGACTGCTGGCCTTCGCCGCCGACTCGGTCGACGGTGTTGCCGGCCACGTGATGGTCGCGCTGACCTCGAGCGGATTCGCCTGGGGGCTGGCCGCCGTCCTGGCCGGCCGGCACGCGGATACCATGCGGCGGGCCGTCACGGGCGCCACCGGCGTGCTGGTCCTGGCCACCGTGTTGTACTACCTACTCATCCTGCTGGTTAGCCGCCGGTGGAGCGGTGCCACCTTGGCGGACGGCAGTTCGGCCAATATGGCCGGACTGCGCTCCGTCGCGGTAATGACTGCGGTGTGGCTGGCCGGGTCGCTGCTCGCCGGCCCGCTGCTCGGACTGCTCGGTTACGCAGTACGCGCCAACACCACCCGCCGCGCCGCCCTCGCCGCCGGTATCGCGTGCGGGCTGCTATCCGCCGAGGGCTGGCACGCGATCGTGCAGGCGCCGCCTTGGCGCCTGCTCGCCCTTGGTGATCCATTCTTCTACGGCGTCGCGTTCGGGGAGATCGTGCGAGTGGTGCTGCCGCTGGCTGCTCTGGGGTGGCTGGTCGCGGCACACCGTCTCGGCCGGGCCTGGCCGATGCTGCTCGCCTCCACCGCCGCAGCCGCCACGGCTGGCACCCTGCTGTGGTACGCCCTGGGGCTGGTCCAGGGTGCTTGAATTGCAGCGCGCTCCGGCCGGTACGGCTGTGGAAATCGACCACGACGAGGCCCTAGAGCTGCTGAAGGCCGCAGCCCGATAGCCTTCCACGACGTCGTCACCCTGTTACCCGCCGCAACCGCTGACGCGGTCGACGCTGCCGAGCCAGCAGAGGGCCTGGCCAGTTCGTTCGGATGTACCGGCCAGGCCGTCAAGGTCACAGCGGGCCCCAACCGAGGGCGGCAGTCACCTGAACACGTGACCAGCCGGTGTCGTGCTGATGGACGATCCGGCCGGTTCGGCCTGGGCCGGCGGGGTGGGCTCGGGCGGTGCGGCGGTCACGGCCAGGACCTGGTCGGCGACGGTGTCTGCGAGGGCCCGATCGTGGGTGACCAGCACCAGGGCGCAGCGGGACCGTTCGACCTGGTCCATGAGGCAGCACATTGTTTCTTCCTGGGTCACGGGGTCCAGGCGTGATGTCGGCTCGTCGGCGAAGATCAGCAGCGGGTCCAGGAGCATGGCGCGGATGATCGCTAGGCGCTGAAGTTCTCCGCCGGAGACCTGGCCGGGCCTGCGCTTCAGTAGACCCTCGTGCAGGCGCATCGCCGCCATCAGCGACGGGAGGCGCTCTGGCGCGGGCCGGTGCCGGCGTACCACGTCCGCCAGCGCCGCCTCGATGGGTACGCGGGCGGGGAATGCCACGGCGGGGTCCTGGTACAGCTTCTGCAGGCGTCCGCCGGCAAGTTCCTCGGCGTGCCGGACGCTGCCGGTGTCGGGCCGGAGCAGGCGCAGCAGGATGTTGCCCAGGGTCGTCTTGCCCGAGCCGCTCGGACCGGAAAGGGCCAGCCGGTCCCCTGGGTGGATGGTGAGCGACACTTCGGAGAACAACGTCCGGCCGGCGAAGCCCTTGGTGACCCGATCGGCCTGTACAAGCGGCGGCGCTGCGGGCTCCACGGTCCGCTCCTGCGTCCCGCTCCCCCGTCCGCGTACCCACGGATGTTGCCACCGGCCGGGCTCGGCGGCCAGCAGCCGCCGGGTGTAGGGGTGCGACGGCGTGGTGAGCACCTGGTGGGCGGGCCCGCGCTCGACGATGCCGGCCTCCCGCATCACCAGGACGTCGCCGCCCAGGTCACGGCCCAGGTCGAGGTCGTGGGTGATCGTGAGCAGGATCCCGCCGGCTGCCACGTGCCGGTGCAGCAGCGCAGCGAGGTCGTTGCGTGCCTGGTCGTCGAGCCCCTTGGACGGTTCGTCGGCGATGAGCATTCGGGCTCCCCCGATGGTCGCCGCAGCGAAGGCGACCCGCTGGGCCATTCCGCCGGAGAGGGTGTGCGGGTAGCTTCGTCCCGCGCCTGCCACACCGAGTTCCTCGAGCACCTTCTCGGCGGCGCGGTATGCGGACTGCCGGTCCGACCAGAATTCGGCGGAGCCCTCGGCGACCTGTCCGCGCACGCGCATGGTGGGGTCCAGCGCCAGCACCGGTTCCTGCGGCAGCAGCGCCATCACGCGGCCCCACAGGCCCCGGCGGGCCCGCCGCTCGGCCACGTCGTAGCTGGTTCCCTCGACGACCACGCGGCCACGTGCCTCCAGGCTCGCGGCGAGGGTTCCCATGACGGCGTGCGCGAGCAGCGACTTTCCAGAGCCGCTCTCGCCGACGATCGTCACCGCCCGGCCGGGCTCGAGCCGCAGGTCAGCGACGTCCAGCAGGATCCGACCGGCGTGGGTGACGACCAGGTCCCGTACGTGCACGGTCATGACGTGCTCTCCTTGCTCCGCAGGCCCAGGAGCCCGACCAGGACCGTAACGAGGACAAGCGCCGGTGCCAGCGACATCCACGGTGCCTCGTCGTAGAACGGAAACGCCTCGGTGACCATGAGGCCGAGTTCGGGGGTCGGCGGCGCGACGCCGACGCCGACGAAGCCGAGGGTGGACAGGGCCAGCACCGAGGTCCCGATGCCGAACGTGGCCATGGTGGTCAGCAGCGGGCCGAGGTCGGGCCACAGGTGGCGGCGCAGCACGTGCACTGCGCCCAGTCGCAGGAGTTGTGCCGCCTCCACGGCCGGTCCGCTCAGCACCAGGGCACTGCGCGCCCGCACGACGCGGAAGTACTCGACCCACTGCGCCAGCGCGAGGCCGGCGTACAGCGCCCACAACTCGCCGCCGGACATGGCGGACACGATGAGGACTATCAGCAGTGCGGGGAGCGCCACGAACGCCTCGGACATGCCGTGCAGCACGGTGTCGACGATGCCGCCTCGCCAGGCGGCGAGGATGCCGGCCAGCGTCCCCGCGGTGATGGCCGTCGCCACGCAGGCGACCGCCATCACCAGGGACAGCCGGGTGGCCGACGCGAGCCTCCCCGCGACGCTTCGTCCGAGGTGGTCGCGCCCCAGAGGCTCGGCCAGGCTGGGCGGCTTCAGGAAGCGCGTCAGGTCCTGCGCGGCCGGGTCCGGCCACACCCACGCCCCGATCACGGCGAACAGGCCCAGAAGTATCAGCGCTGCCGCGGCGCACCGTTGCGTCGGTGAGAGCCGGCGCAGCCGCTGCCCTGCCCGCCGGCGGACCGATGTGGTCGTCGTGGTGGTACTCACGAGGCCACCTGCCGCCGTCGCGGGCGTGGATCGAGGGCGAGGCCCGCCACGTCGACGACTGTGTTGATCAACACTACGAGCAGGGCGAGCGCCACCGCGGCCGCCTGGATGACGGGCACGTCCCGCCAGAAGACCGCGTGGACCAGGGTGTGCCCGAGCCCGGGCCAGGCGAACAGGCTCTCCACCACGACAACCCCTTCGATCAGGATCAGCGCCTGCGCGCCCACGTAGGCGACGAGGGTGACGCCGGCGTTGCGCAGCACGTGCCTGGCCAGGACGGCGCGTCCGCGAAGCCCCTTGGTCTCGGCGAAGGCGATGAAGTCCGAGCTGCGCAACTGCGCCACGGTGTCGCGGGTGACGCGGGCGAACAGCCCGGACAGCCCCACCGCCAGGGCCGCCGCGGGCAGGACGACGTTGGCGGCAGCGCCGTGCCCGACGGCCGGGAGCCAACCGAGATGGACGGAGAAGAGCATGATGAGCAGCAGCCCGAGCAGGAACGGCGGCAGCGCGCGGGCGCCGGCGACCCAGACCGTGGTCAGCCGGTCGAGCGGGCCACCGGGACGCCAGGCTGCGGCCACGCCCACCGGCGCGCCGACGGCGACCGCGAGGGCGAGCGCCGTGGCGGCCAGCTGCAGGCTGCTGGTCACCGGCAGCAGCAACTCGTGCGCCACCGAGCCGCCGGTCACCAGGGACGTGCCGAGGTCGAACTGCGCGAGGTCAGCCCACCAGCGAGCCAACTGCTGCCACCCCGGGGCGTCGAGACCGAGGTCGGCGCGCACGGCGTCGGCTGACGCGGCCGTGACCCGGTCGTAGCCGTAACGGCCGGCGGCGATCCGGAACGCGATGTCCCCTGGCAGGTTCTGCACGATGGCGAAGCACGCCGTTGACACCAGCAGCGTGACCGAGACCGCCTGCAGGGCCCGCTGTGCCAGCACCCGGGCGACGGGAGGGGTGGTGCGCCTGCGTCCGACCGCCGGTCTGCGGACCGCCAGTTCGACCTCGTCGGTGGCGACCGGTGGCGGTGCGGGCGTCACGACGACCACCTCAGCTTGTCGAGCAGCCAGGAGCGCTCGAGTGGGTCGAGAGTGAACCCGTCGACGCGGTCGCTGACCACCGCGCTCTGGCGGTACCAGGCCACCGGGATGACGGGCAGCTCGCTCTGCAGGATGCCGGAGATCTTCTCGCGTCCGGCCGCCGCCGCGGCGGCGTCGGTGCCGTCGGCGAGGTCACCCAGCGTGCGGGTAAGTTCAGCATTGCTCCACCCCATGGCGCCCCAGTCCGCGCCCCGGGGACCGTAGTCGGTGCCGAGGGTGACCAACGGGTCGGGGACGAGCGCGAAGTTTCGGGCGTACAGGCCCAGTTCCATCGTGCCGTCCTGGTGGCCGGCGGGGATTTCACTGGAGTTGCCCACCTGCACGTTCACGCGGATGCCGACCTCCTTCAGCGCGGCTTGCACGGCGGTGGCCAGGACCGGCAGCTCCGGGCGGTCGGGGAAGGTACGCAGCGAGATCTCCAACCGCTTGCCGTCGCGGGTCAGGATTCCGTCGGTTCCCGACGTCCAACCTGCCTCGGCGAGCAGGTTGCGAGCCTGTCCGGGGTCGTGCGCGAGCGGCGGCACGGAGTCCTGGTGCCACTCCGGGAGGGACGGCGGGAAGAGCTGGGTCGCTGCCATCTCGGGGTCGCGCAGCAGGGCCGTCGCCATCGCCTTGCGGTCCAGGGACGCGCTGATCGCGCGCCGCACCCGTAGGTCGCCGAGCACCTCGTGCCCGGCGTTCACCTTGAGCAGGATCGTGCGCGGAAGGGTCACCGACGAGATCTCGACGCCGGCGGCCCGCTGGATTCGCTGCCGGCTGACCGGGTCGATGCCGAAGGTCACCTCGGCCTGCCCGCTTTCAGCCATCAGCGTGCGCGTCTCGGCGCGACCAACGGCCTGGTACGAGATGCGCTTGATGTTCGGCTTCTCGCCGTTCCACCGCTCGAACGCCACCACCTCGAGTTTCGATGGCTGCTCGATCCGCTCCACCCGGTACGGTCCGGTGCCGATCACCTTCCCGACCTTGCCGTCCGCGCCGTAGGAGGCCGGCGCGAGCACCTGCGTGCTGGCGTGCGCGAGGACAGCCGGGAGCGGAGCGTACGGCCGTTGGAGCTGGACCCGCACCTCCCCGCCGTCGCCCGTGACCGCAGCCACCGGCGCCTCAGCCCACGGCGTCCCAGGCTCGTCGCGGGCAGTCTTGAGCGAGGCGGCGACCGCCTCGGCGGTGACGTTCGTGCCGTCGTGGAAGACCGCGTCCGGGCGCAGCCCGAACGTCCACGTCCGCTGGTCGCCGGACACCCGCCACCCGGTCGCGAGTCCCGGCCGCAGGACACCCCGTCCATCGGCGTCCACCAGGGTCTCGGCCACCTGCAGCCGGGTGAAGAAGCCGTCGCTCCGCGACGGCTCAAGGCTGTGCAGTTCGAACGGGCCGACGACGCGGAGCAGCTCCGCTCCGCCACGGGGCTGTCGCCCGCCCTCGGGCGGTCCGCTGCAGGCCACCAGCACCGCCGAAACCGCCATTGCCACGCCCGAGGCCGCCAGCCTGCGCCACATCATGTTGATCTCCTCCCGCATGCGCAGCCCACAGGCTAATTGGCGATCGTTTTCATTCTCAAGTTGCCATGTATGCACCAACCAGGACCGCCGAGCGATACGACTGCGCAGCAATCCACCAGGCAGGGAGCAGGAGATCCGATGACGTTGGAAGGCCACGCCGGCTCCGCGCCGACCGGGTCGCTGACGGACTACCGGCATCAGCATGGCGTCGCCGTTCGGTCTGATGTGGCCGGCCTGCCACCACACCAAACGGCGGCGGGATCAGTCAGCGGAGCCGGTCGTTGGCCCAGCGGTAGGCGCCGGCGAAGGGCAGGAACCAAGCGGTGCCGCTGTAGAACGGCACGGGCACCTTGGCAAGCCGAACCCACTGCTCGCCCGTTACTTCAGGCCTTTGGCATACAGCGGCAACACGACCTCGTCGACCCGGACAGGCGGCGCTGCCGCTTACGCAGGGTCTGCGGCTCGAACGTCCCCGCCCGGTCCCGCGGCACGTTGATCCGCGCCGGGCCGCTGGCCTCGGTCAGGACCGTCTTCGGTCGGGTGCCGTTGCCGAAGTTGCCCGACCCCGCACCGACGCCGTCGGCGGGGTGCTCATCTGGCCGAGGATGCCAGGTGGCAAGGCAGCAGAGCCCACCGAGATTCAGGGCGCATGGCCTTACGCTGATGAGCAGCCAAAGACCTATCCGATCATGACTGGCGTCAAGCGTCCTGCGACGCCTCGTCAAAGTTCATGCGAAACCAGCACCGAGGCCGTAACGGACTGCCTGGCACCCAGTAGGCGGGTGCCAGGCAGTCGCTTGTCAGCCGTTCCGGGAAAGCCTCAGCGCGAAGGTGCTGGGGCCGACGTTGCTGAGCGTGGTGGTGTTCGCAGCCAGGTACCGGTCCAGGTACGGCGAACGGTCACCCTGAGTCGGCGCGTCGGACCGCGGACCCTGCACATCCAGGGCGAGCCGCGCGCCGGAGATCTTGATCGTGTGGCCCGAGGGCATGGCCCGCCATCTGTTGGAGTCGATGGTCCCGATCTGGACCCCCAGCCGGTGCCCACGCTCGAAGGTCCAGTCGGTCGACTTTAGGTCGAAGGAGATCGATCCGTTGCGCTCCACCAGCGCGACGTTCTCGTCAAACATGGTCGCCCTACCATTCGGAGCGACGTCCCACAAGCGCACCATCACGTTGCCGCTCGTGCTCGCGTTCAGCGTGATCCTCGGCGTACCGGTGAGCCGGAGTGCCTGGGGCGCGGGCGTGGACCAGGTCCAGAAGCTGGTGGTGGCGGTGTCGCCCTTCTTGGCCCTGTTTCTCTCGGTACGGGACAGCGGTTCGATCCGCGGCGCCCGCTCCAGGTCCCAGCGACCGGTGTCCACTGTGGCAGCCGCCTCGGCAGCAGCCGTCGAGGCACCGCCGTCGTCGAGGTACTGCCCGGTCGAGAGCCGTGCGTCGTACGACGTCGCGGTCACCGGCCAGATCGCCTGCGCGCGCCAGTGGCCGAGGCTGTCCTCGATGACGTACGCCGGATCGGTCACCGACGGGTCGGTGCCGCGGAGGTACTGGTCATAGAACCGCATCACCTCGTCGAACCAGCCGGCACGGCCCATCGACAACCGGCCGTCGGCGCCGGTGTCGTTGCCTCGCACGTGCTCCCACTGGCCGAGCCAACCGCGTTGCGGACCCTGGTGGTTGTCCAGGTACTCCTCCATGTCCTCCGGCTTGGTGTTGGGCTCGATGAAGCCCTGGGTCACGAACAACGGCGTGCCGGTACCGGCAGCGTCCGCGGCAAGGTTCCGCGCCCTCCAGTACCCCGAATCGGGGTCCGGGTTGTTGTTGTTGATCATGTTGTCGCTCAAGCACTTCGGATGGCTCGCCTCGTACAGCGCGTTCGCCTTGTACCGGTCGCTGTCGCCGGCCATCGGAGGCATCGTCGCGATCGAGTTGTACGCCGCCGGAGTGCCCGTGACGTTGGGACGCGGCACCTTGTTGCTGAACAGGTAGTTGTACATGTCCCAGACGGGCTCCTGGGCAACGACCGCCTTCAGGGCGTCCATCCTGAGGTTGTTGCCCACCAGCCCGGTCACGGCGTCGTACGACTTCCCGTACATCCCGACCTTGCCGTTGGACCACGGCTGGCTGGCCGACCACTCGATGGCCGCTCGGACGTCGGCCTGCTCGCCCGGACCGACCCAGTCCAGGCACCCGGTGCTGCCGCCGAAGCCGCGCAGATCGACCATCACAAAGGTGTAGCCACGCGCCATCAGGCCGGCACCGTCGACGAAGTCCTGGAAGCGCGCCGATGGCCCGACCCGGTCCCACCCCTCGGGGCCAGTCTGCCCCGAGTGCGCGAAATAAGGGCCCACCGACAGGATCACCGGCGTCTTCGCATCCGCCGGCAGGTCTGCCGGACGCAGCACATCGGCATGCAGCTCAACCCCACTACCGTCCGACGACGGGAAGTACGCCTCCGTCCACGCCGCCCCCTCGGGAACCCGTGGATTCTCCTCGTGGGTAATCGGCTCGTCAGCTGCCGCGGCTGCCGTCCCCGCCTGTGCCCCCGCAGGCAATCCGCCCACGGTGAGGGTCGTGATGATGGCCAGTGCACCGGCCGCCGCGACGGGCGACAAGTTCCTGCGAAGGTTCATCCATCCTCCCCTGAAGTCAGCTCCAGACGAGGGCCCCGTCTGGCTGGCTATCGAGGGTAGAGAACCTCTCCGGTCATGTCTCCCCTCGACCTTCACCGGGCCCGGACGGGCAAGTCTTGGGCGCTTCGACACCACGGGCGCTGGTACCGGAATCAAGGGTCGTCCTCTCCGACGTGCGGATGCCCTGATGAACGCGGTCATGGAACCGGGTCCAGCCCGGCCGCCAGGAATTCCTGGCCGCACCCTTACTTGGAGCCAGCACCGGCGACGCCTACTCCACGCCGATGCCACGGTTCGACTAGTTCTACAACGGACGGCGACTACATGGAGCGGCAGAAGGGTCCGGCGGCCGACAGCTGCAGCGCGGCAAGTCGGCCAGCAATTCGTCTCCCGGTGCGATCCACTCGATGCTCGCGACCGATGGTTCCCGCCGTGCTCCCGTGGGCCACCGGCGACAACGAGGCCCTCACCTGGCATCTGCTGGACCTGGCGACGGTGCGCTGAGGATGGCCGGCAGTCCCGCTGGACCCCGCGCAGCCGAACGCGCCCCAGGGTTGCTGGTGCCGATATGATCCCGTGACGCCCGCCTATCAGGAGGCACCGTGCGGCCCGCTCACCACACGACCGGCCGAGGCGTCACCAACGACGGCTCGCGTACGCCTCCCGGGCACCCTTCGACAAGGGAGCGTCGATCGGCGGCCGAATGGTAGCCCTCAGCGGGGTCATCGGCATCCGCCAGGACGAGCAGCTAGGCACCAACCGGCGTCCCCGCCGAGGACTAGGTCGAGGTCACCGACCGGTACGGCCGCGGACCGTCACCGACATCAACGGCGCCCCCATCCTCTACCTGGCGGGAGAATCCGGTGCCCCACCAACAGTACGGATAGTCATGTCCCAGCTGGCGTTCCTCGGCCAACGCAAGGAAGACCGGATGTCTGAAACCACCACGCACACCGTCACGAGGGTGGCCGGCGGCCGCCGGGTGCAGGCTGTCACCGCGGTAGGCGCGGCAGGCGACGAGCTGGCCGGCGCCGATGGCTGAGCCGTCGGCCACGAAGGCGATGGCTCGCCCGGCGTCCCCGTCGGCCCGTGACGGCGCGTCGATGCGCCTGCTCGCCATCGCCGGTGGGCTCGCGGTCGCGCTCGTTGCCGGCTTTGCGCTCGGCGAGGTGGTCCGCGACTCGGCGGGCCCGACTGGATCGGCTCCGATGGGCCGGCCGCCCGGCGCCAGCCTGCCCGCCTCGCGTGGCACCGGGCACCAGCACGCGGGCGGTGCTGCAACGACGGCTGCCGGCGCCGAGGTAGGCGGGCTGGCCGTCAGCGCCGGCGGCTACACCCTCGCACCCGAGACGACCTCGCTCACGGCGGGCGCGCGGAGCACCTGGCGGTTCCGCGTGATCGGCCCCGACAGCAAGCCGGTGACGAACTTCGCAATCGTGCACGACAAGCCAATGCACCTGATCGTCGCGCGTCGAGACTTCTCCGGCTACCAGCACCTGCACCCGACGATGGCGCCGGACGGCACCTGGAGCGTCGACCTGTTGCTCCCGCAGGCCGGCGCGTGGCGGGCGTACGCCGACTTCGCGACCGTCGGCTCGGCCAACGCGCAGGTCCCGCTGACCCTCGGCGCGGACCTCACCGTGCCCGGCGATTTCCGGCCGCTCCCTCTGCCCGCCGCCAGCCGCGAGTCCATCGTCGACGGATTTGCCGTGACCTACGAGGGCACGCCGCGACTCGGTGAGACCCAGGCGCTGGTGTTCCGGGTGAGCCGAGACGGTTCGCCGGTGGCCGACCTGCAGCGCTACCTCGGCGCATACGGGCACCTTGTCGTGCTACGGGAAGGCGACCTTGGGTACGTGCACGTCCACCCGGAGCAGCGACTCCTCGGCGGCGCGGTCAAGTTCTGGCTCACGGCGACGAGTCCCGGCCGGTACCGGATGTTCTTCGACTTCCAGGTGGGCGGCAGAGTGCACACCGCCGAGTTCACGCTGGTGGTGCGGTAGCGCCGCCACCGGGCACAGTTCCTCCACGAGTCACCGGCACGGCAACGGGCCGCGTTAGCCGTGCCGGTGAGTACGGCAAGGGCTTGCTCCTTGTCCCCGCTCGTGAGGAAGGCCGGACAGGGGATGGTTCCGCGCCACCAGGCCGACTACCATGGCGCCGATCAGCTACATTGATCGATTTACCTGATCGGATGTGATCGCATGCGGCAACCCCGCAGAGGCGTGATCCTACTCTCCGTCGTCCTCGCCGCCACCGCACTGACGGTTGGACCGGCCGGCGCGGACAACACAAAGGTCTTCGACGACGGCGGTGTCGTCGTCGAAAGTCACCAGCACGGTGGCGAGGGCGGCCACCTCGACCACGACAGCAAGGACGTCACCCTCGTCGGCAAGGCACGGGTGAACAACGCGCGAGCGGGCGTCGTCTCCGATGTCGGCGTGCTCGGCAACTACGCGTACCTCGGCGCGTTCAACAGCGATCCGTGCGAGGGCGGCGTCTACGTCATGGACATCTCCGACCTCAGCAAGCCCCGCCAGGTCGGCTTCATCGCCGCGTCGCCGGGCTCATTCGTCGGCGAAGGGATCCACCCGCTCCAGTTCAGCACCCCCACGTTCACCGGCGACGTGCTGGCGTACAGCAACGAGTTGTGCACCGACGCCGCGGCACCCCCGGCCGTGGGTGGAGCGACCCTCGTCGACGTTTCCGACCCCCTGCACCCCGTGGTCCTCGCCAACGGCTTCGGGGCAGTCGAGCCGGGGGTGACATCGCGGGCGCGGACAGTCCACAGCACGTTCATGTGGCAGACCGGGGCCGGACCGGACCGCAAGGCCTACATCGTGCTCCCAGACAGCCGCACGCCCATGCTGCCCATCTTTGACATCACCGACCCGCGGCACCCGGTCCAGGTGATCGACGTCGACGTGGCCGCGATGTTCCCGCAGATCCTGCAGCCGGGTGTCGACCTGGACACGGTCTTCTTCCACGACGTGGTCGTTCGCAAGCACGGCAATCGGCAGATCATGCTGCTGTCCATGTGGGACGCCGGCTACGTGGCGCTCGACGTGACCGACCCGGCCCACCCGAGCTACGTCGCCGACACCGACTTCACCTTCCCCGACCCGCAGTTGCACGAAACCAACGGGGTGACGCTCGGCCCCGAGGGCAACGGCCACTACGCCGAGTTCGTGCACAACGGCCAGTACGTGCTGACCACCGACGAGGACTTCGGGGCGACCCGGGTCCGTGTCGCGACGAACGACGGAGGCGACTTCCGGGCGGTGCAGGCCGGCAGCGCGCAGCTGCCCACCGGCGACGAACTCTCCGGCACAGCCATCTTCGTTGGTCTTGGTTGCAACGCAGACCCGCCAGCGCCCGCCCCGGCAACCGGCGGTCCCTACGTCGCCCTCGTCGAGCGGGGCGGATGCGGCTTCACCGAGATGGCGGCGAACGTGGAGTCGCGCGGGTACGCGGGGACGGTTGTCTTCAACCGGACGGGTGCGTCGGGCGGCTGTGGCTCGCTGGTGAGCCCGTCGGTCGTGGCCAACAAGCCGTTCTTCTTCGTGAACCGGCAGGCCGGCCTGTCCATCATGGATGCGGACGCCGGCTACGACGAGGCGGCCTGCCAACGGAGCTCGGCCAGGGCCTCGGTGCCGGTCGGCACTGTCGGGGACACCGTCACCTTGGCTGCCACCTTCGATGGATGGGGCTACGTGCACCTGTTCCGCAACGGGACCGGGAAGCTGCAGGAGCTGGACACCTACGCCGTACGGCAAGGCATGGACCCGGCCTACGCCAGCGGGTTCGGCAACCTGACCGTGCACGAGGTGGCCGTGTCGAAGCAGAACCCACACCTGGTGTACGCGTCGTACTACGACGCAGGGCTACGGGTCCTCAGCATCAAGAACGACCGGATCACCGAGGTCGGCCACTTCGTCGACGAGGGCGGCAACGACCTCTGGGGCGTGCAGATCCTCCAGCGCGCCGGAGGCGAGTACGTGCTCGCCAGCGATCGCGACTTCGGGCTGTACGTGTTCAAGTACACCGGCAAGAACTAGGTAAGCACTCCCCCGCGGCGCCGTCACCCATGAGGTGGCGGCGCCGCCGCATTCCCGGCACCTGCCCCGCACGGTCGACCACTTCGTTCATGGGAGGATTCCGCGGGTGTGAGCGACTGCTACTTCGCCAGTATCGGGTGGATGACGTCGATGCCTTGCTCGCCTACTACGGCGACCCGCTCGTTGCTCGCTATGTTCGATGGGAACCATGGTCGCGCGAGCAAGCGGTCGAGCAGGTCGCCAAGCGCATCCACCGCTTGGGTGTTACCGGGATCGAGTCCGCTCTGGCGCTCAGCCAGCTCTACACCGTGAAGGGCGACGTCACCAGCGGCTATGGGGTCTCCCTGGTCGTCGGCGTCGACACCACCACGACCCCGGCCGGCGGCGGCGCCCCGCCGTCCGGTGGTCCGGACGGGACCCCGCCTTCTGGCCCGCCACCGAGCGGC
Source organism: Micromonospora sp. NPDC007230 (assembly GCF_042869115.1). Taxonomy (NCBI): domain Bacteria; kingdom Bacillati; phylum Actinomycetota; class Actinomycetes; order Micromonosporales; family Micromonosporaceae; genus Micromonospora; species Micromonospora sp. NPDC007230. The sequence continues at coordinate 14,450 of NZ_JBIAFE010000016.1, read as the reverse complement.
ATGCCCAACTGAGAGCGGCACGGATCAGGGTGGCGTGGCCGGGGCGGCCCGCAGCTGTCGCGTTCGGTGAGGACGGGCGCGAGCAGCCGGGTCTGCGCGCCGTGCCGGCCGTCGAGCAGGTTCATCAGCATCTCGACAGCGAGCGCCCCCACCTCGTCGGCGGGGATGTCGACGGTGGTCAGCCGCACCGGCAGCCCGAGGGCGACATCGTCGGGGCAGATCGCCAGCACCGACACGTCATCCGGCACTCGGCGGCCGGCCGCGTGCAGGATGCCGAGGACGGATCCGAGCGCGGCCTCGTTGTGCACGACCAGCGCGGTCGCATCCGGCAGCTCCGCGTCGACCCGGCGCAGGCATTCCGCGGCGCCGTCGAAGGTGGGTTCGCACGCGTGGGCGACCGATGCGAGGCCGAAGTGTGCGACGGCGTCGGTGAAGCCGGACAGGAACCGCTCGGCGTACCCGGTGCCGCGTTGGTAGACGACGGGTGGTGGGCCGACGAGGGCGACCGAGCGGTGGCCGTGCTCGGCCAGGTGCTGCACGGCCGCGTATCCGGTGGCGGCCCAGTCGAGGTCGACGCAGCTGATGCCGGCTGGCCGGTGGGGCAGGCCGATGAGCACCGCGGGCTGGCGTAGCCGGCTCAGCACCGGAACTCGTACGTCGTCCGCCTCCACGTCCATGACGATCAGGGCGTCGACCATCGCGCTGCCGGCCACCCGTTCCAGCCCGGCGGTGCCCTCGTCCTTCGTCAGCAGCAGTACGTCGTGGTCGTAGGAGCGGGCGGCGGTGACGACCGAGGTCACGAACTTCATGATCACGGGCACGTTGATATCGGCGCGCAGCGGCGCGACGAGTGCCAGCACGTTGGTGTGCCGTCGGGCGAGCGCCCGGGCCCCGGCGTGGGGGCGGTAGCCCAGTTCGGCGATGCTCGCCTCGACCCGGGCCCGGGTGGCCGCGGAGATGGACCGCCGCCCGCTCAGCACGTACGACACGGTGCTCGGGGAGACGCCCGCCGCCCGCGCGACATCCGCGATCGAGACCACGCCACCTCCCCCATGGTCGAACCGTTTCGACTATGCCGATCAAGCTATGCGTCGCGGCCCGGCCCTCGCAAGTGGTGGCCGGGCGCGGCGCTGGCGGCCCGAGCAGGGCCTGCCATTGACATCGATCGTGGCGTGCCCCTAGCCTGGCCGTCGAAGCGATTCGACTCGCGTCCCCGTGCCGGTGAGCGGCGCTACCGCCGCCCTACCGGTACCGACCTGGGCTGCGGACGTCGTTTTCCCCATCGTGCTGTTCCCGACGTCGCCGCAGACCTCGAAGCGCTTCGACCGCCCACCACCGAGGAGGCCCGTGTGAGGCGCAAGGCGTACTTCCGACGCGTCATCCCCCCGCTCGTGCTGACCCTACTGCTGGCCATGCTCGCGGCGCCCGTCCCGGCGGCCGCCCAAACCCCCGAACCCCTACCGTTCCGCGACCCTCAGCTGGCGCTGGACGTCCGGGTCGACGACCTGCTGGGCCGGCTCACGCTCGACGAGAAACTCTCGCTCATGCACCAGTCCCAGGCGGCCATCCCCCGCCTCGGCATCTCCTACTTCAAAGCCGGCACGGAGGCGCTGCACGGCGTCGCCTGGTCCAACGACCTGAACAACAACTGGAGCCAGGTGCTGGCGCGCGGCACCGTCTTCCCGCAGGCCGTCGGCCTGGCCAGCACGTGGGACCCGGCCCTGGTACGACGGGTCGGCTCGGCCACCGGCGACGAGTTGCGCGGCTATCACACCATCGATCCGACCGTCTGGGGCCTGCAGGCGTGGGCGCCCGTGGTCAACCTGCTGCGCGACCCGCGCTGGGGACGCAACGAGGAGGGGTACTCCGAGGACCCGCTGCTGACCGGCGCCATCTCCGTGGCGTACGGCAAGGGCCTGTCGGGCGACGACCCGACCTACCTCAAGGCCGCGCCGGTGCTCAAGCACTACTACGCCTACAACAACGAGGTCGACCGGAGCCGGACCTCGTCCGGGCTGCCGCCCAGGGTCAAGCGCGAATACGACCAGGCCGCCTTCCGGCCGGCCATCCAGGCCGACGCGGCAACCGGCGTGATGGCCTCCTACAACCTCGTCAACGGCCGTCCGACGCACCTCGACCCGGACCTCAACGAGGTGGTCCGGAGCTGGACCGACAAGGAGCTGTACAACGTCAGCGACGCCTGGGCCCCGCACGCGTTGACCCAGCTGCAGCACTACTTCGACGACCCGACCGAAGCGGAGGCGTACGCCGCGATGGTCAAGGCCGGGCTCGACGAGTTCACGGTGGACGACACCAACAGCGCGCCGATGGCCGCCACGCTCAAGATCGCGCTCGACCGTGGCCTGCTGACCGTCGCCGACGTCGACCGGTCGGTCCGCCGGGTGCTGTCGATCCGGTTCCGGCTCGGCGAGTTCGACCCGGACGGCGGCCCGTACGCCGACATTCCACCGAGCGTCATCGACAGCCCGGCACACCGCGCCCTCAACCGCGAGGCCGCCGACTCCGCCATGGTGTTGCTGCGCAACAACAAACGTAAGCTGCCGCTCGACCCGGCCAAGACGCGGAACGTGGCGGTCATCGGCCCGCTGCACGACACGTTGTTCAGCGACTGGTACGGCGGGACGATGCCCTACCAGGTGACCCCGCTGGCCGGCATCCGCGAACGCCTGGGCGCCAAAGCCACCGTCACCGGCGTCGAGGCCCTCGACCGGATCGCGCTACGCGACACCGCCACAGGCCGGTACCTGACCGCCACCGGAACCGGCGGCGGCGACAACGTCGTGGCAGCGACCGGCCCGGCCGGCGCGGCCGCCCAGTGGGACGTCAACGACTGGATGGCCGACGTGGCAACCCTGCGCAACGCCGGCAACGGCCGGTATCTGACCGGCAACTGGGGCCCCTTCAACACCGCCTCGGAGCGGCCGAACGGCTGGTACGTGCAGCAGCAGTTCCGATTCGAGCGACAGCCCGACGGCACGTACCTGATCCAGTACGTCGGCTACGAGACCAACGAGAGCTGGTGGTCGATCCCCGAGCACTACGTCACCGTGGCCGCCGACGGCACCGTCGGCACCGGCTCGAAGGCGGACGCCGCCCGGTTCACCCGCGAGGTTGTCCGTGACGGCGCGGCGAACGCCGTTGCCGTCGCCTCCGGCGCGGACGCGGCCGTCATCGTGGTCGGCAGCAACCCGTTCGTGTACGGCCGGGAAAACCACGACCGCACCAGCACCGCGCTCGGCGCCAGCCAGCAGCAGCTCATCGACGCCGTCACGCGGGCCAACCCCAACACGGTCGTCGTGCTCGAGACCAGCTATCCGACCACCATGGACGTCCGGCCGGATGCGCTCCTGTGGACCACCCACGCCGGCTCGGAGACCGGGCACGCCGTGGCGGGCGTGCTCTTCGGCGACCACAACCCGGCCGGTCGGCTGACCCAGACCTGGTACGCCAGCGACGCCGATCTTCCGCCGAACCCGCTCACCTACGACATCATCGGGTCCGAGCAGACGTACCTCTACTTCCAGGGCAGCCCGCGCTACGCGTTCGGTCACGGGCTGTCGTACACCACATTCGCGTACGCCAACCTGCGCACCAGCGCCGCGTCGGTGTCCGCCGGCGGCTCCGTACAGGTCAGCGTCGACGTGACCAACACCGGCCACCGCGCGGGCGAGGAGGTCGTGCAGCTCTACACGCACCAGCGACAGTCGCGGGACACCCTGCCGGTCAAGCAACTCCGCGGCTTCCAGCGGGTGTCGCTGGCGCCGGGCCAGACCACGACCGTACAGCTGACGCTGCGCGCCGACGACCTGGCCCACTGGGACGTGACCCGCGACAAGTGGGTACTCGAGTCATCGATGCACGACCTGCTCGTGGGCGCGTCGTCCGCCGACATCCGCCAGCGAACGACCCTGCGCGTGGACGGCGAACACATCCCCGCCCGCAACCTGTCCGTGCCGACCCGGGCGGAGAACTTCGACGGGTACGCCGGCATCCAACTCGTCGATGAGAGCAAGGTACGCGGGACCTCCGTCGGTGCCGTGGAGTCCGGCAACTGGATCAGGTTCGCCGGTTGCGCGCTCGGCCGCGCGGAAACGACGTTCACCGCTCGGGTCGCGAAGGCGAGCGCCGGGGCAGGCACGATCGAGGTCAGGCTCGGCTCGCCGACCGGGCGGCTGCTCGGCACGGCGACCGTCCCGAGCACCGGCAACGCCTACGCCTACGCCACCACCACGGCACGCCTGTCGGTGGCACCGGGCATCCACGACGTCTACCTCGTCTTCCGCTCGGACCTGCGGCTGGCAACCTTCTCGATCGCCTGACGCCTCTTCGGTGCCGGTGCGCGTGGCCACCCCACGCGCACCGGCACCGCCGAGCGTGCCGGTGCCAGGACGTGGCTCTGCTGCCGCGCACTCACCACTGCGCCGGCTGGAACCGGACACCGGGCGGGAAGCGCTGGACCGCACCGCCACCGCGCCCGCACCGAGCCGCTCGTACGCGTCGACGAACGCAGGTCCAGTCGAACCGGTTTCGCTCATCCCCAGGCTCGCGACCGGACCCGCCGCTTCGTGCGGGGTCCAGGGACTGCTCCCCCACCCGCCACGAAGCGACAGGTTCATCCGAGACAGTCGATCAACGGCGAATGGTCATCGGCCAGGCGTGCGAGGTTCCTTCCATCGTGGCGAGTGGGTGTGGTTGGCCGGGCATCGTCGACAGCGCGTCAGCGACGGCGTGCAGGTCCGCTTTGATGTAGGTGGTGGTGGTGGATCCCGGACTGTCGGTGTGTCCGGCGTAGGCGCGGGCCACACCGTAGCCGAAGTCCCATCCCGACTTCATGTACGAGCAGGAACGGGCCCGTCCCGAGCGGGCGGGCCCGCACCGCCACCGGCACCGGCACCGGTCGTCGACAGAGACGTCGCCGGTGTTCACAGTAGGGAGACAGTTCGCTTTCTTGCTCGCCGAGCATGACTTCACCGGGCCAGAACTCCATGAACGCGGCACCCTCGCGGCGACCGGTGAGTGAGTGCCCGCCGCGCCAGCTCGATGGCGCCCGACAGCATCCGCCGGCCGAGTCCCACAAACCACTGCATCGTCGACTCCATGCGGGGTGACGCGAATTGACCGCCCTCGGGGGCCGAGCTGCAGATGGACCGGGCTGCGTCGACACGCCCACTTTGCTAACGGCTGGCGACAGGTCATCGGCCGGACACTCGCGGTGATAGTCTTCGATACTGTCGACGCATGCGGCAGGGTCACAAGGGAGTCACGGGACACGGCTCGGTCCGATCGTCCTTGGTGCACGGTGAGCGACGGTGATGCGTGCGGCACGCGCAGCACGGCGGTCCTCAGCGGCCCGGGCCGAGCGTACCGGCCGTGTCCACTGAGGTCATCGCCGTACTGCGGCGCGCGTCACTGGCGGCCGGGTGGCCAAGCGTATATCGGTACGTGCGGCGCGAGGTCGACGACATTATCGACGTCTTCGACCAGACGGTGCGGCCGATCGTTGACCGGACCATCGACGGCACGCTCCGGCGGCAGGAGGTCTCGCGGATTCTGCTGAGCACGAGCGTCAAGGTGTGCCTCGCGATGTCCGGGTACGCGCGGGCCACCGGAATCGCCTTCCAGGCCGACCGCGCCGTGCTGGGCGGCTCGTTCACCCGCGTGTACGACGACCTGTTCGACAACTTCCGCAGCCAGTGTCTGGACGAGCGGCTGACGGTCCTGTTCGAGGGCGGCCCCTTCCAGCCGCAGTCGGACGCCGAGGCACTGCTGTTGGCGCTCTACCACACCATCGAGACGGCGCTGCGGGACGAGGAGTCCGAGCCGGTCTACGCGGCCCTGCGCGGGATGCACCGGTTTCAGATCCAGTCGCGGCAGCAGCGGAGGTCCGTCGTCTCCGGGCAGGACCTGCGCCGGATCACCCGCGGCAAGGGTGGGCTCGGCACCACGGCGCTGTTCGGACTGCTCCGGCCGGCGCTCTCCCCCGACGACCAGCGGCTGCTCGTCGAGCTCGGCGACATCCTCCAGGTCCTGGACGACTACCACGACGTGGCCCTGGACCGCTCCGAAAGCGTCGTCACCGAGGTGACCCTGGGTTCGGTCACGTTGACCGAGACCAGCCAGCGGATCAGGTGGCTCCGCCGAGAATTCCGCCGGCAGTACCCCTGGCACAGCCGACGCCGACTCTTCGGCATGTTGTTCATGATGTTGGCGCGTGCCCTGGTCCATCACCTGGTCGACCGGCACCGGCACCGGTCGGACGCCCCGCCCCGTGACGCACGCGCGCCGTCGCCGCCCCACCCGGACGATCGTCGGCCGCACCGGTTACTGTTCCGGCCGGCCGGGAACATCCGCCCGGCGGCGGGCGCCGCCCCGGCAAGCGAGACGGCTTGATTGTGCGCATCATGCCAGCTTGTTGGGTTCACGTTCGGTGGACGCCCGGTGGCGGCCGGTAGAGTGACCGCGGAGGACCTTCCGGCTGTGCGATCGCCCCCGGGGAGTCGCGTTGCAGGCGGCCGTAGGGGCCACGGCCGGGGCCCGCAGCAAGGCGGCGACAGTGCGGGCAGCACGCCGGGGAGAGGCGGCAGGCAGTGGGGACGACAGAGATGGTGCTGGCCGAGTCGGGCAGCATGCGGCCGGAGGTCCCGATACCTCTGGCTCCGCTGGGCGGCCCCGCCCACGTGTTGCGGCGACTCACCGTCGGGCCCGGCCGGTCGTCGTTCGAGCGAGCCCGCAACATGACCCTGGGCTGGCTGGCGGCCGCCGTGCTGGCCGTGATCGTCGATCGTCTGCTAGTCGACCACGTGCTGGCGACCTTCGCCTCCATCACCCTGGTCGGGTACACGATCGTGCGCGCCGCCGCCCTGGTGGTCGTCGAGCGGCGGCAGTATGGCTTCGAGTGGCGGTGGCTGGACGACCTGTCACGCCTGTTGCGGCGGCATCCCTTCGAGGTGGTCGCGGTCCGGGTACAGGTGGCCATCGACGAGACCCGATCCACCGCCCGCGCCGTCGACCTGACCAACCCGGCCGACGTCGCGTGGTTGCTCAACCAACAGGCTGCCGCCACGGCCGACGTATCCTCCCAGGTCCGAATCGAATTCGGCTACTGGGAGACCGATGGCTCCGGTCGGGGCAGCGACAGCGTGCGGCGAAGCCTAGCGGACCTCAAGATCCATCCCGTGGGCACGCCCACCAGCCGGGCGCGCATCCGGTTCCCGCAGGCCCGCTACGTCGCGGTCGCCGGTGCTGCCGGGTCGAGTGACTGCTGGCCCGGCCGCGTCGCGCACTGGTCCCTGGTTGGGCCTGTGCAGCTCACCACCGCCCATGCGGCGTAGCGACCTGGCCAGCGAGCCGGTCAGCCTTGGACCGCCGTCTCCGCTTCCGGTGCCCCCACCGACGCCGGCGAGGGCTGCACCAGCCGTTCCTGAAGCAACACGTGCCGGAACTGGTAGAGCGGTCCCACCTGGCGGAGCACGCCGAGTTTGTGCGCGTCCTGGAGGAACGTCATGAGCCGCAGCGGGGTCCACCCGCGGTACGCCAGCCAAAGCCGCGCGAGCACGAACTGGGCCCATGCGCTGGTGGTGTAGACCATCATCCCGAGGCCGGCCGCCCCGAGCAGCAGTCCGACGGAGGCGCCGAGCAGCCCCTCCATCAGCGGGCTGAGCTGGAAGATCAACCCGTACTGCTCGGCCCCGACGACGCCGCCCATCAATCCGCCGACCAGCGCGCCGGCCACCCCGCCCAACGCGGTCCCGTACAGCACGGTGCCGCGATCACCGCGCAACACGTTGCCCGGGCTGGCCGGCTCCTTCGGCTCGGTCGGCTCGGTGAACCGACGCACCATGCCGAAGACGAGCCCGAAGAACAGCCCGATCAGCGCGCCGTAACCGACGCTGAACAGCAGGCCGACAATGAGTCCGCCGACGAGCGCGCCGATGATGCCGAAGCCGATGTCGCGGACCAGGAACTCCGGCGCCAGCTCCGCGCGGCGGAAGATCCGGGGTACGAACCGGCGTGGCCGCTTGTCCCGCAGGCTGCCCAGCGGAAGGGCGCCGAAGAAGCCGACCAGCAGGCCGAAGGCCACACCGAGGTGGGGCCGGCCGAACAACCCGAACATCACCCAGCCCAGCAGGGCGCAACTCACCGTGCCTACCGTGACGCGCACGACCTGCGAGACCGGACGGGGCACCGCTCGGGGCAGCTGCCACCACGCCAGGTCGCGGGTCCTGAGCGTCTGGAGATGCCCGGCCAGGAACACCAGCGCCCGCTGTGCGACAGCCGGGTCCCACCGCCGAGAGACCCGGATCGGGCTCGGCACCCCGCGGTGCGGGCGGGTGCGGAACACCGTGGGGATAAACCGGTCCAGGAGATGTTCCTCGACGTCGTGCTGCCGCGGGAACCGACGCCTGTCGAGCAGTTCCCGGGGCGAGGTGTCTTCGGTCTCGTAGACGGTGCGGGCCAGCGCGAGCATCAGCGGGTTGGTCAGCGTCTGCGCCAGTTCGTCCGACGGGTGGGCGACCAGGTCCGCAAGGACCGGCTCCCACTCCTCTAGCCGGGCATCGGCGGTGGCGTCGAGCAGGAAGTTCGCCGCCGCCTGCGGCTCCAGCGGCCGCAGGCGGACAACCAGCACACCGACGAGCAGGTTCGGTGCGTTGGCCGCCAGGAACTCCTCCATCCGGCAGGTCAGCACAAAAGGCCGATCGGCGGACCAGTCGTCGTCGAGCGCGCGCAGCGCGACGGGCCGCAGCTCGGGTGGCATCTCGTCCAGGCCGTCCAGGATCGGCAGCACCAGGCGCTGGGTGACGATCTCACGGATCGCACCGGCACCGAACCGCGCCTCGTTGCCCAGGAACGGGTAGTCCTCCACCAGCCGGCGGACCAGCCAGTCGTCGAGGTTCTCGTTCGGGTCCCAGGTGGCGATCTGCAACAGCACCGGCACCCGCTGGGAGGCCTCTTTCAAGAGGTCCAGCGTGAGGATCACGCACAGGCCTGTCTTGCCCGAACCCGGTTCGCCGATGACCACCATCGGGCGAGGCTGCCCGACGAACTCGTCGATCAACCGCGGCAGCTGCCCGGCCGGCGGCAACCGCACCCGATCGTTCGGCCGATCCGCCACCTCCCAGCGGACCGGCATCTGGCGCGCCTCCTGAAGCTGGCGCCGGCGCGCCTCCTCGTCCCACTGCTTACGCACCTCGATGGCGAGCACATGCACCGCCTGGTCGACCTGCTCCGGAGTGCTCTGCCGGCCGGGCGTCGACCAGCTCAGCGGGCCGATCTTCAACACCGGCAGCAGCGCGACCAGGGTGGACACGATCGTGAGCACAGTGGTCAGGTTGGAGCTGCCGAATCGTATCCACGCGATCGCGATGACGGCGGCCAGCACGAGCCAGAGGAGCAACGGATACGCCGTCCTGCGTCGCCACATGTTCGCCATCGGCTCCCCGGTCGTGTCCTACCAATTCGCACCGCTCCGACGCGCCGCGAGCACCCTCAAGGCACTACGAAGCGTGCCACGTCAGCCGCAACTGGTAAAGCCGGAGACGCCGCACGACGGCGAACGATGAGACCTCCACCGGTGGCCAGCCCGCCCGGGGCGGGCCGTCGGGATCATCGACATTCAGTCGCTGCCACCAGGGAATAGTGCGTCACCAGTGGCACCATCCACCGAATCCGAGGTTGAGGCCAATCGCTCACGCAAGCCTCCAGCCGGACGCACACCATTGCCATTCTGCGTACCCGGCCGCCCCGGGAGGCCGTTCGCCGTCCCAGAGACGTAGCGGGCCTGACTGACCGTAGCCGAGGTCGCCTCGCTTGTTGCTTGAGCCCTTTCCAACCTGATCTTGCAGGTCAGGGTGGTAGGCGGGGTTCGCAGATTGATGAAGGCGAGGCTCCAGGTAAGACAGCAAATCTGTGAGTGTGGTTTGTCAAGTGGTTGTGGTCGTGTTGGCGAGCAGGCGATCGCCGACCTGCGGGCCGATCCGGGCGCCGATACCGGGTACGCACGCGTTCGCTTGGCTGAGCTGCTGGCCGACGCCGGGCGTCTGAACGAGGCGGTTGCCGTGCTGCAGCCGGCCCAAGAGAGGTGGATCCGGTCCTTGCTTGCAAACTACTCATTCGCCAGGGCGACCCGAGGAGGCCGTCGCGGTGATACGCCCTTGAGCGCCGGCGTTAACCTTGCATCCCCGCGCACGGCGGCCAGATGCGTGCGCTGGGCATGCAAGGCCGACCACCGGGTCTTACAGCGGAAGGAGATCCTCGGCGAGGGCGTCCGGGATCTGCAGCGCGTCACTCGAACCGGTCAAGAATGGGAACCCGCCGCGGAGGAAGACCCAGTTAAGGTACTGCACGAACGGCATCGTCGTCTCCGCGACGAACAGCCCGTCGGCATGAGCATCAGGCACCGCCATGCCGTACGGACCGCCACCGCTGACGTTGTCCTTGTGGTACCGGTCCGGCGCCAGGGTCAGCTGGAACGGCCTGGCATTGGGATTGTCTGCACTCCGATCGCGCCACTGCTCCCATTCATACTCGTAGTGGAAACGCATAGACGAGTGGGGATAGTGCGAACCCTCGACCTGGATCACCAGCGGATCGGCCGACGCAGACAGCGGCCAGTCCGGATGTGTACCGACGAGCCAGACATCCCCGACTATGCGCACCCACGACAGCAGCGTGAGCGGCACTGGACCGAACCGCTCCTGCAGCCAGGCGGCATACTCAACGGCCGCAGGAGTCGGCGGGATATGCGGTATCACCGGAGTCTGCTCATCATCGTTGGCGTGGAACCGATACCCGTCACGAATCAACCGCTGCACGATCACCTCGACGTTGTGCCGCGCGCGTCGGGCCATCTCGTCACAGACGAGCTGCACCTCCTCCAGTGCATCAGGATCCCGTACTGCATCGCCGAGCTGCGCCAGCTCATCCCACACCTGCCCGCGCTCCCCGGCGCGGTAGCGAACCAGCCAGTCCCCAGTCATGGGCACGATCTTCTCGCATTCTGGCTCCGGACCATGCCCCAGAACGCACCGCCCGCCCAGGCCGCGCCCCGGCCAGACCTGGTCGTCGCCACCGGAGCTACTGGCCCGCCGGAGGCGACCTCGGACCGCCTCGACCACTGCGACGACGGGTACCGGGCTCGGGCAGACTGAGGTGCTCGGCTCTCGGCCTTTTTCAGGCTGGCCCCGGCCACGCCTGCCCCGCCTTTCCCGGAAAGCGCTACGAGGACTGGAAGCTCGAAGACCCGGCCGGCAACGGCGTCGAGGCCGTGCGCCCGATCCGAGACGAGATCCGCGCCCGGGTGGAGAAGCTCCTCACCGAACTGCGTCCCATCGCCTGACCAACCCGCCTGACCAACCCGCCGGCGCTGCCCGTCCGCCCGGTCACCCGTTGGGCGGGGCCGACCCTCGCTCATCCGGCCGTTGACACGGCCGGGACAGGTCAACACGGCTCCCTGCCCGCAAACTGACGGTGACCGGGTACTGGTTCAACCGGCGTATCGACGGTGTTGGTGCAACGATGGAAGACGTGCCAACTGCGAAAACTTCTACGCCTGCCATCTCGCCGCTTGCCGGCGAGCCGATCAAGCGTGCCGATGCCGAGCGGCTCGCGGGAGTGCTGAAGGCAGTCGCCGACCCGGCCCGGCTACGACTGCTCAGTCTGATCCAGTCCGCACCAGAGGGCGAGGCGTCCGTCAGTGACCTCACCGCGCCGCTTGGTCTCTCCCAACCGACCGTGAGTCATCACCTTCGGATCCTCACCGAGGCCGGCCTGCTCGAACGCGAGCAGCGCGGCGTCTGGGCGTACTACCGGCTCGTGCCGTCCGCGATCGCGGCGATCGCCGACCTGCTCACTCCGCCCCGCAAGCGAGCGACGAAGAAGGCCCGCTGAGCGGCACCCTCGAAGGCCCCCCGGGCCTGCGGGCGCCGGCAATGACGTCCGCACTGGTCACGACCGCGTCAACCACGCCGACAAGGTCTTGCCTACGACGCCTGGGCTGATCGGATCAGTGGCGACACCCTGGCTGCGGAGTAGGGACGCCAGTGTTTGCCCGTCACCGGCCAGCCGGCGCCGTTGGCCGGTGAGCCGCTTTCAACGGTGGGCGATAGCCGACCGGGCATCAGTTCAAGGGGTGATCGATAGCGGTGTGGCGGGCGAGCAGCGGTTCGAAGATGTCGCGGCCGAGCGTGACGGCCTGGTCCTGGTCGAGAACCGTGGCGGCCAGGTTGGGGTGGGCTTTGGTCCATGCCTGAGCGCTGGATCCGCTCGTGAAGAAGTTGATGGTGGAGCAGCAGGTGTCCACCGAGCGACCAGCGTCTCCGGTGGCCGCGTACACGATCACCGCTTCCGTCGGCTGAAGGTGGCGGCACCGTTGGTGATGGTTACGCGGACCGATTGGCCGGTGTGCGGGTCGACGAAGGCGACTGCCGCGTCGGTGCCGAGCATGAACGGCATGCCGAACGCGTCGATGGCGCACATCGCGAACACCTCGACATCGCCGAATGACACCCCGGTGCGGCGTTGGCGTTGGGGAGAAAGGGTAGGCCGCGACCAGACGCCCGGCGCTGTCGACGGCGACAAGATCTTCCCGGGCAAATTCCCGCAGCGGAATCCGGGCTCAGTTTTCGGCGATGTCACCGGTCGGCGCTACCGCGTTTACGGGTCGAAGCCGGTTCATCCGGGCCGACCCGGCGATCAGGGTTAGGCTGCCGATCAGCGCGAGCGCGATGACGCTGACCGCCAGCGGGTTGGCGATCTGGTTGGCTAGCGGGTACATGTAGTCGGCGACGAACAGCACGCTGGCGGTGTTCGGGTCCGGGACCATGCTCAGCACGTTGTCCAGGGTGTTCACCCCGCAGGCGAGGAGAGCCGGCAGGCCGAGCAGCAGGATCAGCCGCCGGGTCGACCGTGGGGTCCGGGCGACCCGGTGAGCCATCCAGGTCATCCCCTGCCACATCAGGATCAGCCCGATGACGAACCCGGCGACCGCGCCGACGAGCACGCCGCTCGGCTCGATCGGATAGGCGCTGACCGTGACGGTCTTGTCGTATGCGGACACGCGTAACAGCACCCCGTCCTGGTGCGCCCAGAACACCCCGTTCGGGCTGTTCACGCCGCCCTGGCTCAGGGCGCCGGTCCGCCAGCCCGCACTCGTCACGTGCTGGTAGGCGTCGGCCAGGACGGTCGGTGTCTCGGCGACCTGCTCGTAGACACGGATCTGGCACATCGGTGCCGGCCGCCCGCCGTCCCAGCCCTCCTCAGCGAAATCCTGGAACTCGCCATACGTCTTGTAGGCGTAGGCCATGTCGAGGAGATTGTCGCCCGGGAGTTCATGAGTGAACGAGGCCGGCCGACCGGCCAGATCGTCGCTGAAAGCGGCAAGGTCGGGTTCCTGGGGGTTGGCGAACCCCCAGACGGCCAGGGCGCCGGCCCCGCTGAGCACCACGGCCGCCCAGATCGCCACGAGGCCGGCCGCGAGCCTGCCGATCCAGGTAGGCGGCACGAACCGGTACCGGAGACCGTTCACCAGCAGGTAGGCCGCCTCGCCGCGCGACGGCCGGACCTGCCCCGGCTCGGCCGCGTCGAGCAGGGTGGTGAGGATTTCCAGCCCGCGTTCGCGCCGGTAGAAGCCGGGGTACGCGCGGAGCAGACGGCAGTAGGAGCGCTCGAGGTCAGGCATGCTGAACTCCCCCGATGAAGCCGAAAGCCTCGCGCAGTCGGGAGGCGGCCACCTTCGCGTTCGATTGGAACCGCTCCACCGCGGCTTCGAGCGCCGCGCGGCCGTCGTCGGACAGCGCGTAGTAGCGACGCAGTCGGCCACCCACGGCCTCTTCCCGGTCGACGACGATCAGGCCCTCCGTGCTGAGCCGGTCCAGCGCCGCGTACAGCGTCCCGGCCTTGAGTTTGACCCGCCCGCCGGACAACTGTTCGACGGCCTGGATGATCCCGTAGCCGTGCAGCGGGGTGGCGCGCACCAGCGCGGTCAGGATGAAGAACGTCGGTTCCTGCATCGTCATGGCCCACACGATAGACCATCTCTATATACAGTCGATCTGAATACAGCCGATCTGAATGCCCACCGGGTGCTGGCGTCGGCCGATTGGCTGCATCACGCGAGGCTCCGGAGGTGGCTACCCATCTACATCTCGACAGAAGCGGATGCGCCATACGGCCGATGCCGGCTCGCTGCTAACGGAACAGCCCTGGGTCTTGCTGAATCCGCCCGCTCGGCTCCGAGCACGCCGACGCACAAGGACCAGCCCAACCCCGGCATGAAGGACATATTGAAGGTCTGAATCGGCCTGGGTTTCCCGGAGGGCATGATCTAACAGGGAGAGAATCATGCCAGCACCGAAGAAGTATGACGATGAGACGCAGGCGCGTGCGGTCCGGATGTATGCCGACCGGATCGCCGGTGGTGATGTTTCGCAGGT
>NZ_JBIAFE010000015.1:0-175002 GCF_042869115.1 Micromonospora sp. NPDC007230 | reverse complement strand
ACCCCGCCGCGTTGGCGCGCCGCCCCCGCCGGGGGGGGGGGTCCCCGGGGGGGGGGGGGGGGCCCCCCCGGGGGGGGGGGGGGGGGGGGGCCCCCCCCCGCGGGGCCCCCCCCCCCCGCCAGCGTCGATCAGCTGCCGAAGAAGACCTCGGCCTCGGCGTACCGCTCCAGCGGCACGGTCTTCAGCTCCCGGGTGGCCTCGGCCAGCGGGACGCGGATGATCTCCGTGCTCTGCATCGCGACCATCTTGCCCCAGTCGCCCTCGTGCGCCGCGTCGATCGCGTGCAGGCCGAGCCGGGTGGCGAGCACCCGGTCGAAGGCGGTCGGGGTGCCGCCGCGCTGGATGTGGCCGAGCACCACGGTGCGGGCCTCCTTGCCGGTCTTCGCCTCCAGCTGCTCGGCGAGCCACTGGCCGATGCCGCCGAGCCGGACGTGGCCGAACGAGTCCAGCTCCTGGTTGTGCAGCACCATCTGGCCCTCCAGCGGGTGCGCGCCCTCGGCGACCACGACGATCGGGGCGTACTGGTGCTGGAAGCGCTTCTCGACGTACCCGGCGACCTGGTCGACGTCGAACTGCCGCTCGGGCAGCAGGATCACGTTGGCGCCGCCGGCGAGGCCGGCGTGCAGGGCGATCCAGCCGGCGTGCCGGCCCATCACCTCGACCACCAGCGTGCGGTGGTGGCTCTCCGCGGTGGTGTGCAGCCGGTCGATCGCCTCCATCGCGATGTTGACCGCGGTGTCGAAGCCGAAGGTGTAGTCGGTGGCACCCAGGTCGTTGTCGATGGTCTTCGGCACGCCGACCACCTTGACGTCCAGCTCGTGCAGCTTGGTGGCGACGCCGAGGGTGTCCTCGCCGCCGATGGCGATCAACGCGTCCACGCCCTGGGCGGCGAGGTTCTCCTTGATCCGCTCGACGCCGTTCTCGATCTTGAACGGGTTGGTCCGGGACGAGCCGAGGATGGTGCCGCCGCGCGGCAGGATGCCGCGGACCTCCGCGATGCCCAGCGGCCTGGACAGGCCCTCCAGCGGGCCCTTCCAGCCGTCCCGGAAGCCCACGAACTCGTGACCGTAGGTGGCGACGCCCTTGCGGACCACCGCCCGAATCACCGCGTTGAGACCAGGGCAGTCGCCGCCGCCGGTGAGCACGCCGATACGCATGATCTGCTCATCCTCCTGGAGCATCAGGTAAAGCCCGGATAAGCCCCAGGATAGGTGTCAGATCAGACCATCGGCGCCGTTGCCGGCCCGGGGCGGGCCGTCAGTGCGCACTGTAGTCGGCGCGGGGGTACGGCGACACCGCGCCCCGGCCCCCTTCCGCCCGCCGGATCGGCTACCCGTCAGTAGCTGACCTCGCGCTTCTCCCCCGCGCGGCGGCCGTCCGGGCTGCCGGTCACCGCTCGGTCATCGCCCGCCAGCGCGCCAGGTTGTGCCGGGCGTCGACCAGGGCGTCGTGCCGGTCCGCGTCGGCGTCCGGCAGCTTCGGCCGGCCCCGGTCGTCCCAGAGCTGGCGCAGTTCCTTGGTGAACCGCGGGATCTCCCGCGGCAGCGCCGGCATCGCGCCCCACAGCTGGGCCAGGACCACGTGGTCGTACGCCGCGTACCAGGCCCAGAGCTCCAGCTGCTCGCCCGGGCGGTCCCGGACCGGCGCCATCAGGAACTCGTAGAGGTCGTCCCGGATCCGCTCCCGGGACCGCCACGCGCGGTCGGCGGGCGAGGGGAGCTTGTCCAGCACGTTGCGGCGCACCCAGGGCACCGCCCGGGAGTCGTCGAACTCGGTGGAGACCGCGTAGAACTCGCGGCCGTACTCGTCGACGACGCCGATCGACACCAGGTCGACGATGCGGCCGTCCTCGATGAACTCGCAGTCGTAGAAGTAGCGGTAGACCATCCCCGCCATCCTCGCCCACCGCTCCCGCCCGCCCGTCGCCGGGGGCGTCCGCCGAGGTGGGCACGGTTCGGACAGACGGTTCGGGAGAGTCACGGAACTGTCTCCAGGGGTGTACAGCACGCGACCGGAGCGTCATGATCTGATGTGTACCGCTACCGGACGCCGAACCGGTTCAGATGCCTCGTACCGGGATGTCAGGGCCACCCCGGTGAGCGAGTTGTGGTCCTTGACCGGGGAGGGGTTGGGCCGTGGAGGTTCGCCTGCCGGAGCCGGGTGACGCGCTCACGGGCGTGGAGATGTTCGCCGGGCTCGAGCCGGAGGTGCGACAGCGGGTCATCGCCGCTGCGGTGCCGCGCACCTACCGCAAGGGTCAGTTGCTCTTCGTGGAGAACGACCCGGGCGAGTCGCTGATCGTGCTGCGCCGGGGGGCGGTGGCGGTGTTCCGCACCGCACCGACGGGCGAGCGCGCGGTGCTGTCGGTGATCCGTCCGCCGGACGTGCTGGGCGAGGTCTCCCTGCTGGACGCGTCCACCCGGTCCGCGTCGGCCGAGGCGATCGAGGACTGCGCCGCGCTGGCGCTGTCCCGGCCGGCCTTCATGGAGCTGGTGCACTCGAACCCGCGCATCCTCGACGCGGTGATGCGCTCGCTCGGTGGGCTGATCCGCCGGCTCACCGAGCAGAACGCCGACCACGTCTTCCTCGACCTGCCCGGCCGGGTGGCCAAGACGCTGGTCCGGCTCGCCGGCGAGAGCCAGGCGCCGATGATCACCATCGAGCTCAACCAGAGCCAGCTCGCCGAGATGGCCGGCGGCTCCCGGCAGAGCGTCAACCAGGCGATCGGCTCGTTCGCCAGCCGGGGCTGGCTGCGCACCGAGGGGCGCCGGATCGTGGTGACGGACGTGGCCGCGCTGCGCCGCCGCGCCGGGATGAACGACCGCTGACGGATACGCGCAGGGCCGGGGCGAGAACGCCCCGGCCCTGCTGTCGTACCGCCCGGCTCAGACGCCGGCGCTGCCCGGCCCGGCCCACTCGTTGGGCCGGCCCGGCCCGGCCCAGTCGCTGTTGTCATCGCCGCCGGAGCCCTCGATGACGATGCCCTCGGCCTGGAGGGTGGCGAGGGTGGCGGCGTCCACGTCGACGGAGTCCCCCGCCGCGTGGGCGACCCCGTCGGCGTCGGTCCAGTCGCTCTCCAGCTTCACGTACACCATGGTGTGGCCCCCTTGATCGCGGTCGTCGTCCGAGGCATGAATCTAGTCCGCGAACCGCGCCGACGGCTGTCCGGACGAGTGTCCACAAGCCAACAGCCCGGTACCTGACACCGCTACCAGCGGCGATACTCGCGATGGACGCCGCGGGGGGCGGCGCCCGGCCGGGACCGGCCGGAGGATCCACCAGTGGAGGGCGTCATCTCCGCCCAGTGTGACCGTTGTGGACGTACCGCCGCCGAGGGCGACCGCTTCTGCGGTGGCTGCGGCGCGGAGCTGGGGGCGGTCTGCCCGCACTGCCTGCGCCCGCTCGCCGCCGACGTGGCCTTCTGCACCTCGTGCGGGGCAGCCCGGTCCGGCGCCAAGCAGCCCGTCGCCGTGCCCCAGGAGGACCGCCGCCGGGTCAGCGTCCTGTTCGTCGACCTGATCGACTTCACCCCGTACGTCGAGCGCGCCGACCCGGAACAGGTCCGCGGCATGCAGACCGGCTTCTTCTCGGCCGCGAAACGGGTGGTCGGGCAGTACGGCGGGGTGGTCGAGAAGTACATCGGGGATGCCGTGATGGCGCTCTTCGGCGCCCCGGTGGCCACCGAGACCGACGCGCTGCGCTGCGTCCGGGCCGGGCTGGAGCTGCAGCGGGTGCTCACCCGGTTCGCCCCGTCCGGCCGCGACGAGCTGCGCTTCCGGGTCGGCGTGGCGACCGGCGAGGCGCTGGTGGACGTGGCGGCCGCCCGGGACGGCGGGCAGGCGATCGTGGCCGGCGACGTGGTCAACACGGCGTCCCGGATGCAGTCGGTGGCGCCGCCCGGCGGGGTGCTGGTCTGCGGCGCGACCCACGCCCTCACCAAGGACGCCATCAGCTACGAGGAGCAGCCGCCGGTCACCCTGCGCGGCCGGTCCACCCCCACCGAGGTCTGGCTCGCCCTCGCCCCGGTACGCCGCCAGCCCACCGACCAGGAGCCGGACACCACGCCCCTGATCGACCGGGAACACGAGCTGGGTCTGCTGGTCAACGCTCTGCACCGGTCGCTGCGGGACCGGCTCCCGCAGGTGGTGACCGTCTTCGGCCGGGCCGGCATCGGCAAGAGCCGACTGGTCCGCGAGCTCTACCGGCACGCCGGTCGGCTGGTCGACGAGCCGCTGACCTGGCGGACCGGGCGGTGCCCGCCGTTCGGAGAGAACGTCACCTTCGCCGCGCTGGCCGACGTGGTGAAGACCGAGGCCGGCATCCTCGACACCGACCCGGCGTCGACCGCGGCGCAGCGGCTCACGTCCGCGGTGACCGAGCTGGTCCGGCCGGCCGAGCGGGACCGGATCGTCGACGCGCTGCGCCCGCTGGTCGGGCTGACCGGCACCACGCTGCCGGCCGAGGAGGCCGAGTCGGCGTGGCGGCGGTTCCTGCTGGCCCTGGCCGCCCGCCGCCCCACCGTGCTGGTCTTCGAGGACCTGCACTGGGCTGACGACGCCATGCTGCGCTTCGTCGAACTGCTCGGCGCCGCCGCCCGGGACGCGCCGCTGCTGCTGCTCTGCACCGCCCGGCCGGAGCTGGTCGACCGGGACCCGAGCTGGGCGGGGACGATCACCGGCTCGGTCACCATCACCCTGCCCCCGCTGCGGGACACCGGCATCGCCTCGCTCTACGCGCACATGTTCGGCCAGGCCGCGTTTCCCGCCGAGATGCTCACCCCGCTGGTGGAGGTCGCCGGCGGCAACCCGCTCTACGCCCACGAGTACGTCCGGATGCTCATCGAGCAGGGCGCGCTGCGCCAGTCCGGCCGCGGCTGGTCGCTGGACAAGCACCTCGACCTGCCCATGCCGGAGAGCGTCCACGCGGTCATCGCCAACCGGATCGACCTGCTCGACGCCAAGGACCGGGCGGTGCTGCTGGCCGCCTCGGTGGTGGGCGTGCAGTTCTGGCCCGGCGCGGTGGCCGCCGCGCTGGGCCAGCCGGTCGAGTCGGTGGAGCGCGCGCTGCGCCGGCTGGAGCAGCGCGACTTCGTGCACGAGCAGGGGGCGTCGACGATGGCCGGGCAGCCGGAGTTCCGGTTCCGGCACGTCCTGGTCCGGGACGTCTGCTACCAGCGGCTGCCGCGTACCGAGCGGGTGGCCCGGCACGAGCGCACGGCGGACTGGCTGGACACGCTGTCGCAGAGCCGGGACACCGACCTGGCCGAGGTGCTCGCCCACCACCGCTGGGCGGCTCACGAGATCGCCCGCACGCTCGGCATGGACACCCACCGCTACGCCGGCCCGGCGCGCGCCGCGCTGCACCGGGCCGCCCGCCGGGCGTACGCCCTGCACGGGCTGGACGCGGCGGCGGCGCACGCCGGCCGGGCGCTGGGCCTGGCCGACGACAGCGACCCGATCGGCCGGCTGCAGCTGGAGCTGCTGAGCACCGAGATCTCGTTCTACCGGGACGGCAACGCGTTCCTCTCCGGCGGCGGGCCGGAGCAGCTGCACGCGCTCGCCGACCGGCTGCTCGCGCACGACGACCACCCCTGCGCCGCCCGGGCCTGGACCCTGCTCGGCCAGGCCGCCTGGCTGCGCGCCGACCGGACCGCCGCGGTGGCCTGCCTCAACCGCGCCGTGTCCCTGTTCGAACCGCTGCCGGACAGCGGCCAGAAGGCGGACGCGTACGCGGAGCTGGGCCGGCTGCACATGCTCAACTACGAGCGGGACCCGGCGGTGGCCGCCGCCGAGACCGCGGCGGAGATCGGCGCGCGGCTGGGGCTGTCGGAGACCCGGACCAACGCGCGGATCACCGCGGCCACCGCCCGGTACCAGTCGGGTGACCGGTCGGGCCTGGACGAGCTGCACGTGCTCGTCGAGTACGGCCGGGCGCAGCAGCTGCTGGCGCTGCACCGGGCGGTGCAGAACCTGGCGTACGCGGTCCGCGAGGAGGGCGACTGGCTGCGCTCGGACGCGCTGCTGTCCGCCGCGCCGGCGCGGACGGCCAGCGGGCAGACGCTGACCACCAGCTACTCCGGGGAGGCGATGCGGGCGTACTTCGACGGGGACTTCGCCCGGCTGCTCGCCGCCGCGGACGCCTTTGTGGACACCCCCACCGGCGGCTGGGACATGCAGGTCCGCGGCCTGCGCTCGTGCCTGCTGGTGCTGCGCGGCCGGCCGGTGCCGCCGGCGCCCCGACCGGCGCCGGGCCAGCGGAACGGCGGTCCGGAGGAGCCCCTGCCCCGGCACCCGGACGACGTGGCCGCCGCGTTGGACAGCGCCCGCCGCAGCGGCTTCCACCGGCCGCGCTGGACCATGCTCGGCATGGCCGCGCTCTGCCGCGCCCTGCAGGGGCGGGCCGACGAGGCGGCGGAACTGGTCGACGAGCTGGCCGACTCGTGGTCGGCGGTGCCGGCGCTGGCCAGCGGCGAGTGGATCGCCGCGGCGGCGTACGCGGCCACCCTGGCCGGTCGGGACGCGGCGGTGCGCGTGCGGGCGATGCTGGACCGGCTCGGACACCGGACGCCCTGGTCGGAGGCGGCGCTGCGGACGGTGACCGCGGCCCTCGCCGCGGCCGACGGCGACCACCGGCGCGCCGGCGAGCTGCACCTGGCGGGCGCGGAGATCTACGCCCGGATCCCCGACGTGACGGACCGGATGCTCGCCCTCGCCCTGGCCGTCGCCGAGCTGGACCGGTCGGGGGATCGGGCGGCGGTCACCGCGCCGCTGGCCGAGGTGAGCGCCTTCGCCCAGCGCAACGAGGCGCCGGGCCTGCTGGCGCTGGCCCGCCGCCCGGTGCCCGACACCGGCCCCGCCGTCGCCTGCTGACCCCACCGGCCGGCTGGGCGTCAGGCGGGGACCGGCTGGGTCTTGGCCTTCTGGGCGTACATGTCGACGTACTCGCGGCCGGAGAGTTCCATCACCTCGTACATGATCTCGTCGGTGACCGCCCGCTCGACGAACCGGTCGCCGGACAGGCCGGCGTAGCGGGAGAAGTCCAGCGGGGCGCCGAAGCGGATCCGCACCCGCTTGATCGTGGGGATGAGCTGGCCGGGCGGCTGGATCTCGTCGGCGTTGAGCATCGCCATCGGGACCACCGGGGCACCACTCTCCAGGGCGAGCCGGGCCACGCCGGTCTTGCCGCGGTAGAGCCGGCCGTCCGGCGAGCGGGTCCCCTCGGGATAGATGCCGGCAATCCCGCCCGCCCGCAGCACCTTGAGCTGGGTGTCCAGGGCGGCCCGGGCGGCCTGGCCGCCGGACCGGTCGACCGGGATGGTGCCGGAGCCGACGAAGAACATCTTGGTCAGCCAGCCCTTGATCCCCTTACCGGTGAAGTACTCCGCTTTGGCGATGAATGTGACTTTTCGCTTGACGATGAGCGGCGTGAAGATCGAGTCCGAGAAGGAGAGGTGGTTGCTGGCCAGGATGACCGGACCGGTCTCCGGGACGTGCTCGAGCCCCTCCACCTGTGGGCGGAAGATCAGCCTCAGCAGCGGGCCGAGAATGATGTACTTCAACAGCCAGTACAGCACCGGGGTCCTTCCAGGTGGGGGCGGCGACGCCCGACGACGGCTCCAGCTCGGCTGGCGGCCACGATTCGGCCGCCGCGCCGCCAGGCGGCGCACCGGAGGCGGATGACGGCCGGCCCGACGCCGCGCGGCGACCTGGAGCCATCGAGGCCGGAGAGCCCGGAACGGGCCGCCGGGACGCGCCCGGACCGCGCCCGGGGCGCCGTCGGCGAGCGGGACTGTCCGGGAAGAGCCTACGAACCGGGAGCGGCACGCCACAACGCACTCCCGGAACAGGGTCCGGACGTGTCACGATTCAGGGCACGGCGTACGGGGCGCCGGGTCGGGACGCACCGACAGGCGGCGAGGAGGGGTGTCCGGTGTCAGCGGGTGGGCCCCGCCGGGGACGGCGGGACAACGGGCTCGACGCGGCCGAGTACGCGGTCGCGGGCGACGTCGATCCGCGCATCGGCGAACATCTGCTCGACGTGCTCGCCGCGGGCGGGATCGCCGCGTACCTGCAGCCCTCCGCCGACCTGAACCCGATCACCCGCACCACGACGGTCCCGTCCCGCCCGGTCGACCGGCTCTATGTCGACCGCTCGCACCTGACCACCGCCCGGGACTACCTCACCCAGCTCAACGACGAGGGGGCCCGCGAGTCGGCCCGGGACGACGAGCCGGACATCGAGGCGGAGTGGGCCAAGATCGTCGCCGGCTTCCACTCCGCCCCCAGCTCGGGCAGCCACCCGTGGCCCGCCGCCGAGGACGTGGACGACGACTCCGTCGACCCGCCCGAGCCGACCGGGGGCGCCGGCGGTCGGGCGGAGGAGACCGGCGGTCCGACCGCCACCGACGTCCGGCGCCTGCCGTACGCGGCGGACGTCTCCGGGATCTCGGTGAGCCGGGGCCGGTCCGACGAGCCGTCGCTGCTGGACGGCCTGGACACCTTCGGCGCCGACCTGCCCGACGACGAGGACGAGCACTACACCCCGCCACCGCCGCCCCCGCTGCCGCGCTTCTCGAAGTACGCCGTGGTCGGCGTGCTCTGCATCGTGGCCGGCTTCGTGTTCTTCCTCTCCCCCACCCTGCTCCCGGTCACCGACCCGTCCGTGGTGACGCTGCTCGGCTTCACCGGCATCCTGGCCGGCTTCGTGATGCTGATCTGGCGGCTGCGCCCCGGCGACTCCGACGAGCAGGATCCGGACGACGGCGCGGTCGTCTGATCCGCTCCGCCCAGCCGCCGCCCGGATGCCGGGACGGCCGTCGCCCCGGCGCCAGCCGCGTAACAGGGGTGTAACTTACGGTCAGTAGGAATACCCGTACGTCACTTCCCGCACCGGCTGTCCGGTTTGTTCCTCGCTCCGGTGGCCGGACCCCTGCTGAGCGGATTGCCCGAGATGCGACAGAGCCCCCTCGTGGTGGTGGCCAACCGCCTCCCCGTCGACGACAGCGTGGCGCCGGACGGCGCCTGCGAGTGGCGCCGCAGCCCCGGCGGCCTGGTGAGCGCCCTGCACCCCCTGCTCCGGCACACCCCGGCGACCTGGCTCGGCTGGGCCGGCGGCACGGGCCCGGCACCGCACCTGCCCGAGGTGGACGGCGTCCGGATGCACACCGTCCCGCTGACCGCCGACGACCTCCGCGACCACTACGAGGGCTTCGCCAACGCGACCCTCTGGCCGCTCTACCACGACGCCGTCGAGCAGCCCGAGTACCACCGCCGCTGGTGGGAGGCGTACCAGCGGGTCAACCAGCGGTTTGCCGAGGCCGCGGCCGAGGTGGCCGAGCCGGGCGGCCTGGTCTGGGTGCAGGACTACCACCTCCAGCTCGTCCCCGGGCTGCTCCGGCGGCTCCGCCCCGACCTGCGGATCGGCTTCTTCCTGCACGTGCCGTTCCCGCCGCCGGAGCTGTTCATGCAGCTCCCCCGCCGGGCCGAACTGCTGCGCGGCATGCTCGGCGCCGACCTGATCGGCTTCCAGCGGGCGCACGCCGCGCACAACTTCGCCCAACTGGTGACCAAGGTGCTCGAACTGCCCGCCACCGACCGGCGGGTCGACGTCGGCGACCGGACGGTCCAGGTCGGCGCCTTCCCCGTCTCCATCGACACCGCCGAGATGGCCGCGCTCGCCGCCCGGCCCGAGGTCGCCGACCGGGCCCACCGGCTGCGCAAGGACCTCGGCGAGCCTGAGCACGTCATCCTCAGCGTGGACCGGATGGACTACACCAAGGGCATCGAGCAGCGGCTCAAGGCATACCGGGAGCTGCTGGCCAGCGGGGACGTCAAGGTCCGGGACACGGTGCTGGTCCAGGTCGCGGTGCCCAGCCGGGAACGCGTCGCCCAGTACCAGATCCTCCGGGACCGGGTGGAGCACCAGGTCGGCCGGATCAACGGCGAGTTCGGCCGGGTCGGCGAGCCGGCGATCCACTACCTCAGCCAGCCCTTCGACCGGACCGAACTGGTCGCCCTCTACCGGATCGCCGACGTGATGGCGGTGACCCCGCTGCGGGACGGGATGAACCTGGTCGCCAAGGAGTACGTCGCAGCCCGGGTGGACGACACCGGCGCGCTGCTGCTCAGCGAGTTCGCCGGCGCCGCCGCCGAGCTGGACCAGGCGTACCTGGTCAACCCGCACGACCTGGACGGGCTGAAGCAGGCTCTGCTCACCGCGCTGCGGGCCGGCCCGAAGGACGTCTCGGCCCGGATGCGGGCGATGCGGGCACACCTGCGCCGCAACGACATCCACGCCTGGGCGCGGTCGTACCTGAGCGCCCTGGACGAGAGCGGCTCACTGCTGCGCCGGCTCGCCGCGACCGACTGACCGGCGCCCGCGCTCACCCGGCGGCGGGCGCCGGATCCTTCTCCAGCCAGTCGAGGATCGCGTCGATCGGCTCCCGCCAGCGGGCGTCGAGCATCAGGTCGTGGCCCATGCCGGGGAAGAGCAGCGGGGCCGAGGCGTACCGGCGCGCGGCCCGGGTCAGCGCCGCCGAGGGCACCACCCGGTCGTCCGGGCTGCCCAGCACCAGCACCGGCGGGCGGCCCACCGCCGGCTCCGGCTGGTCGCCGGTGAGCAACTGCCACTGCGCCCGCCGGCCGGCCCGACCCAGCCGCGCGACGTACCGGCGGGCCTCGCCGTCCGGCAACTCCCGGCTGAACAGCTGCCGGCGGCTCAGCCGCAGGCGGCCGCCGAAGACCGCCGGCAGGGTGCCCACCGGGTTGCGCCGCAACGCGGTGCCGAACGTCCCCCAGCTGCCCAGCACCGGCGCCACCAGCACCGCCGCCCGGGCCGGGTAGCGGGCCAGGGCGTGCGCCACCACCCGGGCGCCGGCCCCGTGGCCCACCAGCACCGCCTGCCGCGGCAGGCCCGCCGCCGCCTGGACCACGTCATGGGTGTACGACCGCAGCGTCGCCGCCGGCGCCGGCTCGCTGCCGCCGTGCCCGCGCAGGCTCAGCGCGTACGCCGGGAAGCCGCGGGACGCGGCGTGCGACAGCCAGTGCTCGGCGAACGCCCACGCCCCGTGCCCGAACCCGGGTACGAAGAGCAGGGGTGGCTTCCCCTCCTCCAGCTCCGGCACCACGGCCAGCACCTCACGGCGGGCCGGGCGCTCCGGGCGGGCCCACTCCCACGACCGGACGATCCGCACCCGCTCCACGCTCACGCCACCGCCTCGCTTCGCTCCCCGGCGGCGCGAGGCGCCACGCTGCTGAACTGAATGGTTCGCTCGCTCCGCTTGCTCACGCCGCCGCCTCGCTTCGCTCCCCGGCGGCGCGACGCGCCACGCTGCTGAACTGAATGGTTCGCTCGCTCCGCTCGCTCACTTGCCCTCCAGCTCGTCCAGGGCGCGCTGGAGCGCCCGCAGGTAGTCGGCGTGCCCGACCTCGAACCAGTGCCGGCTGCTGTCCTTGACCTTCCCCGAGTACCGCTCACCGAGGCCGGCGGCGACCCTCCGGCCGAACGCGGCAGCCCGGTCCGGCCGGGCGGTACGCGCGGCGAGCAGCCGGGCGAAGAGCACGCTCTGCCAGTGCGCGATGGGGAACACGCCGGAATCCGGCTGCACCAGGCCGACCACGGCCAGCGTGGGGTGCCCGGCGGCGAAGGCGTTGAGCCAGAGCCGCGGCCGGCCCGACCCGTCGGCGTCGCCGAGCACCGCGCCGTCGAGGAACTCGAAGCGCGGCAGGTAGCCGGTGGCGAAGATGACCAGCTCCGGGTCGATCTCCCGCTCGTCGCTCAGCGCCACCGTGCGGTCGTGGAACCGGGTTACGTCCGGCACCGGGGTGATCGCGCCGTGGCCGACGTGGTAGACCAGCTGGCTGTTGGCGATCGGGTGGGTCTCGTAGACCCGGTGGTCCGGTCTGGGCAGGCCGAACCGGGCCAGGTCACCGACGGTCAGCCGCAGCGTCCGGTGGTAGAGCCACTGGCGTACCCGCAGCGGCACCCGCAGCGCGAGCAGGGTGTCGTTGACCTGGTCGGCGGGGCGGCCGAAGACGTACTTCGGGGCGTACCAGTAGCCGCGGCGGGTGGAGTGCCAGCAGCGGGACGCCTGCTGGGCCGCCTCGACCGCGATGTCGCAGCCGGTGTTGCCGCCGCCCACCACCAGCACCCGCTTGCCGCGCAGCTGCGCCGGGTCCTTGTAGGACGAGGCGTGCATGACCTCGCCCCGGAACTGCTCCAGGCCTTCGTAGCGGGGCAGCTTCGGCGACCAGTTGTGCCCGTTGGCCAGCACCACGCCCGCATACCGGGAGGTGCGCTCCGGGCCGTACCCGCCGGTGCTGCGGGTGGTGACGTCCCACCGGTCCCCCTCGACCGGCTCCACCCGGACCACCTCCGTGCCGAACCAGACGTGCTGGCGCAGGTCGAAGTGGTCGGCGTAGCGCTCGAAGTAGGACAGCAGCTGGGTGTGGTGCGGGTAGTCCGGCCAGTCGTCCGGCATCGGGAAGTCGGGGAACTGGGTGAACGGTCGGGACGAGATGAGGTGGGTGCTGGCGTACACCGGGCTGCGGTCGTGCCGCCAGTTCCACGCCCCGCCGATACCGGTCTCCCGCTCGTAGCAGTCGACGCCGAAGCCGTGCTCGCGGAGGTTCTTCACGGCGGTGAGGCCGCTGGCCCCGGCGCCGATGACGCAGACGGTGTCGCCCCGGTCGGAGACCGGGCGGCCGTCCCGGGTCAGGGCGACCGTCGGGTCCGGATCGGGACGGCCGAGGTCGGTGGAGGAGGGCACCGGGACAATCTCCTTTGTGCGGCACGAGGGCCGGGTCGGTGCGAAATCCTGCCGAGAATGCCCGCGGTTGTCCAGCGTGCCGGATCATCTCGGCGGGTCGCCGGCTCAGCCGGCGGGCAGCAGCAGGTCGACCAGCACCGGGAAGTGGTCGCTGGCCCGGCGGGTCCGCGGGGTGTCCACCACGTCGTAGTCCACCACGGTGATCCGCGGGTCCACGAAGAGGGCGTCGATCCGCCGGCGCGGGTTGGCACCGGGGAAGGTGTGCCGGTCCGCCCGGTCCGCGGCCACCGCGGTGTCGGTCAGCCCCTCCGCCACCGTCCGCCACGCCGGCCCGTCCGGCTCCTCGTTGAGGTCGGCGCCGGCCACCACCGGCAGCGGCGTGGCGGCCAGCTCCCGCTTGAACGCGGCCGCCTGCGCCGGCCGCTCGGCCGGGTCGGTCGAGAGGTGGGAGCCGGCCAGCAGGAACCGGCTCCCGGCCACCAGACACTCGGCGTACGCGGCGCCGCGCAGATGCCGCCCGGGGGTCAGCGGGTAGCGCTGGCAGCGGGTGGCCACGGCCCGC
Organism: Micromonospora sp. NPDC007230; assembly: GCF_042869115.1. Taxonomy (NCBI): domain Bacteria; kingdom Bacillati; phylum Actinomycetota; class Actinomycetes; order Micromonosporales; family Micromonosporaceae; genus Micromonospora; species Micromonospora sp. NPDC007230. Next base: position 161,674 of record NZ_JBIAFE010000015.1, on the reverse strand, counting down.
ACCCGCAGGCTGGTCAGCAGCAGGTTGCCCAGCGACGGCAGGCCGCCGGCGGCCACGACCAGGCCGAACGAGTCGGCCAGCGAGGCGCACTTCTGCCGCCACCGGAACCGCCGCGGCCCCTCCTGGACGATCACCACGTCCGGCGCGGCCTCCCGGACCACCTCGGCCAGCGCGGCGGTGTCGTCCCGCTGGCTGTGCACGTTGTACGACACCACCCGCAGCGGTACGCCCGGGGCGGGCACCTCAGAGCCGCCGGGCGAGGTCGGCGGCGCCGATGACGCCGGCGGTGTTGCCCAGCTCGGCCGGGCGGATCTCGGCCACCGGCAGCCGGCTGCGCTGGGCGAGGGCCTGGGTGTACGACCGGCGGGTGGGGCCCATCAGCAGGTCGCCGGCCTCCACCACGCCGCCCCCGACGACCAACACCTGCGGGTCGAGGATCTGCGCCATGTCGGCGAGGCTGGTGCCCAGCCAGCGGCCGACCTGGGCGAACGCCTCGGCCGACACCGGGTCGCCACCCTGCGCGGCAGCGGTCACCATCGGTCCGGTGATCCCCTCGGCCTCGCCGCCGGCCAGCTCCAGCAGGGCGGTGGCCCGGTGCGGTTCCTGGCGGGCGGCGGCGCGGGCGAAGCGGACCAGGGCGCTGCCGCTGGCGTACTGCTCGATGCAGCCCAGCCGGCCGCAGCCGCACTGGTGGCCGTCCGGCACGGTGAGCATGTGCCCCAGCTCGGCCGCGATGCCGTTGGCGCCGCGGAGCAGCTCGCCGCCGAGCACGATGCCGCCGCCGACGCCGGTGCCGATGGTGAACATGACCATCGAGTCGTCGGCGGCCCGGGCCGCGCCGTAGCGGAACTCCGCCCAGGCGGCCACGTTCCCGTCGTTCTCCACCACCACCGGCACCCCGATGGCGTTGCTGACGTACTCGCGCAGCGGCTCGTCCCGCCAGGCCAGGTTGGGGGCGAAGAGCACGGTGGACCGGGAGGCGTCGATCCAGCCGGCAGCGCCGATGCCGACCGCCTCGACCGGGTAGCCGGTGGCCAGCTCGGTGACCACCTCGATGATGGTGTCCCGGGTCTTGGCCACGTCCTCGGCGGGGGTGTCCCGTCGGGCCTGCACGAGCACCTTGCCGGTGTCGTCCACGACACCGCCGGCCACCTTCGTGCCACCGACGTCGACTCCGATGGTCAGCGTCACCGCTGCCACTCCCCTCTGCTGTGCTCCCTGACCTCGTCCGGCACGGCCGGGCAAGGTCGGAATGTCCGGTGGTCAGGCCCCGTCGCCTGGTGCCTCCTCGGCCACCTCCCCGGACGCCCGGGCGACGGGCACCACGGGACGGCCGGCCGGCGGCCGGCTCGACACCGGCACGTCCGGCCCGGCGGCGTCGGCGGGCGGCACGCTGGCACCCGGGTCGGCCACGCCCTCCCCCCGGGTCGCGGCGGACCAGACGTCCTGCTCGGGTGCCGGCTGAGAATCATGCCCGGTACGGGTGGCCTCGCGCCAGACGTGATCTCCGGCCGGGGTACCGGAGGCCGGCTCGTCGGCCCCCGCCGGCTCGGCGGGGGCGAACGCGCGCAGCAGGCTGGCCACGCCGGCCGCCAGGTCCCCGGCGCCGGTGGCGAGGCGCTCGGCGAACTCCGGACTGGGGTCACGCAACGCCGCGATACCCCGACAGATCGGGCAGACGCAGCATTCGGCCGACCCGGTGGCGAAACCCACCGAGGCCGTCGGTTCGTCGGAGCCGGCGCCGCCCGGGGTGTGACCGAGGACACCGGACAGGATCCCGCCGAGCGGGCCCCAGGGGCCGGCCCCCGGCGTGGCGGCGGCCAGCCGGGCGGAGGCCAGCAGCATGGCGACGAGGCGTTCCGCCTCCTCCCGGGCCGAACCCGGATCAGTGGTGGCCATGGGTCGGCTCCTCTACCGTGACGACCGGACGCCGGTCGGGTCAGTGGGCCGCACCGAGTGCTTCTACCCGGCGCTTGAGCTGCTTCAACGCCGCATCCATGATCATTTTCTCGGCCTTGCGGCGAAACATGCCGAGCATGGCCACGGAGAGCTCCACCTCAAGGGTGTAGGTGACCGTGGTGGTCCCGTCGGGATTGCCGGTCAGGTCGTACGACCCCCGCTGGGCCTTCTGCATCTTCGAGGGCGCCACCAGATGCCACTCGATCCGGGCGAGGTCCTCGGCGTACTCGTAGGCCAGCACGTACTCGTCGGCCATGACGCCGGCGTCGATGGTGAACCGGACCTGGCTGGCGTAACCGTCCTCGTACTCCTCGATCACCTCCGCCCGCCGGATCGCCTCGGCCCACTCCGGGTAGCTGGGGAAGTCACAGATGACCGCCGCCACCCGGTCCGGTGGCGCGCCGATGATGATCGACTGGGTGGAGGAGTCCGCCATGGGGGGAGGCTACCCGGCGGCGGGCCCGGGCGCGGCGCTCCACCCCCGAGCCGCGGTCCCGGTCGGGCCCGGGCCGGGTGTGTCCGGTCAGCCGGGCGGGCAACCTCCCCACCTCACCTTCGCGACCGGGCGGGTAGGTTTCGACAGAGCCGACACGGCCGGCCCGGGCCGTGTGAGCACGAGGGAGTGCCTGTGCGCGAGTTCTCCGTACCGCCGATCGTCACCGTCGGCGACGCGGCCAACCTGACCGACCCGGTCTGGGAAAACGCCGAGGTCGCCCCCGAGACGGTGCAGTTCGTCCGGCGTGGCGGCGGCGACGGCCGTACCTGGACGGACGTGACCTGCCGGCAGTTCCGCGACGAGGTCGTGGCGGTGGCCCGGGGCCTGCTCGCCGCCGGCATCTCCCCCGGCGACCGGGTCGCGCTGATGAGCCGCACCCGCTACGAGTGGACCCTGCTCGACTACGCCATCTGGGCCGCCGGCGCGGTCACCGTGCCGATCTACGAGACGTCGAGCGCCGAGCAGGCGGCCTGGATCCTCGCCGACTCCGGCGCGGTCGCCGCGCTGGTGGAGACCGCCGCGCACGCCGGGCTGGTCGCCGAGATCCGCGACCGGCTGCCCGAGCTGCGCCAGATCTGGCAGATCGAGAGCGGCGCGGTGGACGAGCTGGTCGCCGCCGGCGCCTCCGTCGACCCGGCCGACGTCGAGGTACGCCGCTCGACGATCAAGGCCGACGACATCGCCACCATCATCTACACCAGCGGCACCACCGGCCGCCCCAAGGGTTGCGTGTTGACCCACCGCAACATGTACGCCGACATCACCAACGCCGTGCCGGTGCTGCCGAACCTGTTCCGTCAGGGCGCCTCCACCCTGCTCTTCCTGCCGCTCGCGCACGCCTTCGCCCGGCTCATCCAGATCGGCGTGGTGCAGGCCCGGTCCACCATGGCGCACTGCGCGGACACCAAGAACCTGGTCGCCGAGCTCCAGGAGGTCAAGCCGACCTTCGTGCTCTCCGTGCCCCGGGTGTTCGAGAAGGTCTACAACGGCGCCCGGCAGAAGGCCGAGGCCGACGGCAAGGGGAAGATCTTCGACCGGGCCGAGAAGGTCGCCATCGCGTACAGCGAGGCGCTGGACGCCCCGGACGGGCCGGGCCTGACGCTGCGCGCCCAGCACGTGCTCTTCGACAAGCTGGTCTACGGCAAGCTGCGGGCGGCGCTGGGCGGCCGGTGCCGGGACGCCATCTCCGGCGGCGCTCCGCTCGGCACCCGGCTCGCGCACTTCTTCCGTGGCATCGGGGTGAACATCTCCGAGGGCTACGGCCTCACCGAGACCGCCCCCGCCGCCGCCGCGAACCTGCCGAGCGCCACCCGGATCGGCACGGTGGGCCGCCCGCTGCCCGGCGTGACGATCCGGATCGAGGACGACGGCGAGATCCTGATCTCCGGCGACCTGGTCTTCCAGGGCTACTGGCACAACGAGGCGGCCACCGCCGAGGCGCTCAGTTCGGACGGCTGGTTCCGCACCGGCGACCTGGGCCGGCTCGACGAGGACGGCTACCTGAGCATCACCGGCCGCAAGAAGGAGATCATCGTGACCGCCGGCGGCAAGAACATCGCCCCGGCGGTGCTGGAGGACCAGGTCCGGGCCCACCCGCTGGTGAGCCAGTGCGTGGTGGTCGGCGACCGGCAGCCGTTCATCGGGGCGCTGGTCACCATCGACGAGGAGGCGCTGCCGAAGTGGCTGGCCGCGCGCGGCCGACCGGCGACGACCCGCGCCGCCGACCTGCGCGACGACGAGGCGCTGCGGGCCGAGGTGCAGGGCGCGATCGACCAGGCCAACCGGTCGGTCTCCAAGGCCGAGGCGATCAAGGTGTTCCGGATCCTGCCGCACGACTTCACCGAGGAGACCGGCGAGCTGACCCCCTCGCTCAAGGTGAAGCGGCAGGTCGTGCACAAGACGTACGCGGCGGAGATCGCGGATATCTACCGGCGCTGACTACGATCCGTCACGTGCCCGCCTCGACACCCAGCCCGCCACCGACGCAACCCCTCGCCGCGTTCGCGCGGGCGGTCCTGCTCGCGTTGGTCGCCGGCCTGACCCTGTTCGCCACCCGGGACGTCACCCAGCTCTGGTGGATCGCCCTGCTGGGCCTGGCCGGGCTGCCCGCCGTGCTGGCCCCGCAGCACCGGCTGCTCGGACCGCTCAGCCGGTTCGCCGAGGTGGTGGTCCTCGGCCTGGCCGCCAGCAAGGTCGCCGCCGACACCCACCTGGCCGGGGTGACCGGCGGGCTGGGCGCCTCGGCGGTGCTGCCGTACCTCGCCGTGCCGGTCACCGTGACGGCGCTGCGCCGCCGGTTCCGCGAGGGCGCGGCGCTGCTCGCCGTGGCGGCCGCCACCCTGCTGGTCAGCGCGGCCTTCACCGTGGTCGGCGGCGGGCGGCAGCTCGGCCAGCTCGGCTACCTCGCGGTCTGCGCGCAGTGGCTGATCCTGGCCGCGCTCGGCCTCTACACGGCCGGCACGCTCCAGCGGGTGATGCGGGTGCGCGGCGAGGGCAAGCCCCAGCCGTACGCGGAGGCCACCCGGTTGCTGACCCAGCTGCGTACGGTCGCCCGCCAGCTGCCCGGCGCCACGCTCGACCCGGGCGGCATCTCCGAGCACCTGCTGGAGGAGCTGCGGGTGGTGGCGAAGACCGACCGGGGCGCGGTGCTGTCCGCCAGCGGCGGCGGCCGGCTCGTGGTGCTCGCCCAGATCGGCGCGGACCGGGTGGACTGGGAGACCACGCTCGACGCGGACTCGGCGATCGCCGACGCCTGGGCGAGCCAGCAGCCGCAGACCGCGGCCCGCTCGCAGGCCCGCTCGCAGCAGACCGGCGAGGTGTCGGCCCTGATCGTGCCGCTGGTCGCCGGGGTACGCACGGTCGGCCTGGTGGTCATCGAGGCGGACACCGCGCACGCGTACCCGTCGCCGGTGGTGTCCCGGGTGACCGCGCTGACCGGTCCGGCGGCGCTGCGGCTGGAGGCCGCGCTGCTCTTCGACGAGGTGCGGTCGCTGGCCACCAACGAGGAGCGGCAGCGGCTGGCCCGGGAGATCCACGACGGGGTCGCCCAGGAGCTGGTGATGGTCGGGTACGGCATCGACAACGCCCTGGCCACCTTGCACGACGACGCCGAGGAGACCGCCGACTCGCTGCGTACCCTGCGGCAGGAGGTCACCCGGGTGATCACCGAGCTGCGGCTGAGCCTGTTCGAGCTGCGCAGCGAGGTGGACCGGCACGGCGGCCTGGCCGCCGCGATCGCCGAGTACGCCCGCACCGTGGGCGCGTCCGGCGGGCTGCGGGTGCACCTGTCCCTGGACGAGTCCACCGCCCGGCTGCCCGCCGCGACCGAGGCCGAGTTGCTGCGCATCGCGCAGGAGGCGGTCACCAACGCGCGCAAGCACGCCGGGGCGTCGAACCTGTGGGTCACCTGCGCGGTGGACCCGCCGTACGCCCAGATCGAAGTGTCGGATGACGGTCACGGCATCGGTGACCAGCGCCCTGACGGGCACTACGGGCTTGCGATCATGGCCGAGAGGGCGGAACGTATCCGGGGCCGGCTGGAGATCAGACCGCGGCAACCAAGCGGCACGACCGTGGCGGTGGTGATCGGCTCCTCGCCCCGGCGCGATAAGGTGCGCGGCAGCGCAGCAGCAGAAGGGGAGTAACCCGAGGATGACCACTAGCCCGACACCGGCCACCCGTACCAAGGTTCTCCTTGTCGACGATCACGACCTGATCCGCAAGGGTCTGCGGCACGCCTTCGAGCGGGACCGGCAGTTCGAGGTCGTGGGCGAGGCCGCCACGGCAGCCGAAGGGGTTCGCCAGGCCGGCGCGCTCCAGCCGGACGTGGTGATCATGGACCTGCGACTCCCCGACGGCAGCGGCCTGGAGGCCACCCGCGCCCTCCGCAAGTCCAGCGCGTCGATGGGCATCGTCGTGCTGACCATGTACGCCGGCGACGACCAACTGTTCGGTGCCCTGGAGGCGGGGGCCAGCGCCTTCGTGCCGAAGACCGCCCCGGCCGACGAGGTGGTCGCCGCCGCCCGGCACGCCGCCTCCTCGCCCAGCGCCTTCACCGCCGCCGACCTGGCCGAGGCGATGAAGCGCCGACTGGCTCCCTCCGGCCCGCAGCTCTCCCCGCGGGAGGGCCAGGTGCTGCGGCTGCTGGCCGACGGCATGAGCGTGGCCGGCATCGCCAAGCAGTTGTTCGTCAGCGAGTCGACCGCCAAGACGCACATCTCGAAGCTCTACGAGAAGCTGGGTGCGGCCAACCGGGCCCAGGCGCTGATGACCGCGCTGCGGCTCGGCCTGCTGGAGGCCCCGGACGCCCCCAAGTTCTGAGGCGTCCCCGACCACCTGCCGAGAGGCCCGCGTCCGTGCTCCGGACGCGGGCCTCTCGGGCATTCCGGGCAGCCGACGAACGCGTACGGTGAGGGACCGACCGCGCAGCGACGGCGGTCTTTGCACCGCGACAGCGGAGGGGCAGAATACCCGAGTGGTCCGCGCGGGGACGAGCCGCGCGTTGTTGACGCAAAAGGGGCAGGGGCATGCAGCGGCCGGACTGGGCACCCGACACGATCGACATCGAGCGCCCCAGTGTGGCCCGCATGTACGACTACTACCTCGGCGGCTCGCACAACTTCGCGGCCGACCGGGCGGCTGCCCGGGCCATGGTGGACGCGGTGCCCGAGGCCCCGCTGATGGCCCAGGCCAACCGGGCCTTCCTCCGCCGGGCGGTGCAGTTCCTGGCCGATTCCGGGATACGCCAGTTCCTCGACCTCGGCTCCGGCATCCCGACCGTGGGCAACGTGCACGAGATCGCCCAGCGGGCCGACCCGGCGTGCCGGGTGGTCTACGTCGACGTCGACCCGGTCGCGGTGGCGCACAGCCGGGAGATCCTGGCCGGCAACGACCGGGCCACGGTGATCCAGGAGGACCTGCGCCGGCCGGCCGCGATCCTCGGCCACCCCGAGGTCAACCGGCTGCTGGACTTCTCCCAGCCGGTCGCTGTGCTGGTCGTGGCGGTGCTGCACTTCATCCCGCCGGCGGACCGGCCGGAGGAGATCCTGCGGACGCTGCGCACGGCGCTGGCGCCCGGCAGCCACCTGGTGCTGTCGCAGGCCAGCGACGACGGCCGTAGCGAGACGGGCGAGCGGGCCGAGGCCGAGCGGGTCTATCGGCGCACCGACAACCAGCTCTGGATCCGTAGCCGGGCCGAACTGGTCACGCTCTTCGACGGATTCGAGCTGGTCGACCCGGGCGTGGTCTGGGTACCGCAGTGGCGCCCGGAGTCGCCGGAGCAGGCGGAGGACGCCGAGCGATCAGTCTTCATCGGCGGCGTCGGGCGGCTCGGTGGGTGACAGAGCCACCGCCACGAACCGCTCCCGCCCCGGCACCTTCGCCCGGGCGTGGGCCAAGGCGGTCTCCGGCACCAGCTACCTGCCGATGACCCAGGCGCAGTTGGAGGCGCTGCTGCAACGGCTCGCCGAGCGGCTGGCCGTGGCGATCCGGTCCGAGCCGTTCGACCTGCGCATCGGTCAGCAGGTCGGCGCGGAGCTGGTGCAGGCGCACATCGCCTCCGCCGAGGGGCTGGGCCGCACCGTCGAGGTGATCCAGCTCCGCCTGGTACGCGACCTGGGTCTGGTCATCGACGACGTCGAGGACCGGATGGCGCGGCTGCTGGCCATGGTCGCCACCGGGTACGCCCGCGCCCTGCGCGACCGCACCCTGGACGAGCAGGAGTCGATCCGGCGGGCCGCGATGATGGCCCGCGCGGAGGCCGAGCGGGCGCTGCGGGAGAGCGAGGCGCGGTTCCGCTACCAGGCCACCCACGACCCGCTGACCGACCTGCCCAACCGGATCCTGTTCACCGAGCGGCTCACCGCCGCGATCGAGGCGCCCGGGCGGGGCGCCGACCGGATCGGGGTCTGCTTCCTCGACCTGGACCGCTTCAAGGTGGTCAACGACTCGCTCGGCCATCAGGTCGGCGACGCGCTGCTGTTGTCGGTGGCGCAGCGACTGCGCCGGGCGCTCGGCGAGCATCTGGTGGCCCGGCTCGGCGGCGACGAGTTCGTCATCCTGGTCGAACGCACCGCCTGCATCGAGGACGTGGTCAAGGTGGCCGAGGCGGCCCTCGCGGCGGTGAGCGAACCGGCCCTCGTGGAGGGGCACGAGCTGACCGTGTCGGCCAGCATCGGGATCGTGGAGCGGCAGGTGGCCGGCACCACGCCGATTGAGCTGATGCGGGAGGCGGACAGCACCCTGCACTGGGCCAAGGCGGCCGGCGGCGCCCGCTGGTCGGTCTTCGACGCCGACCGCAACCGTCGGGAGCTGGCCCGGTACGCCCTCTCGGCGGCGATCCCCACCGCCCTGGACCGGGGCGAGTTCTACCTCGACTACCAGCCGCTGACCTCGCTGTGCGACGGCCGGGTGCTCGGCATGGAGGCGCTGGTCCGCTGGCGGCACCCCGAGCTGGGCGTGCTCCAGCCGGACAGTTTCATCGGGCTGGCCGAGGAGACCGGGCTGATCGTCCGGCTCGGCAGCTGGGTGCTCGCCGAGGCCTGCCGGGAGGCGGGGAGCTGGTCGGCTGGACGGCCCGACGCGCCGTTCGTCAGCGTCAACCTGGCCGTCCGTCAGCTGCACCGACCGGGCCTGGTGCAGGAGGTGGAGGGGGTGCTCCAGCGGACCGGGCTGCCCCCGGAACGGCTTCAGCTGGAGGTCACCGAGAGCACCATGATGAGCACGGTGGCCGAGCCGGTCCGCGCCCTGCGGGTGCTCAAGGAACTCGGGGTCCGAATCGCCATCGACGACTTCGGCACCGGCTACTGCAACCTGGCGTACCTGCGGGACCTGCCGGTCACCGAGCTGAAGGTGGCGGGCGAGTTCGTGGCCGGGCTGCGCGCCCCGGCCGACGACAGCCGTACGGATGAGCGGATCCTCGCCTCGCTGGTGTCGCTCGCGCACGCCCTCGGGCTGACCGTCACCGCCGAGGGCGTGGAGACCGCCGGACAGGCGGACCGGCTGCGGGCGATCGGCTGCGACGCCGGGCAGGGCTGGCATTTCGGCCGCCCCGCCCCGGCCGGCCAGGCCCTCACCCACCCGGCCTGAGCCGCGCCCCGCGCCCGCCGCATCGCCTCCTCCAACGCCGCCGCCCGACCCTGCTCACCCGCCGCCCCGCCGCCCCGCCGCCCCGCGCCCCGCGCCCCGCGCCCCGCGCCCCGCGCCCCGCGCCCCGCGCCCCGCGCCCCGCGCCCCGCGCCCCGCGCCCCGACGGACGGTAACCGCGGTCCGCCTTTGGACCTGACATCACCAACGACTCACGGCGACGGCGCTCCCGACACCAACCGCGGTCAGCCACCTGAGTCGTTCGTGCTATCAGCTCCAAAGCGTCCGAAGGAACTGTCATCGCCGGCGACGGCGAGTACACCTAGCCCCCACCTACGAACTTGATGACGCAGGCGATTCAGCGCCGGGCGCCGGACCGAACGACCCGCCCACCCCGGCCTGAGTCGTTCACGTCATCAAGGTCGTAGCGTCCGAATGAGACATGCGGCCGCCGGGCCGCGAAGGCCCGGCGGGTGGGAAGGCGCGGCGGATGGGAAGGCGCGGGGTCAGGCCGCCGCATCAGTGCCGTGATTTGCAAGGCCATGTCCGCCGGCGCACCCGACCGGGGCACCTCCGCCGTCGGCGTGCGGCGGGGTGTCGGCCTCCGCCGGTCAGCCGGCGAGGAGGGCGGCCATCCGTTCCGCCTGGGTCTCCCAGCGCCACTCCTTCTCCACCCACGCGCGGCCGGCCCCGCCGAGCTGACGGGCCAGGTCCCGGTCCGCGAGCAGCGTCGCTACCCGGTCGGCGAGCTGGGCCACGTCCCGGCCGCGGACCACGTACCCGGTCTCGCCCTCCCGGACGGCGTCCGGCGCGCCGCCGGAGTCGCCGGCCACCACCGGCAGCCCGGTCGCGCTGGCCTCCAGGTAGACGATCCCCAGCCCCTCGACGTCCAGGCCGCGGTTGCGGGTCCGGCAGGGCATGGCGTACACGTCGCCGGCGGCGTAGTGGGCGGGCAACTCGGCCGACGGCACCGAGCCGGTGAAGACCACGTCGCGTTCCACCCCGGTCTGCCGGGCCAGCTTCTCCAGCGTGGCCCGATAGGGCCCGCCACCCACGATCAGCAGCGCCGCGTCCGGCACCCGGCGGCGGATCTCCGGCATCGCCCGGATGAGCATGTCCTGCCCCTTGCGCGGCACCAGCCGCGAGACGCACACCACCACCGGGCGGTCGGCCAGGCCCAACCGCAGCCGCACCCGTTCCCCGTCGACGGACGGGTGGTACGTCTCCACGTCGACGCCCGGCGCGAGCCGGCGCAGCTCGGTCACCCCGTCAAGCACCCGGGCCAGCCGGACCCGGGTGTATTCCCCCAGGTAGGTGGTGACGTCCACGCCCCGCCCGATCCGGCGCAGCGCGGACCGGGCGCCGGGCAGCGCGGCCCAGCCGGCCTCGTGGCCGTGGGTCAGCGCCACCGCCCGCCGGATCCCGGCCCGCCGGCGCAGCCCGGCCGCGAGCAGCCCCAGCGGGGCCGCCGCGCCGAACCACACCGTGTCGCAGTCGTACGCCCGCGCCAGCCGCGCGGCGCGGCGGGCGATCAACGGAGTGGGCAGCAGCACCTTGGTGCGTTCCCGGATCACCTCGAACGGCTGGTCGGCGTCGAACTTGGCGGCGCCCCGCCAGCTCGACGCGTAGACCACCACGGAGCCCGGGGGCTGGCGGATGGCGAGGTTGTGCACGAAGGACTGGATGCCGCCGGGCCGCGGCGGGAAGTCGTTGGTGATCAGCAAGGTCCGGCTCATCTGCCGATCTCCCTGGCGTAGGCGCGGGCGGCGGCCATCCGCTCGACCGTGGACGGGTGGGACGCCGACCAGAGGTACTCCCAGCGGGGCGGGTCGGGGTCGGCCAGGTTCACCCCGGCCAGCCGGCGCTGCATCGCCTCGAAGGTGACCGGGTCGCCGGTCAGCGCGAGCGCGTGCGCGTCGGCCCGGGCCTCCACCCGCCGCGACACCAGCGCCTGCACCGGGGTGGCCGCCAGCCCGGCCAGCGTGATCAGCGCGATCAGCAGCGGGAACGCCCGGGGTTGGGCGACCGAGTCGACCCCGGCCAGCCGCAGCAGCGGCGGCCAGGAGCCGATCAGGTAGAGGGCCACCACTGCGGCGGCGGCGCCGAGCGCCCCGAGCAGGGTGCCGACCCAGACGTCCCGGTCCCGGGCGTGCCCCAGCTCGTGCGCGACCACGCTGGTCACCTCCGCCGGGGTCGCCTCGCGCAACAGGGTGTCGTAGACCACCACCCGCCGGGTCGGCCCGAGCCCCGAGACGTACGCGTTGACCGCTCGGGTCCGCCGGGAGGCGTCGGCGACCAGCACGTCGCGGACCGGCACCCCGTCCCGGGCGGCCAGGCTCGTCAGCTCGGTGCGCAGCGGCCCCGGCTCCATCGGGGTGAACCGGTTGAACACCGGCTCCACCAGCACCGGCAGCACGAACGACAGCAGCACCACCAGCGCGGCGGCGCCGGCCGCGCCGAACGCCCACCACCAGCGCGGGGCGAGCCGGACGACCGTGTAGAAGCCGAGCAGGGCGAGCGCGCCGATGACCGCGCTGACCGCGTACGACTTGAGCAGGTCCACCGCCCAGCCGCCCCAGCCCTGGGTGCTCAGCCCGTAGCGGGTGAGCACGGTGTGCCGCCAGGCGGCGAAGGGCAGCGTGAGCAGGTCGGCGAGGAGCATCACGGCGAGCCCGCCGAGCACCGCCTGGGCGATCCAGTGCCCGCCGAACGGCCGGCCGGCGAGCTCCACCAGGCGACCGCCGATCGGGGTGAGCCCGAGCACCAGGGCCACCACCAGGCCGACCACGAGCGCCGACCACCCGGCGGGGCGCAGCGCGCCGTGGAACGCCCGCCCCCGGGCCACCTGCTCGACCGGCAGCGACCGCAACGCGGCCAACTGGTCGGCGCGGGGCGCCGGGGGCCGGTGCCAGGGGATCAGCAGCGCCGCGGTGACGGCCAGCACGACGGCCAGCCCGGCGAGGGTGAGAAGCGCCCAGGCGCGCGGCGTCACCGCCACACCCCGCCGTCGCGCCGTACCCGGATCATGCCGCTCCTCCCGCCGTGAGCGCTCATCCTATTGCCCGGTACGGCAGCGCCGGACCCGGCTCGATGATCCACGAGTTCGCGGAACGTGCGGCAGCGGGACGCGCCGGACCCGGCCGCACCGGGCGCCCGGCGATTGGGGCGGCGCGCCCTGGGGATCAGGCGATCCGGCGGCGGCCCGGCCGCCGGGCGGAGCCGGCGATCTCGGCCGAGAGCACCTCGATGTCGAAGCCGGCCCGGGCGAACACCTCGATCGCCCGGTGCTCGGCGGGACCGAGGTCGGCCGCCGGCGAGCCGGTGTCGAGCAGCGCGGTCACCAGGCAGCCGGAACAGCCGGCGCCGCGGATCCCGCAGGTGTCGCAGTCGATGAGCATCAACGCCTCCAGACGCCTCGCCGGTGCCGGGCGGGAGACGGGACCGTCGCCGCCCGACCACCGTCGGTCACCAAGACGCTAGGCCAGGGGTATGACAGAACCGGACAACGAGGCAGCAGCCACCCCGAATCCGATCATCAGGCACCGGGGGCGAGCCGTGGCCTCAGGAGCGGGCGAGCCGCCGCAGCAGCGAGTCGGCGCCCAGCGGGTACGCGCCGTGCCGGCGTACCCCGTCGGCGACCTCGCGGTCGGAGGAGACCACCACCACCGGCCGGCCCGGCGGCTCGGCGCGGACCAGCCGGCGGATCAGCTCGTCCGCGGTCTCCCCCTTGCGGGAGAAGAGCACCCGCACCCCGCGCGGCGTCGGCGGCAGCCCGTGGATCCGCTCCGCGCCGTCGAAGACCACGGTGACCTCGTCGCCGGTCTGCGCGGCGATCCCGCCCAGCCCACTGATCAGCCGTTTGCGCTGCTGCTCCAGCGACATCTCGCCGAAGCCCCGCTTGGTGACGTTGTAGCCGTCCACCACGAGGTGCGCCTTGGGCAGGGCGAGCAGCTGGTCCAACCGGGCCGGGTCGTCGGTGTCCCGGGCCCGGGCGGCCGCGCCGGCCGGGGTGGCCGCCGCCTGGTCGGCGAAGGCGTCCGCGACGAAGTCGGCGGGCAGCCTGTCCACCGGGTCGAGCGCCAGCTCGCGACGCAGCCCGACGGCCGCCTGCCCGATCGTCTCCAGCAGCAGCCACAGCTTCGCGTCGTCGACCGAGCGGGCCTCCTTGGCGGTGGCCCGGGCCACCCCGGCCGCGGCCTCCGCCTCGGCCAGCCGGGCGCGGGCACGGCGCAGCTCGGCGTCGGCGTCGGCCGCCGCCCGGGCCGCCCGGCCCCGCTCGGTGGCGAGCATCTCGGTGGCCTTGCGCTCCCGGGCCTGGGTCTCCCGCAACGCGCGGGCCAGCTGGCGGGCCTCCTCGCGGAGCTGCCCCAACTCCTCCCGGACCCGGGCGAGCTCGTCGCGCAGCTTCTCCGCCTCCACCCGGGCCACGGCCCGGTCGTGCTCGGCGCGGGTGGCCCGCTGCTCGGCCTCCCGGACCAGCTCGGCCACCACCGCAGTGTCCGCCTCGGCGCGCACCGCGGCGCCGCTCGCCTCGATCAGCTCCCGCCACCCCCGAGGCCGGGCCAGGTAGGCCAGGGCGGCCACCTCGACCGGGTCGGCGGCGGCCGGGGCGGTCCCCTCCACCACGGCCGTGCCGAGGTCGCCGGCATCGGCCAGCACCCGTGCGGCGACCCGCTGCCGGAACAACGGGTCGGCGGTGAGCTGGGCGGCGATGGCCGGGGCACCCAGCCGGGCGCGCCGGTTGGGGGCGAACTTGGCGATCCGGCGCAGCGGGACGGGCACCTCGTCGGCGGGCAGCCCGGGCAGCACGACGGCAGTGAGCGCCACGATCCGCTGCCGGACCGGCTCGGGCAGGCTGGGCTCCGGCTCGGGCGGGATCGCCGCACCGGCGTCGGTCCCGGCGGCGTCCGCGAGGTCCGCGGGGTCCGGGCCCGGCGCGTCCGGGTCCTCACCGGCGTCGTGCACGGCGGCCATCAGCTCCTCCTCGGAGGAGTGGTCGTCGTACGGCTCGGTGAGGGGCATGTGGCAAGTCTCCCACCGCGGACGGGCCCACCGCCCGGTGAGTGAGCCGATCTCTCATCCTAGCCCCGTGGTAACGCCTGGGACGGGAGGGACGGGAGTGTCGGACCCCGCCGCTAGCGTGCCCGGGGTGACGCGAGCGGAGTACGTCCAGGAGGCGCTGGCCGGCCTGGACCGGGCGGCGGGCTCGGGGGTCGACCCCGCGCTGCCGCTCTACGCGACCACCTTCGTGGTCGTCGATCTGGAGACCACCGGCGGCGCGCCGGACGGTGGTGGGATCACCGAGATCGGCGCGGTGAAGGTCCGTGGCGGCGAGGAGCTGGGGGTGCTCGCCACCCTGGTCAACCCGGGCGTGCCGATCCCGCCGTTCATCACCGTGCTGACCGGCATCACCCAGGCCATGCTGATCCCCGCCCCGCCGGTCGAGCAGGTGCTGCCGAGCTTCCTGGAGTTCATCACCGACGCCGTGCTGGTCGCCCACAACGCTCCGTACGACGTCGGCTTCCTCAAGGCCGCCTGCGCGAAGCACGGCTACCGCTGGCCCAACCCGCGGGTGCTGGACACCGCGGCGCTGGCCCGCCGGGTGCTCACCCGCGACGAGGTGCCCAACCGCAAGCTGGGCACGCTCGCCGCGTACTTCCGCACAGCCACGCAGCCGACGCACCGGGCGCTGGACGACGCCAAGGCCACCGTCGACGTGCTGCACGGGCTGATCGGGCGGCTCGGCGGGCACCGGGTCGACACCGTCGGCGAGGCGATCGAGTTCGCCCGGGCGGTCACCCCCACCCAGCGCCGCAAGCGGCACCTCGCCGACGGGCTGCCGAAGGTGCCCGGGGTCTACATCTTCCGGGCCGCCGACGACCGGCCGCTCTACGTCGGCACCTCCGGCGACATCGCCACCCGGGTCCGCAGCTACTTCACCGCCGCGGAGAAGCGGGCCCGGATCTCCGAGATGCTGGCCGCCGCCGAGCGGGTCCAGGCCGTCGAGTGCGCCCACTCGCTCGAGGCCGAGGTCCGCGAGCTGCGGCTGATCGCCGCCCACGCCCCGCCGTACAACCGGCGCTCCAAGTACCCGGAACGCCAGGTCTGGCTGAAGCTCACCGACGAGGCGTACCCGCGGCTGTCCATCGTGCGCGATCTCGCCCCCACCGACACCGCCTACCTGGGCCCGTTCCGCTCGAAGCAGGCCGCCGAGCTGGCCGCCGCCGGCTTCCACGACGCCGTGCCGCTGCGCCAGTGCACGCACCGGCTCTCCCGGCGCACCACCATGCCGGCCTGCGCGCTGGCCGAGCTGGGCCGGTGTCCGGCGCCCTGCGAGCACCGGATCACCCCGGAGGAATACGACGACCGCGCCGCCGTCCCGTTCCGTACCGCCACCACCAGCGACCCGCAGGTGGTGGTGGACGCTCTGCTCGCCCGGATCGAGGTGCTCTCCCGCGCCCGGCGCTACGAGGAGGCCGCGGTGGTGCGCGGCCGGCTGGCCGCGGTGCTGCGCGCGGCGGTGCGGATGCAGCGCCTGGCCGGGCTGACCGGCATCGCCGAGCTGGCCGCCGCCCGCCCGGCCGCCCGGGGCGGTTGGGAGCTGGCCCTGGTCCGGTACGGCCGGCTGGCCGGCGCCGGCGTCTCCCCGCCCGGTGTCCATCCGCGACCGACCATCAACGCGATCCGAGCCACCGCCGAGACCGTGCTGCCCGGCCACGGCCCGGTCCCCCGGGCCTCCGCCGAGGAGAGCGAGCGCATCCTGTCCTGGTTGGAGCGACCGGAGACCCGGCTGGTGGAAATCTCGTCCGGCTGGGCGTCCCCGATCGCGGGCGCGGGCCGGTTCCGGGACCTGCTGACCAAGGCGGAGAACGGAGCGTCCCACCAACTCTCAACCGAACGCTCATGACCAACTGTCCGATCGGACTACGTCGACTCCCTTAGGCTGTTAGAGAAGTGCAGTCCTGCCCGTTTCGCGGGCCTGCTCCCGGTCGCCGCTCCCGACGGCCGGGGGCCGGGGTGAGGAGGTGTCCCAGGTGGACGTCGACGCCGGACACGGCGCCGCCCTGGGCGGCGCGCTTCCGACCCAGCCCGGGGAGCTGCCGCTGACCCGCCGGCTGCGCTCCCTGCTCACCTGGCCCACCACCGACCACGACCCGGTCAACGCGCTGGTCCGCGCCCATCGTGGCAGCCACGCCAACGCCGACGCCTCGGTGCTCCGGCGGGCCTACACCATCGCCGAGAACATGCACCGCGGCCAGTTCCGCAAGAGCGGCGAGCCCTACATCACCCATCCGCTGGCGGTCGCCCAGATCTGCGCGAACCTCGGCATGGACACCATCACCCTGGTCGCCGCGCTGCTGCACGACACCGTGGAGGACACCCGCTACACCCTCCAGGCGTTGCAGGAGGACTTCGGCCGCGAGGTGGCCCACCTGGTCGACGGGGTGACCAAGTTCGACAAGGCGTTCTACGGCAAGGTCGCCGAGGCGGAGACGGTCCGCAAGATGATCGTCGCGGCCGGCAAGGACGTCCGGGTGCTGATCATCAAGCTGGCCGACCGGCTGCACAACATGCGCACCCTCGGCGTACGCTCCGCCGCCTCCCGGGAACGCATCGCCCGCAAGACCCAGGAGGTGCTCGTCCCGCTCTGCGACCGGCTGGGCATCCAGACCCTCAAACGCGAGCTGGACGACGTGGTGCTGCTGCATCTCCAGCCGGAGGAGCACGCCCGGATCGCCCGGCACGTGCACGACCGGCCGGGCTGGGACGCGTACCTCGACGACGTGGTGGCGAAGACCCGGGCCGCGTTGCGCCGCAGCCGGGTCGACGCGGAGGTCTCCCCCCGCCCCCGGCACCTCTACTCGATCTGGAAGGACACCGTGGCGGGCGGCCACACCGCCCCCTACGACCTGCCCCGCATCGCCATCGTGGTGGACGGCCCGGCCACCGACTGCTATGCGGCGCTCGGCGCGGTGCACGGGCTCTGGCGGCCGGTGCCGGGCCGTTTCAAGGACTTCATCGCCTCCCCCAAGAACAACCTCTACCGCTCGCTGCACACCAGCGTCTGCGGCCCGCAGGACCGGACGGTGGAGGTGCTGATCCGCACCGAGGAGATGCACCGCTCCGCCGAGTACGGCGTGGCCGCCCACTACCGCTTCCCCCGCGCCGCCGGGCGTGCCGCCGACCGGGCGGCCGAGTTGGCCTGGCTGCGCCGGGTGCTCGACTGGGAGCAGGAGACGGTGGATCCGACGCAGTTCATGGAGTCGCTGCGCTGCGACCTGGCGGAGGCGCAGGTCCAGGTCGTCGCCGACGGGCGGCAGATCGTCCTGCCGGCCGGTGCCACCCCGGTCGACCTCGCCTACGAGCTGGGCCGGGAACGGGGCGACCACTGCCTGGCCGCGCGGATCAACGGGCGGCTGGCCCCGCTCTCCTCGGAACTGGAGGAGGGCGACGTCGTGGAGATCTTCACCGAGAGCGACGCGGAGAGCGGCTTCGAGGCCGACGCGGCGCCGCGCGGACCGCGCCGGGAGTGGCTGCGTTTCGTCAAGTCGCCGCACGCGCAGATGCAGATCAACCGCTGGTTCGCCGAGCACACCGAGCCGGGCATCTCGATCGCCGACAAGGTACGCCTCGGCCGGGCCAGCATCGGCCTGGCGCTGCGCAAGCACAACCGGGGCCTGGCCAGCGACCTGCCGCTGCTGCGGCTCTCCGAGGAACTGGGCTACCCCGACCTGGAGACCCTGCTGGTTGCGGTCTTCGACCGGGCCGTCGAGCCGGACACGGTGGTCCAGCAGCTGATCGATCTCGTCGACCACCGGCAGTAGGTGAACGCCGCTCATCCGGCGGGGCCGTCCGGCCACTAGCCTGAAGGCATGATCCCCCGCGCGCGTGCCACCGGACGGGCCATCGGCTACCAGATCTTCTACCGACTCCCCGTCCCGCTGCGGCGTCGCCTGGTGCGGCTCGCCGTGCCGAAGTACGTCGTCGGCGCGGTCACCCTGGTCCGGGACGCCGAGGCCGAGGGCGCGGGGCGGATCCTGCTGCTGCGCCAACCGCCCGGCTACAGCTGGACCCTCCCGGCCGGCCTGCTGCAACGTGGCGAGGCGCCGGTGGTCGGCGCGGCCCGTGAGCTGTACGAGGAGTCGGGCGTCCGGCTCTCCCCCGACCGGCTCCGCCCGGCCGTGCCCAACGCCGTGGTGCACGCCAAGGGCTGGGTGGACGTGGTCTTCGAGGCCGAGGTGCCGGCCTCGACCACGGCACTGACGGTGGACGGGGCCGAGGTCTTCGAGGCGGCCTGGCACCCGCTGGACGACCTGCCGCGGCTGAGCCGCGCGACCGCCAACCTGCTCGCCCACTACGGCATCGGCCCGCGCGCCGGCGAGGTCCCGCCGGCGGCGCCACCGGCCCCGTGACCGGCCTCGGCCCGCGTCCCGGCCCTGCCGGCACCGGGCGTCCCACCGGTCCGAGCGGCAGCGGCTGGCGGGCGGCGGTGGACGTCTGTGCCGTGGTGCTCGCCGCGGGCGAGGGCACCCGGCTGCGCCCGCTCACCGGGCGGCTGCCCAAGGCGCTCTGCCCGGTCGGCAACGTAGCGCTGCTGGACCGGGCCCTCGATCGGCTGGCCGGGCTCGGCCTGGCCGGTCCGCAGCGCGTCGCGGTGAACGCCTGCTACCTGGGCGACCAGGTGGTCGCGCACGCGGGCGGACGGGCCCACCTGTCGGTCGAGCCGGGCGACCCGCTCGGCACCGCGGGCGGGCTGGGCAACCTGCGGGACTGGATCGCCGGCCGGGGCGTGCTGGTCGGCAACGCCGACGCGTACCTGGCTGATCCGGACGCCCCACCGGGGCCGGACGTGGCGGCGCTGCTGGACGGCTGGGACGGGCGGAGCGTACGCCTGCTCGGCCAGCCCGCCGCCGACCCGGCGGCCCCCGGCACCTTCAGCGGCCACGTGTTCGTCGGGTTCTCGCTGCTGCCCTGGCGGCTGGTCCGCGACCTGCCGGCGACCTTCGGAGACCTGGTCCGGTCGGTGTGGCGGCCGGCGGAGGCGGCCGGCGCGCTGACCGTGGTGCCTTACCGGGGCACCTTCTACGACACCGGCACCCCCGCCGACTACCTGGCGGCGAACCTGCACGCGGCCGGCGCCGGCAGCCTGGTCGATCCGACCGCCACGGTCACCGGGCGGTTGGCGCGGTCGGTGGTCGGGGCGGGTGCGGTGGTCCGGGGCGCCGCCACCCGGGTGGTGGTCTGGCCCGGGGCGACGGTCGGCCCCGAGGAGCGCCTCGCCGACGCGATCCGGGCCGGCACCGACCTGACCGTCCCGGCCGGATCCCCGAGCCGGGGATGGCCTGACCGGGCGAGCCTCTAGCATGGGCCACGACGTCGACGAACGGAGAAATGTCCCGTGATCACCGCGATCGTGCTGATCGACTGCGCCACCGACTCCATCCCCGAGGTGGCCGAGACCCTGGCCAACCTCCCCGGCGTCAGCGAGGTCTACTCGGTGGCCGGCCACGTCGACCTGATCGCCATGGTCCGGGTCCGCGAGTTCGAGCAGATCGCCCAGGTCATCGCGGGCAGCATCTCCAAGGTCCCCGGCGTGATCAACACCGAGTCGCACATCGCGTTCCGGGCCTACTCGCAGCACGACCTGGAGGAGGCGTTCGCGATCGGCCTGGCCGGCGCGGACTAGCCCGACACGCCGGATGGCCGGCCCACCCCAGAGGGGCGGACCGGCCACCATCGGCCGTACGGCGTCAGCTGGTGCTCGGCGCCGGGGTCTCCGTGGTACCCGGGGCCGGGGTCTCGGTGCTGGTGCCGCCCGGAGCCGGGGACTCGGTACCGCCCGGAGCCGGGGACTCGGTGCCACCCGGACCCGTGGTGGCGCTGCCGCCCGGGCTGGGCGTGCCGCTGCTGGCGCTGGTCTGCGGCACCGGGATGCCCAGTGTCTGGGCCAGGGCCGTCAGCGCGTCGAGGTGCGCCTGGAGAACCGGCAGCGCGTCCTGAGCCACGGTGATCACCGACTGCTCGGAGCCCTGCGAGATCTCGGTCTGGGTCGCCTGGATGGCCTGGACGTGGCCGGCCAGCTCAGCGGTCACCCACGCCTTGTCGAACGCGGCGCCGCTGAGGGTGTTCAGGTGGTCGAGGACCTTCTGCTGGTCGGCGGTCGGGTTGTTCGGCAGCTGGACGTTCAGCTGCTGCGCGGTGGACTTCACCGTCTGGTCCAGCTGGGTGTGGTCCGTCACGAACTGCTTACCCAGGTCCTTCACCTGCGCGTTCTGGCCCTTCTGCTGGGCCAGGTTGCCCGAGGTGATCTCGAACAGGTTGACCTGGTGCAGCGCCTGCAGGTACTGGGTGTCCTGCGTCGACGGCTGTGCCGCGGCCTGCGCCGCCGCGGCGGGCGCCACCCCGACCACCACCATGGCGGCGAGCAGTCCGAGGCGTTTGATACCCAACATGTTTCCCCCCCTTTTTCGTTGGACCGCACGGATACCCGGCTGACCGGGGTTATTCCTGCGATTCCACCCGTCCGTGTCGGGGGGTGGCGGGCCGCCGGAGCGGGAGCGTCCGGCCCGCGGCGGGCGGGACGGGACACCCGGCCCGGAAACGGCCGTGGCGCCCGCCGGGGATTCCGGCGGGCGCCACGGTCAGTCCTGCGCGAGCGGGTCAGCGGCGGCTCTCGCCGCTGGTGATCTCCTCCCGCTCCGGTCGGGTCTCGACCGGCGGGTGCCCGGGCGACACCGGCGCCTCGGCCGGCTTCTCGATCGGGTAGAAGAAGCCCCGGATCGCCGGGCCCAGGGCACCGAGCCGGTTCATCTTCTTCGGGACCACCCAGCCGACGTAGTCCAGCGCGCCGTGCCCGTCGTGGTCGGCCTCGCTGAGCGGCTGGTGGACCTCGACGAACCGGCCGTCGGGCAGCCGCTTGATGATGCCGGTCTCCACACCGTGGGCCAGCACCTCCCGGTCGTGCTGCTGGAGACCCAGGCAGATCCGGTAGGTGAAGTAGTACGCCAGCGGCGGGAGGATCAGCAGGCCGATCCGGCCCGCCCAGGTCATCGCGTTCAAGCTGATGTGGAACTTGTCGGCGATGACGTCGTTGCCGCCGGAGAGGGTCAGCACGATGAAGAAGGCCACGGCCATCGCGCCCGCCGCGGTCCGGGCCGGCACGTCCCGGGGCCGCTGGAGCAGGTTGTGGTGACGGTAGTCCTTGAGGCGGCGGGCCTCCAGGAACGGGTACAACAGCGACAGGCCGACCAGGATGCCGGGCAGGACGACCGTCGGCCAGAACAGCGGCGGGATGACGTAGCCGTCGCCGATCGGGATGTTGATCTCCCAGGCCGGCATCAGTCGGGTCGAGCCGTCGAGGAACATGACGTACCAGTCAGGCTGGCTGGCCGCCGACACCACCCACGCCTCGTACGGGCCGAAGTACCAGATCGGGTTGATCTGGAACAGACCACCCATCAGCGCGATCACGCCGAAGACGACCATGAAGAAGCCGCCCTGCTTGAGCGCGTAGCGGGGGAACATCCGCTCGCCGACCACGTTCTCGTTGGTCCGGCCGGGGCCGGGCCACTGGGTGTGCTTCTGCTTGAAGACCAGGCCCAGGTGGACGCTGATCAGGGCGACCAGCAGACCCGGGATGAGCAGCACGTGGGCGATGAAGAACCGGCTGATGATGATGGTGCCGGGGAACTCCCCGCCGAAGATGGACGAGGTGACCCAGGAGCCGATCACCGGGATCGACAGCATGATGCCGGAGGCGATCCGCAGACCGGTGCCGGAGAGGCCGTCGTCCGGCAGCGAGTAGCCGGTGAAGCCGGCGAGGAAGCCGACCCAGAACAGCAGCGAGCCGATGATCCAGTTCGTCTCACGCGGCTTGCGGAACGCGCCGGTGAAGAAGACCCGGAGCATGTGCACCACGATCGAGGCCATGAACAGCAGGGCCGCCCAGTGGTGCATCTGCCGCATGATCAGACCGCCCCTGACGTCGAACGACAGGTTCAGGCTGGAGGCGTAGGCGGCCGACATCGGGGTGCCCCGCAGCGGGGCGTAGCTGCCGTTGTAGATGACCTCGGTCATCGCCGGCTCGAAGAAGAAGGTCAGAAAGACGCCGGTCAGGATCAGGACGATGAACGAGAAGAGTGCGATCTCGCCCAGCAGGAACGACCAGTGGTCCGGGAAGACCTTGTTCAGCAGCTTCCGCAGCGGGGTGGCCGCCTGGAAGCGGTCGTCCAGCGCGCCCGCGCTCCTGGCCGGCACCGCGGCTACGTCAAACTTTCGGCGCTTCATGGCCGCTCCCAGAAGTCGGGACCGATGGTTTCGGTGTAGTCGGACCTCGCCACGAAGAAGCCCTCCTCGTCCACCTCGATCGGCAGCTGCGGCAGCCGCCGACTGGCCGGGCCGAAGACCGGCTTGGCGTTGTCGGTGATGAGGAACTGCGACTGGTGGCACGGGCAGAGCAGCCGGTTGGTCTGCTGCTCGTAGAGGCTGGCCGGGCAACCGGCGTGCGTGCAGATCTTGGAGTATGCCGCGAAGTTGCCCCACATGTAGTCGCCGTGGCCGATCCGGGCGTTGGCTTCGCGCGACTTCTGCGCGTCCTCCTCACGCAGGTGGATCAGCAGGGTCGGCGAGTCGGCGTGCTTGTTGCTCACGCCGCCGTTGATGCCCGGGAAGACGGTGAGCTGGCCGCCGACGCTGACGTCCGCCGGGCGGAGTGGCCGGCCGTCCTCGCGGACCAGCCGGATCTTCTTCCCGTTCTCCGGCTTGAAGCCGGTGGTGAACATCTGGTTGTTCTTGTGCGGGTCGGAGATCAGGCCACCGATCAGCGGCGCCGCGACGACCGCGCCGACCGGCACCAGGCCGGCGAGCAGCGAGACGCCGAGCAGCGGCCGACGCCGGACGCCCATCTCGTCGGCCAGGAAGAGCATGGTCTCGCCGGTGATCTTGCGGTCGTCCGGGGAACTCGGCTGGTCGTGCCGGTCCTGGATCGACACCTCCTTGGGCAGCAGCTTCTTGCCCCAGGTGAGGATGCCGAAGCCGATGCCGAGGAGCGCGATGCCGAGGCTCAGGCCGAGCAGCGGGGTGAAGTACTTGTCGCCGCCGCGGCCCGGCGCCCACTCCCAGGGCCACCAGATGTAGATGATCAGGAACGCGGTCGCGGCCGCACCGGTCAGCAGGAACATCAGGGCGACCGTGCGGGTCAGCCGGCGCTCCGCCTTGCTGCCCGGGACCACCTGCGGCTCGTAGTGGACGATCTCGATGTCGTCCCGCCGCGCGCCCTCCTGGACCACGTCGAACCGGGAGAGCCGGGGGTCGTGCACGTCGAGCGGTTCCCGGCCCGCCGGGGCCTGGTGCTCGGTGTGGGTGCTCATGCCGTCACCTCGCTCCGCTCGGCGCCGGCATGAGGCATCACGGCGCTGTACTGACTATTCGCTCGCTTGCGCTCGCTCATGCCGTCACCTCGCTACGGGTGGCGCCGGGGGTCGACGCCACAGCACTGAAACGAATGATCCGCTCGGTCACGACTTGCCCGCAATCCACAGGCTCGTGAAGACCAGCGCGACGATGCCGACCAGGAAGGCCGCCAGACCCTCGGTCGACGGGCCGTACCGGCCCAGGTTGAAACCGCCCTGGTCCTGGGTGTCCTTCAGGTTCTCCTGGATGTAGGCGATGATGTCCGCCTTCTCCTGCGGAGAGATCTGGTTGTCGCCGAACACCGGCATGTTCTGCGGGCCGCTCAGCATGGCGGCGTAGATCTGCCGGTCGGTGGCCGGGTACAGGCTCGGCGCGTACTTGCCCGAGGAGAGGGCACCGCCGCCGGCGCTGAACGCGTGGCACTGCGAGCAGTTGATCCGGAACAGCTCACCACCGGTGGCGACGTCGGCACCCTCGCGCAGGTTGCCCTGGGGGACCTCCGGTCCGCCGCCCAGCTCCTGGATGTACTGGCTGAGCTGGCGCACCTGCTCGTCAGTGAACTGAGGCTTCTTGCGGGGGGCCTGGGCCTCCTGCCGGGCCATCGGCATCCGACCGCTGCTGACCTGGAACTCCACCGAGGCCGCCCCGACGCCGATCAGGCTCGGACCGCGTCCCGCGACGCCCTGGGCGTTGCGACCGTGACAGGTCACACAGCTCACGTCGAACAGCGCCTTGCCCTCGTTGGCGGCGGCGCTCAGGGGCGGGTTTTCCTGCGCCTGCACGCCCGGGGCGAAGAGGGTGTAGGCACCGCCGGCCAGCATCAGCGCGGCGGCCAGCCGGACCGCGGCACCCAGCCGGCGGCGGCCCCTGCTGCGCGCTACGGGCCGCCCGCGCAGCCGCGCGAGCAGACCGCGTCGGCGGTCGTTGTCAGAAGTCATGACCTGTGTCCTTAACCGGTTGGACCTTGTCTCAGGGGACGAAGCAGCGGCGCGATACGTGACGCGCCAAGATCACTGGAGCCAGTAGATCATGGCGTAGAGCCCGATCCACACGACGTCGACGAAGTGCCAGTAGTACGACACGACGATGGCCGACGTGGCCTGGGCCGGGGTGAACCGGCCCATGGTGGTGCGGATCATGAAGATGATGAAGGCGATCAGACCGCCAGTCACGTGCAGACCGTGGAAGCCGGTGGTCAGGTAGAACATCGACCCGTAACCGTCTCCGTTGATCTTCACGCCCTCGTGCACCAGGGTCCGGTACTCGTTCGCCTGGCCGAGCACGAAGATCAGGCCCATCACGAAGGTGATCGTGAACCATCGCCGCAGGGCGTGGACGTCACCCTTCTCGGCGGCGAAGACACCGAGCTGGCAGGTCACCGAGGACAGCACCAGGATCACCGTGAAGGTGGTCGCGTAGGGGATGTTCAGGACCTCGGTGTGCTTCTCCCACTGCTCCGGCGCCGCCGCGCGGATCGAGAAGTACATCGCGAACAACGCCGCGAAGAACATGAGTTCACTGGAGAGCCACACGATCGTCCCGACGCTGACCATGTTGGGGCGCGTCAGGGAGTGGATCCGGCTCTTGTCAATGGCTGGGGCCGCAGTCACGCGGTCATTATTGCCCTTGACCGGGACCGACGATCAGCGGGGTGGCAATCCCGTGCCATCAGTGGCCCGATCGGGGGCGTCCGCTTCGCCTGACCTACCCTGAAAAGCGTGCTGCACGTCGATCCGATCTTCGCCGCCACCTCGGCCGCTCCGTCGACCCTGGCCGCCGGGGGCGAGGGCGTCCCGCCGCCCTTCACCATCGCCCGGGTGTTCACCGAGACCCGACTGGACAACTGGCTCGCCGTCGGGCTGGTGCTGGCCGCCGGCCTCTACCTCTACGGCGTGTACCGGCTGCGGCTGCGCGGCGACCACTGGCCGGTCCTGCGCACGGTCTGCTTCCTCGGCCCGGGCCTGGGCGGCATCGCGGCGGTGACGGTCAGCGGGCTGGGGGCGTACGACACCACCCTGCTGTCGGTGCACATGGTGCAGCACATGGTGCTGTCCATGGTCGCGCCGATCTTCCTGGCGCTGGGCGCCCCGGTGACGCTCGCCCTGCGTACCCTGCCGCTGCGCCCGCGCAAGCGGCTGCTGGCGGTCGTGCACAGCCGGATCGCGCGGATCTACACCTTCCCGCTGGTGGCGTTCGCCATCTTCGTGGTGAACCCGTTCGTGCTCTACTTCACCAACCTGTACGAGTACACCCTGCAGCACGGGTGGGCGCACGAGCTGGTCCACGCGCACTTCATCGCCACCGGGTGCGTGTTCTTCTGGCCGCTGCTCGGCCTCGACCCGCTGCCCGGCCGCTGGCCGCACCCGGCCCGCGCGCTGCTGATGGTGCTCTCCGTGCCGTTCCACACCGTGCTCGGGCTCACCATCATGCAGAGCACCACGCTGCTCGGCGGCGACTGGTACCCGTCGCTGCACCTGACCTGGTCGGACCCGGCGAACGACCAGGTGGTCGCCGGCGGGGTGCTGTGGGCCGGCGGCGAGTTCGTCAGCGTCACCATGCTGGCCGTGCTGGTCGTCCAGTGGATCAAGCACTCCGAGCGCGAGGCCCGCCGGCTGGACCGCGAGCTGGACCGCCAGGAGGCCCGCGAGCGCGCCGCCGAGGCCACCGCCTGAGCTGCCCCGGCGGCAAATCCAGCTCGGCGCGTCTGATGCCGCTCCGCTGCCTGGAGCCGTCGGGCGGCACGCCAGGGCGGGCCGTCCGGCCGAATGTGACGCCCGCTACGATCAGCGGGCAGCTACAGAGGTGGGAGCTAGTCAGCGATGAGCGATCGTCTTTACACCGTCCTGCTCTACAGCGACGACCCGAAGGTCCGCGACCGGATGCGACTCGCCGTCGGCACCCGCCCCGCGCCCGGCCTCGAGATCGAGTTCGTGGAGGCCGCCGACTACGCCGGGTGCGTCCGGCTGGTCGACGACTACGAGATCGACCTGCTCCTGCTGGACGGCGAGGCCAGCCCGGGCGGCGGCCTCGGCATCGCCCGCCAGATCAAGGACGACCGGGACGACGCCCCGCCGACCTGCGTGGTGCTGGCCCGCGCCGCCGACCGCTGGCTGGCCGCGTACGCCGAGGTCGACGCCACGCTGACCCACCCGCTCGACCCGGTGACCACCGGCACCACCGTCGCCGAGCTGCTGCGGCGTACGCACGCCGCGGCCTGAGCGACCCCTTCGGCGCCACGGCAACGAGGCCGTGGCGCCGTGCCACCCCCGCTCTCACCCCACACGGGAGGGCCGCCATGGGCGACCGGACCTGGCCGCTGCTGCTCAACGCGCTGCTGCGCGGCGAGGAGCTCTCCACCGCCGACACCGCCTGGGCGATGGACGAGATCATGACCGGCTCGGCCAGTTCGGCGCAGGTGGCCGGCTTCGTGGTGGCGCTGCGCGCCAAGGGTGAGACCCCCGCCGAGCTGGCCGGCCTGGTGCAGGCGATGCTCGGCCGGTCGGTGCAGGTCGAGCTCCCCGAGGAGATCCGGGCCACCGCGCTGGACGTGGTCGGCACCGGCGGCGACCTCGCTCACACGGTGAACATCTCCACGATGACCGCGCTGGTGGTGGCCGGGGCCGGCGTCCGCGTGGTGAAGCACGGCAACCGCGCCGCCTCCTCCTCGTGCGGCACCGCCGACCTGCTGGAATTCCTGGGTGTCCCGCTGGACCTGGCACCCGAGCAGGTGGCCCGGTGCGTCACCGAGGCCGGCATCGGCTTCTGCTTCGCGGGCCGCTTCCACCCGGGGATGCGCCACGCCGGCCCGGTACGCCGCGAGATCGGCGTGCCGACCGCGTTCAACTTCCTCGGCCCGCTGACCAACCCGGCCCGTCCCCGGGCCGGCGCGGTCGGCTGCTTCGACCTGCGGATGGCGCCGGTGATGGCGGCCGTCTTCGCGGCCCGGGGCGACTCGGTGGTGGTGATGCGCGGCGAGGACGGGCTGGACGAGTTCACCACCGCCGCGCCGACCCGGGTCTGGGTGGCCCAGCAGGGCACCGTGAGGGAGGCGCTGCTGGACGCGGCGGAGCTGGGGGTAGCCCGGTCCACCCTGGCCGACCTGCGGGGCGGGGACGCCGCGTACAACGCCGGGGTGGCCCGGCGGCTGCTGGCCGGCGAGACCGGCCCGGTCCGGGACGCGGTGCTGGTGAACGCCGCGGTCGCGCTGGCCACCCAGGGCCCGCTCGACGGTGACCTGCACGAGGCGCTGCGGGCCGGCATGGCCCGGGCGGCGGAGTCCATCGACTCGGGTGCCGCCGCCGGCGTCCTGGACCGCTGGCTCGAGGTGGCCCGCTCGATCTGACGCCCGGCCCCGGGCGCTGTCACACCCCACTGGTACGCCTGGAGGCGTCCCGGGGACGGCATGCCGGGGCGGGCCCACGCCCGGAAGTGTCAGACCGGCGTGCCAAACTACACGGGAGTAATTTTCCGTTTTCCGCCAATGCGGGCACCACCCCGCGGCGGGCACCGGGTAGGAGAGGAGACGCCCGTGTCGGACCGCGAGTTCCACTGCGACACCTGCGAGGGCGTTGCGTTGTTCGAGGCCCCGCCCTGCGTCGACGGTCACGGCGCCGACTGCCCGGAGCTGGTCTGCACCGGCTGCGGCGCGGCCCTGCTGATCGCCACCTTCGCCTTCCGCGCGCCGCGCCTGGAGCAGCGTCGCCGCGGCACCCGACCGGTGCACCGCCGCGCCGCCTGACCCAGCGGCCGCTCCCCCGCCGCCGGGTCGCCGACGTGGGGTGATCCCGGGTAGCCGGACACCGCCAGGTCGGCGAAGCGGAGTCGATCAAGCAGCGAGACCGGGCGCGGCGCCCGGGCGACCGGGACGCCGGCGAGCTGGCCCTGGGGGACCCGCCCGCACACCTGGACCCATGCGTCGAGGCCCGCGTCCCAACGGGACGCGGGCCTCGGGACGAGCCGTTAACTCAGTGCTCGGCGGTCCGGCGGGTGCCGGAGTAGTACTCGAAGAGCAGGCCGCAGGCGGCGAAGATCACCGCGACCAGGCCCACGCCGAGCAGCCACATCTGCCAGTAGACCAGCCCCAGGCCGGCGATCGACGCGGCCAGGGCCAGGCCGAACGGCCAGTAGCTGCCGGGGCTGAAGAAGCCGACCTCGCCCGCGCCGTCGGCGACCTCGGCGTCCGGCCGGTCCTCCGGGCGCAGGTCGATCCGGCGGGAGACGAACCAGAAGAAGCCACCGCACATCGAGCAGAGCAGGAAGGACAGCACCAGCGCCACCGTGCCGACCCACTCGACCCGGCCGCCCTCGCCGTACGTCCAGGCGGCGTAGAGGATGCTGACGCCGAAGAGGAACGTCGCGACGGTCAGGAAGATCTTCCACTCGGTCTTCATGCCGGCCCCCTCAGCTGCCCGCGCCGGCGCCGGCGCCGCTCGGGTTGAAGTTGTTCTTGTCGCGCCGGGTGTCGAACGGCTTGGTCGTCTCGGCGATCGGCTTCTCGCCGATGGCCGTGAGCGCCTCCTGGGTCGACTTGCCGGCCTTCTTGGCCGCCAGGAACTGCTCGTACTTCTCCGGCGAGACGACCCGCAGCTCGAAGTTCATGAAGGCGTGGTAGGTGCCGCACAGCTCGGCGCAGCGGCCCACGTACGCGCCCTCCTGGTCGAGGCTGGTGACCTCGAAGACGTTCCGGATGCTGCCCGGGAAGACGTCCCGCTTGAACAGCAGCTCCGGCACCCAGAACGAGTGCACGACGTCGCGGCTCTGCTCCTCGAACCGGATCGACTTGCCGGTCGGCAGCACCAGGATCGGGATGACCTCGCTGGTGCCGAGGACCGAGGCGACGGTGTTGGCGTCGCGGCCCTGGCCGTCGCGGTAGTTGAACTGCCAGTTCCACTTGAAGGCGACGACCTCGACCGTGACGTCCGGGTTCTTCGTCGTCTTGTCCACGCCGGTCTGCACGATCGCCGTGTAGTAGAAGAGCACCGAGACGATCAGGATCGGCGCGATCGTGTAGAGGAACTCCATCGGCATGTTGTAGCGGGTCTGCACCGGCAGCGCGTTACCCCGCTTCCGGTAGCGGATCACGCACCAGAAGATCAGGCCCCAGACGAAGACGCCGACCGCGAGGGCCGCGATGCAGGACGCGATCCACAGGTCGTACATCCGGTGCGACTCCGGGGTGATGCCGCCCTGCGGCCACCCGAAGCCGTCGACCGACGCGCCAATGTCGCAGCCGGTGAGCAGCACCAGCAGCGCGGCGCCGCCGAGACCGAGCCCGGCGAGCCGACCAGCACCACGCCGCCGGTGCCCACCGGCTCCCGGGGAAGCGCTGTGCCGTACGGCCGACGACCGTACCTCCGAACTCCTTGCGACCACCTGGTCCTGCCTCCCTAGCGCGCCGCGGTGGGGGTTTCTCTCCGTACCGACGGCAAAGGCGTCACCGACGGTCGCAGATTACTCGACCATGACGGGCCTGACCGTGTTGGGGTCGCTGTCCGCCCCCATCGGGGGTCCCGCGGGCGGGCGGCGCGATAGCGTCGGCAGTCGTGAGCGAGCGAACCATCAGCCTCAGTGGCGCGGCGCCGCGCGACGCCGCGGAGCGGGGCGAGGCGGCGGCGTGACCCCATCCCCGGTCTACCTGGACGCGGCCACCGCGGCCCCGCTGCACCCGGTCGCGCGGCAGGCGTTGCTGGCCGCGCTGGACGACGGCTGGGCCGACCCCGGCCGGCTCTACACCCAGGCCCGCCGGGCCCGCCAGCTCCTCGACGCCGCCCGCGAGGCCGCCGCGCAGACCCTCGGCGTCCGCGCCGACGAGCTCTCCTTCACCCCCAGCGGTACGAGCGCCGCGCACGCGGCCGTGCTGGGCGGGCTGGCGGGACGGCGCCGGGTCGGGGCGACCCTGGTGCACTCCGCGATCGAGCACTCGGCGGTGCTGCACGCCGCGGAGCGCCACGTGGCGGCCGGCGGCGACGCGGTGCCCGTGGCGGTGGACCGGCTCGGGCGGCTGGACCTGGACGCCTGGACGGCGGCGGTGGCCGCGCCGGGGGTGGCCCTCGCGGCGCTGATCGCGGCCAGCCACGAGGTGGGCACCGTGCAGCCGGTGCCGGTGGCGGCCGAGGCGTGCGCCCAGGCCGGGGTGCCCTTGTACGTCGACGCGGCGCAACTGGTCGGCCGGGCGCCGCTGCCGGCCGGCTGGTCGGTGCTGAGCGCCAGCGCGCACAAGTGGGGCGGGCCACCCGGCGTCGGGCTGCTGGTGGTCCGCAAGGGCACCCGGTGGGAGTCGCCGTTCCCGGCCGACGAGCGGGAGTCGGGGCGTACCCCGGGGGTGTTGAACCTGCCCGCGGTGGTGGCGGCGGCGGCGAGCCTGCGCGCGGCGGCGGCGGAGGCGGCGGCCGAGACGGCCCGGCTGGCGCCGCTGGTGGACCGGATCCGGGCCCGGGTGGCGGCCGACGTGCCGGACGTGGAGGTGGTCGGCGACCCGGTCGACCGGCTCCCCCACCTGGTCACGTTCTCCTGTCTCTACGTGGACGGCGAGGCGCTGCTGCACGCGCTGGACCGGCGGGGCTTCGCGGTCTCCTCCGGCTCCTCGTGCACCTCGTCGACGCTGCGGCCGTCGCACGTGCTGGAGGCGATGGGGGTGCTGTCGCACGGCAACGTCCGGGTGTCGCTGCACCGGGACACCACGGCGGCGGACGTGGACCGCTTCCTCGCCGAGCTGCCCGGGATCGTCGCCGACCTGCGCGCCGAGGCGGGGGTCACCGGCCTGTGAGCGAGCGAACCATCAAGATCAGTGGCGTGGCGCCGCGCGCCGCCGCGGCGCGGAGCGAGGCGGCGTGAGCGAACCGGACGAGGTGCTCGACTGCCGGGGGCAGCGCTGCCCGCTGCCCGTGATCAACCTGGCCCGCCGGCTGCCCGAGCTGCCGGTCGGCGCGGTGGTCCGGGTGCTCGCCGACGACCCGGCCGCCGCGGTCGACATCCCCGCCTGGTGCCGGATGCGCGACCAGGAGTTCCTGGCCGCCCACCCCGCTCCCCCCGCCTACGACGTCCGCCGCACCCACTGACCCCGGCCCACCCCGGTCCACGCCGATGATCAAGAGGTTTGCGTCACGGACGGGCGGCCCGACGCAAACCTCTTGATCAACGCCAGCGGATCGACCGAGCGCGGGTCGGGGTGTCAGCCGCAGTGCTCGAAGGGAGAGGTGTAGCTGGCGCCACCGGTGCTGCCGCCCCACTTCACGCAGCCCGGCGCCGTACGGATCACCGGCCCCGCGTAGTACGAGTAGCTGCCGGAGTCCGTTGATCTCGTCGAGCCCTGTGGTTCGAGGAAGGCGCTCGTGGCGGTGGCCGTGCCGACGTTCGCCATCTTCAGGGTGACCACGCAGTTCTGGCTGGTGGAGCCCTTCCACAGCAGGTTGGCGGTGCCGGCCGAACCGAGCGCCTTCGAGTCGGTGACCTCGAACCCGGCGCCACACACCTCCGCCGGGTCGTAGGAGGTGGCACAGTTCCGGCTGGTCACCGAGGCGTCCGGGTAGGAGAAGGTGGAGCCGTTGAAGACGGCCTTGATGATGTGCGACTGGGAACGGTCCGGGTAGCGCACCTCGTAGTGCAGGTGCGGGGAGATGTTGTTGCCCGACCTGCTGGTGTTGCCGACCGCCCCGATGACCTGGCCACGCAGGACCGACTCCCCGGCGGCCACCGCCCGCTTGTCGAGGTGCGCGTAGTACGTGTAGTACCCACCGCCGTGATTGAGCACGATCAGGTTGCCGTACCCGTTGAGCTCGCCCTGGTGGGCGGAGACCTCGACCGTGCCGGCGGCCGCGGCCACCACGGTGTCACCAAGATCCGCGGACGCGGTGGACCCGCGGTTGAAGTCGATCTCCCACGACACGTGCGCACTGCTGTTGCTGCTGTTGCCCTGCCAGGTCTGCCCGCACGGGAAGGGGAGCTGGAAGGCCGGCGCGGCGTGCGCCGGGTTCGCGATCAGGAGGGTCCCCGCGATACCGATGACGAAGGCGCTCACGGCCCGCAGCAGATGGCGTAGTCGCATCTGGCCGTCCTTTCCGTAGCTGCTCTGGGCACCCAGGCTCGCCCGGCCACCTCCAGCCCGACTCCACATTCCCTACAATCGATCGATGTCCGACCGGCGGTCGCCACTGACCCGCCCGGTTGCCCCCGCGTAGGCTCCAAAGACGATCAAGGATCGTGGGCGGTGTAGCGATGCCAGAAGGACTTGAGCTGCGCATACTTGGTCCACTGGAGTTGCTGCGCGACGGCGTTCCCGTCCCGCTGGCCGGGGTGAAACCCCGCCAGTTGCTCGCCACGCTCGCCCTCCGACATCGACGGACGGTCGCGGTGGAGCACCTGATCGAGGTGCTCTGGCCGCAGGACCCACCCCGCTCGGCGGTGGCCAACGTGCACACGTACGTCCATGCCCTGCGCACCCACCTCGGCGGGGCCCGGCTGCGCCGGCAACCGCCCGGCTACCGGCTGCTGCTGGGCCCCGCCGAACTCGACGTGGCCCGCTTCGACGAGGACGCCCGGGCCACCGACCCGGCTCGGCTGGACGCCGCCTTGGCGCTGTGGCGGGGCGATCCGATGGAGAACCTGCCGCACTCGCCGCTGTGGCGGCCCGAGGTGGAGCGCCTGGTCGAACGCTGGCGGCTGCTGCGGGAGCAGCGCGCCCGGGTACGCATCGAGTCCGGCGATCCGGCCGGGGCGATCGCCGACCTACGGGCGCTGGTGACCGAGGATCCGTTGCGGGAAGAGGCCTGGCGACTGCTGGTCACCGCGCTCGAGGCGACCGGCCGCCGGGCGGAAGCGCTGTCGACGTACTCCAGCGCCCGCCGCTTCCTGGTGGAAGAACTGGGCATCGAGCCCAGCGAGCCGCTCCGCCGGTTGCACCGCAGCCTGCTGACCCAGGACGCACCGGCGGCCCCGGCCCGGTTGGACAGCGTCGCGGCCACGATGCTGCGCGGGTTCGCCCTGCTCAACCTCGGGCCGGCACCCGGCTGGGTGGCGGCGGCCCTGGTGGACCGGGACGACGCCCAGACGGTGCTGGACAACCTGGAGCGCGGCCGGCTGGTACGCCGGATCGGCCGGGACGAGCTGGGGCAACCGCGGTTCGTGCTGTCGATCGTCGCCAGCCTGCTGGCCCCGGAGCTGCCCGACCCGGCCGACGAGGCGATGCTGTGCCGGGTACTCGGCGGCTACCTCGACCTGGCCGGGCGGGCCGCGCAGGGCCTGCCGGCCCAGATCTTCGGGCCCGGGGTGAGCGTCGCGGCCCGCTGGCCGGTACCCGCCGCTGCCGAGCTGACCAAGGATCCGGTCGCCTGGTTCACGGTCGAGCGGCAGGCATTGCTCGCCGCCGTCGACCTGGCCGCCCGGCTGGGCCGCTCCGAACTGGCCTGGGAGTTCGCGCACGCCATGCTGCCCTGGTGCGACCTCGGCGGCCACAGCGCCGAGTGGGAGCAGAGCCATCGCACCGCGCTCGACGTCTGCCGGCGCACCGGGGACCTGCTCGGCGAGGCGGTGAGCCTGCGCGGTCTCGGGCAGCTGCACCTGTACCGCGACCGGTACGGCGCCGCCGCCGAGGCGTTCAGCCGGGCCCGGCTGGCGTACGCCCGGCTGGGCAACACGTACGGCGAGGCGGGCGCCCTGGCCGGGCTGGGCTCGGTGCACCGGCTACGCGGCGACCACGACGCCGCGTACGACTGCTACCAGCAGGCGTTGGCGTCCTACCTGGCGGTCGGCGACCGGCACGGACAGGCGTACGTGCACGGGGCACTGGCCCAGGTGTGGCTGGCCCGCCGGAACCCGGCCGAAGCGCTCCGCTCGCTGAACGCCGGCCTGCCGCTCGCCACCGAACTGGACGACCAGCACCGGGTGGCGCACCTGTTGCACCGGCTCGGGCTGGTCCGGGTGGCGCTCGACGAGGCGGCGGCCGCCCGGGACTGCTTCAGCACCGCGCTCGACCGGTTCACCGCCCTCGGCGACGCGCACGGTCAGGCGTACTGCCTCAGCGACCTGGCCGAACTGGAGCAGGGTGCCGCGGCGATCACTCGGCTCGGCCGGGCGCTGGAGGTCTTCGAGCAGATCGGCGACCGCCGCGGCCAGGAGCAGACCGCCCGGCGCCTCGGTGAGCTGCACCGGGCGGCCGGGCGGGACCGGCTCGGCGACGCCTATCTGGCCGAGGCGCGCCGGCTGCGCTCCATTGTCGAGGACGAGATGAACCGCGCCGGCTGAGCTGCCCGCCCGCCGCGCGATCCGGGCAGTTTCCCGGAAAGAGGGCTCATTCTCCGCGCGATGGCCACTCTTTCCGCGCAGGAGCGCCCGGGCCGGTGGGCCGGAGGTCACGGCAGCAGGTACGGCCGGACGTCTTCGGCGGCCGCGTCCCCGTACGACTCGGCGAGCCGCTTGACGAACAGGTCCCGGCGGACCTCGTACTCCTGGCCGCCGAAGTTCTCCAGCACGAGGGTGGCGAGCAGGCAGCCCACCTGGGCGGCCCGCTCCAGGTTGACGCCCCAGTCGAGGGCGGCGAAGAAGCCGGCCCGGAAGCCGTCGCCGACGCCGGTCGGGTCGACCGCCTGCATCTCCCGGGCGATCGGCACGTGGATGGTGCCGATGTCCCGGCCGGCGATCTCCACGCCCTGCTTGCCCAGCGTGGTGACCCGCACCCGCACCCGGTCCAGCAGCTGCGCGTCGGTCAGCCCGGCCTTGCTCTGCAGCAGCGACTTCTCGTACTCGTTGGTCATCAGGTAGTCGGCGCCGTCGACCAGGCCGAGCACGTCGCCGCCGTCCATCCGGGCGAGCTGCTGCGACGGGTCGGCCACGAACGCGTACCCCCGCTCCCGGCACTCGGTCGAGTGGCGGATCATCGCGGCCGGGTCGTTGGCGCTGACCAGCACCAGGTCCAGGCCGCCGAGGCGGTCGGCCACCGGGGCCAGCTCGATGTTGCGGGCCTCGCTCATCGCGCCGGCGTAGAACGAGGCGATCTGGCACATGTCGGTGTCGGTGGTGCAGACGAACCGGGCGGTGTGCGCCACCTCGCTGACGTGCACCGAGTCGCAGTCCACGCCGTGCCGTTCGAGCCAGGAGCGGTAGTCGGCGAAGTCCGCGCCGACCGCGCCGAGCAGCACCGGACGCAGGCCGAGCTGGGCCATGCCGAAGGCGATGTTGGCGGCGGTGCCTCCGCGCCGGAGCACCAGCTCGTCGACGAGGAAGGACAGCGACACCTTGTCCAACTGGTCGGCGATGAGCTGGTCGGCGAACCGGCCGGGGAAGCTCATCAGGTGGTCGGTCGCGATCGAACCGGTCACGGCGATCTTCATGTCAACCCTCGCGGTCGGGAGCACGGCGCGGGTCAGCCTACCGGTCACTCAGCCCGGGCGGACCGGGGTCGGTCGACAACCGGTCATACTCCGCACGTACGAAGGTCACCGCGTGGACACCTGCCGGAGGCGGAGACAGCACGGCGGGACCACCCGGTGAGGGGAGGTCCCGCCGTGTCCGTATGTCAGCCGTCGTGGCCCGTCCGGGCCGGCCGGCGTCGACTCAGCTGAACGAGTCGCCGCAGGCGCAGGAGTTGCCGGCGTTGGGGTTGTCGATGGTGAAGCCCTGGGCGTCGATCCGGTCGGCGAAGTCGATGGTCGCGCCGGCCAGGTAGGGGGCGCTCATCCGGTCGACGACGACCTCGACACCGTCGAAGTCGGTGACGATGTCACCGTCGAGCGACCGCTCGTCGAAGAAGAGCTGGTACCGCAGGCCGGAGCAGCCGCCCGGCTGCACCGCGACCCGGAGCCGCAGGTCGTCGCGGCCTTCCTGCTCGATCAGGGCCTTGACCTTCTGCGCCGCGACGTCGGTGAGGACGACGGTGCTGGGGGCCTTGGCCTCGGTCGACTCGGTCTGCGCTGGCGTGGTCACGTGGAAATCTCCCTGCGCGTGTGGGTCCGGACGCACTGGCCAACATTTCCCGTCGCCCAGTCATTCCCGGTGTGGTCCAGATCCGATCGTACGCCGCCCCGCCGCGCGCCACCCCCGGTGGCGTGATCCGCGGCGGGTGAGCCGCGCCGCAGGCCAGGCAGCGGTCAGCGGCTCCACTGCCGGGCCAGGCGGGCGCCGAGCGCGCGCAGCCCCTCGGCGGGCCGGTCCAGCGCCGCCGCCGCCCCGCCGCGCTCCTCGCCGCCGAAGTGCTCCACCAGGCTGTACGCCTCGGTCACGCCCGCCGCGGCGGCCTCCCGCCGCCCGGTGCTCACCCGGCCGGCCAGCACCACGCAGGGCACCCCGCGGTCCCGGGCCGCCCCGGCCACCCCGGCGACCACCTTGCCGCGCAGCGACTGGTGGTCGAAGGAGCCCTCCCCCGTGATCACCAGGTCGGCGGCGTCCAGCGCCGCGTCCAGCCCGATGGCCCGGCTGACCAGCCCGATGCCGGACTCGCACCGGCCGCCGAGGGCGAGCACCGCCGCGCCGAGCCCGCCGGCCGTCCCGGCGCCGGGCCGTGCGGCGAAGCCGGGCGGGCAGTCGGGCAGCTCGCGTTCCAGCACCTCGGCCCAGCGCTCGAGAGCGCCGTCGAGCAGCAGGACGTCCTCCCGCGTGGCGCCCTTCTGCGGGCCGTAGACGTTGCTGGCGCCGTGCAGCCCGAGCAGCGGGTTGTCGACGTCGGTGGCGGCGATCAGGGTGGCGCCGCGGACCCGGGGCGCGCCGTCCAGCGCGGCCACCGCGGCCAGCGCCGCCCCGCCGTACGGCAGGGCGCGGCCCGCCTCGTCCAGCGCGGTGACGCCGAGCGGGATGAGCATCCCGGCGCCCCCGTCGTTGGTGGCGGAGCCGCCGAGCCCGATCACCAGGGTCCGCGCCCCCGCCTCGACCGCCGCGGCCACCAGCAGCCCCAGCCCGTACGAGGTGGTGGCCTTCGGGTCCCGCTCGGCGGCCGACAGCAGGTGCAGCCCGCACGCCTGGGCGCTCTCCAGGTAGGCGGTGCCGTCGTCGGTGAGCAGGATCTCACCGGCGGCGGGGCGGCCGAGCGGGTCGACGGTCGGGACCGGCAGCCGCCGCCCGCCGAGCGCCTCGGCGAGGACGGCGACGAACCCGGGCCCGCCGTCGGCGAGCGGCCGGAGCAGCAGCTCGTCCCCGGGGGCCATGGTCCGCCAGCCCTCGGCCACCGCGGCGGCCACCTCCTGAGCCGGCAGCGTGCCGGCGAACTTGTCCGGACAGAGCAGCACGCGCATGCCGAGCAGTGTGGCAGGCCACACCGACGGTGGTCGTACGCCGGGCGCGCTGTGGGACCATGGGGGGCGTGACTTCGACCTGGGTTGAGCCCTCCAACACCGCCACCGCGCTGCTGCTCCTCGGCCGCGGCAGCGACCCCGCCACCGAACGCGGCGTGGAGTGTCCGGGTGACCTCCCCGCGCCGAGCGACCCGGACCTGGTGGCCCGGGCGGCGGCCGCCAAGGCCGCGCTGGGCACGAAGGTCTTCGTGCTGGGCCACCACTACCAGCGCGACGAGGTGATCCAGTTCGCCGACGTGACCGGCGACTCGTTCAAGTTGGCCCGGGAGGCGGCGGCCCGCCCCGACGCGGAGTACATCGTCTTCTGCGGCGTGCACTTCATGGCGGAGAGCGCGGACATCCTGACCTCGGACAGCCAGCAGGTGATCCTGCCCGACCTCGCCGCCGGCTGCTCGATGGCCGACATGGCGCTGCTGTCGCAGGTCGAGACCGCCTGGGACGTGCTGGCCGAGCTGGGCGTGGCGCAGGACACCGTCCCGGTGACCTACATGAACTCCTCGGCGGACATCAAGGGCTTCGTCGGCCGGCACGGCGGCGTGGTCTGCACCTCGTCGAACGCGAAGCGGGCGCTGGACTGGGCGTACCAGCAGGGGTCGAAGGTGCTCTTCCTGCCCGACCAGCACCTCGGCCGCAACACCGCGGTGCTGGAGATGGGCTACTCGCTGGACGACTGCGTCCTCTACGACCCGCACAAGCCGAACGGCGGGCTGACCCCGGAGCAGCTCCGCGACGCGAAGATGATCCTGTGGCGCGGGCACTGCTCGGTGCACGGCCGGTTCACGCTGGACAGCGTCAACGACGTCCGAGAGCGGGTGCCGGGGGTCAACGTGCTGGTCCACCCGGAGTGCCGGCACGAGGTGGTGACCGCCGCCGACCACGTGGGTTCGACCGAGTACATCATCAAGACCATCGAGGCGGCCCCGGCCGGCTCGGCGTGGGCGGTCGGCACCGAGCTGAATCTGGTCCGTCGGCTGGCGTTGGCCCACCCGGACAAGCAGATCATGTTCCTGGACCGGGCGGTCTGCTACTGCTCGACGATGAACCGGATCGATCTGCCGCACCTGGTGTGGGCCCTGGAGGAGCTGGTGGCCGGTCGGGTCGTCAACCAGATCACCGTCGACCCGGACACCGCGCGGCACGCCCGGGCGGCGCTGGACCAGATGCTCGCACTCCCCGGCGCTTGATCACCCTCGGTCACATCACTGGTACGGAAACGCACCGGACACCCCGGTTCGTGCCCTCGCTGGTGATGTGACCGATTCCATTCTCGTCACGGAGGGCTATGCTGCCGGGGCGACGAAAGACGCGGGTCGTTTTCCTGCGGCCCCATTCTGGGTAGCGATGCACATCGTGAGCCCGATCATCTGCACGGAAGTACCAACGCGCTGGAGGTTGCGTTGACCGACGACGTCCTGGTCGTACACGGAGGCACTCCGCTCGAAGGGCGGATCCGCGTGCGCGGCGCGAAGAATCTCGTGTCCAAGGCGATGGTCGCCGCCCTCCTGGGTGACACCCCCAGCCGGCTGTTCGACGTGCCGCGGATCCGGGACGTCGAGGTGGTCCGCGGGCTGCTCGGCCTGCACGGCGTCAAGGTCAGTGACGGCGAGGAGGACGGCGAGCTCATCTTCGACCCGTCCAACGTCGAGAGCGCCAGCACCGACCAGATCAACGTGCACGCCGGCTCCAGCCGGATCCCGATCCTGTTCTGCGGCCCGCTGCTGCACCGGCTCGGCCACGCCTTCATCCCGGACCTGGGCGGCTGCCACATCGGGCCGCGCCCGATCGACTTCCACCTGCAGGCCCTGCGCGAGTTCGGCGCGACCGTCGACAAGCGGCCGGAGGGGCTGCACCTGTCCGCCCCGAACGGGCTGCACGGCACGAAGTTCGCCCTGCCGTACCCGAGCGTCGGCGCCACGGAGCAGGTACTGCTCACCGCGGTGATGGCCGAGGGCGTCACCGAGCTGCGCAACGCCGCCGTCGAGCCGGAGATCATCGACCTGATCTGCGTGCTGCAGAAGATGGGCGCGATCATCAAGGTGCACACCGACCGGGTGATCGAGATCCAGGGCGTACCGAAGCTGCACGGCTACACCCACCGGCCGATC
Source organism: Micromonospora sp. NPDC007230 (assembly GCF_042869115.1). Taxonomy (NCBI): domain Bacteria; kingdom Bacillati; phylum Actinomycetota; class Actinomycetes; order Micromonosporales; family Micromonosporaceae; genus Micromonospora; species Micromonospora sp. NPDC007230. The sequence continues at coordinate 121,343 of NZ_JBIAFE010000015.1, read as the reverse complement.
CCCGACCGGATCGAGGCGGCGAGCTGGGCGGCGGCCGCGCTGGCCACCCGCGGCCACGTCGAGGTGCTGGGCGCCCAGCAGGCCGACATGATGACCTTCCTGAACATCTTCCGCTCGGTCGGCGGCGAGTACGAGGTGACCGACCTCCGGCCGCCGCGGGCCGACCGGCCGGGCCAGGAGGGCGGCATCCGGTTCTGGCACCCGGGTGGCGAGCTGAAGTCGGTCGCCCTCGAGACCGACGTGCACCCCGGCTTCATGACCGACTGGCAGCAGCCGCTCGTGGTCGCGCTGACCCAGGCCCGGGGGCTGTCGATCGTCCACGAGACGGTGTACGAGCAGCGGCTCGGCTACACCACGGCGCTCAACTCGATGGGCGCCAACATCCAGGTCTACCGGGACTGCCTGGGCGGCACCCCGTGCCGCTTCGGCCGCCGCAACTTCAAGCACTCCGCGGTGATCGCCGGCCCGAGCAAGCTGCACGCGGCCGATCTGGTCATCCCGGACCTGCGGGCCGGTTTCAGTCACCTGATCGCGGCGCTGGCCGCCGAGGGCACCTCCCGGGTGTACGGCGTCGACCTGATCAACCGGGGCTACGAGGACTTCGAAGCCAAGCTGGCCAACCTCGGCGCACACGCAGAGCGTCCGTAACATCACACTGCGTTTTCCGCGCCCGGTGCACCCGCGATGTGCACCGGGCGCGGCTGTTTGGCTACCCTTCACGACGTGCCGTCGCTGTTTCGTCGTAAGCCCGCCGACCTCGTCGAGGAATCCGTCACCACGGTGACGACCGACGAGGCGTCCGCCGCTGCCCCGTCCCGGGGCCACACCCCGAGCAAGAAGGAACTGGGCGTGGTGACGCCCAAGCGGCCCACCGCCGGCCGCCGACCGGGCGCGCCGAGCAAGCCGCTGACCAAGGAGGAGGCGCGGGAGCAGCGCCGGACGGCCCGCGCCGAGGCGGCGGCCGAGTTCCGCCGCGAGGGCGGCCCGCGCGACCGGGGCCCCGAGCGGCTGCTGGCCCGCAACGTGGTGGACTCCCGGCGTACCGTCGGCACCTGGTTCTTCGGCGGCGCGCTGATCGTGCTGCTCGGCTCCAACCAGGCCATGCCGCCGATCGTGCGGCTGATCTCCAACCTGCTGTGGGGTGCGCTGGCACTCGGCGTGGTGATCGACTCGGTCCTGATCTCCCGCAAGATCAAGAAGCTGGTCCGCGAGCGCTACCCGAAGAGCACCGAGAAGCTGGGCTCGCTCTACCTCTACGCGATCATGCGGTCGATCACGTTCCGCAAGATGCGCGCCCCCGCACCCCAGGTGAACGTCGGCGACAAGATCTGAGCCCTTCCGGCCCGTACGCGGCCCCTTCCCGCACTCGCGGGGAGGGGCCGCGTCATGCCACCCCGAGCAGGCGCAGCAGCGCGGTGGTGCCGGCCGCCGCGACCACGACCAGCACGAAGGGCGCCCGTCGCCAGGCGAGCAGCAGCCCGACCAGCACCCCCGCGGGCCGGGCGTAGCCGGCGAAGCCGCCAGCCTCGGTCAGTGCCGCGGTCGCGGCGAGGGCGGCCAGCAGGGCGGCGGCAGCCACCGGCAACAGGTGCCGGGCCCAATCGGGCAACTCCACCCGGTCGCGCAGCAGCACTCCGGCGACCCGGAAGCCGTACGTGCCGACGGCCAGGGCGAGGATCACGGCGATCAGCACGGCGCCTCCCCGGCCCGGACCACCGGCCCGGCGTGGTGGGCGGGGTCCGGTGCGGCCCCGTGCGGGCCGGGCCGGCCGTGCTGCTCCGGGCCGGCCACGGCCGTCCCGTCGGGCACCTGGTCGGCGCTGCTCGCGCCACGGCCGCGGAGTGCGGGCACGATCAGGGCGACGAGCGCGAGCAGCACCGGCACCCCGGCCGGCAGCACCGGGGTGGCCAGCACCGCCAGCCCGGCGCCGGCCAGCGCGACCCGGCGGGTGTCCCGGTCGCGCAGGCTCGGCAGCAGCAGGGCGGCCAGCCCGGCCGGGAAGGCGGCGTCGAGCCCCAGGACAGCCGGGTCGCTCACCGCGCCGCCGGCGAGCACGCCGAGCAGGGTGCCGGCGTTCCAGGCCAGGAAGAGCAGCGCCCCGGCGAGCCAGAACGCCCGACGGCGTCCGGGCCCGGCCGGTCGGGCCAGGGCGAAGGCGGTCGCCTCGTCGGTCATCAGGTGGCTGCCGAGCAGCCGCTGCCAGCGCCGTCGCCCGAGGGTGCCGCCGAGAGCCAGCCCGAACGGCAGGTGCCGGGCGTTGAGCAGGAGGCCGGCGAGAACGGCGGCGACCGGGCTGCCTGCGGCGACCAGACCCACCGCCATGAACTGCGCGCCGCCTGCGTAGAGGAACACGGACATGGCGAGGGTCGCCCAGGCCGGGAGGCCGGCGGCCACCGCCACGGCGCCGAACGAGGCGCCCACGGCGAGCATGGCCGCCCCGATGGCGGCGACGTCGCGGAGCACCGCCCGATCGGCCGTTCGATATGCCGTACGCATGTCCATTATCCTGAACACGACAGCACGCGTTCGTCAAACCGAACAAACCGACCTCTGGAGCGAACAATGGCCGTCGACCCCGCTCCCCCGCTGGCCACCATCGCGGCCGCGCTGCGCCGCGAGCGCGACCGGGCCGGGATCTCGCTGACCGAGCTCGCCCGCCGGGCCGGCATCGCCAAGTCCACCCTGTCCCAGTTGGAGTCCGGGGTCGGCAACCCGAGCGTCGAGACGCTGTGGGCGCTGGGGGTGGCGCTGGGCGTGCCGTTCAGCCGGCTGGTCGAGCCACCCACGGCCGCCGTCCGGGTGGTCCGCGCCGGCGAGGGCCCGCGGATCCGGTCCGAGCACGCCGACTTCAGCGCCACGCTGCTCGCCGCCGGAGCGCCGCACGCCCGCCGCGACGTCTACGTGATGGAGCTGGAGCCGGGTGCGGTGCGGGTGGCCGAGTCGCACACCCCGCGCAGCGTCGAGCATGTCGTGGTCGCCGCCGGACGGATGCGCCTCGGCCCGGAGTCCGACCTGGTCGAGCTGGGTCCAGGCGACTACGCCACATTCCCCGGTGACACGCCGCACCGGTACGAGGCCCTGGTCCCGGGCACTTTCGCGGTGCTGGTGATGGAGCACCCGTGAGCCGGTGACGGCCCGGCCGGCACGGTCCGCTCCCGCCGTCGCGGGCCACCGGGCCGGGCGCCCGGTGGGCGGCCCCGGGGGGCGCCGGCTGACGTGCGGCGCCGGCCGCGCACCGACCGCGATCACGCTGAGTGACAGCATGCCAGGCCCACAACCTCCACCCACCCCGCCTTTGCTCTGCAGCCACGCACGCAGCGGTCACGCACGGTTCTCGGCTGCGTATCTGGCTGCAGAGCAAAGGCGGGCGACGGAGGGGTCTGCTGCGGCCCCTGCTTCACGGCTTTCCGCTGGTCATCCAGCTAAGGCGGCAGCAGCCCCGCGCGGGGCCGCCGCTATCGCCGTCACGCCGCGTGACATCAGGCCTCCGACGGCGGCTGTCACCCGCAGTTGTCGAATCACACCAGGCGGCACCTGGCGACGCGCGCCGGTGGGCCCCTGCTACTCGGTCACCCGCACCTGCTCACCGACCTCGGCCGGGGCGCGGTAGAGCCGGGCGACGACCTCCTCGATGTCCGGCTCGACGATCGCGATGTCCCGCAACGCGGCCAGGCCGGCCAGCCCGGCCACCACCTCGGCGACGGTCGCCGACTCCAGCACGAAGACCAGCCGGTGCCCGTCCGCCTCCACCCGCTGCAACGGGGCGCCGGGCAGTGCCGGCGGCTCGGGCAGCGCGGTGTCCAGCTCGGCGACGACCATCCGGCGGGAGCCGTACCGGCTGTGCAGGGCGGCGATCGAGCCGTCGTGCACCACCCGGCCGTGGTCGATCACCACCAAGCGCCGGCAGAGCCGCTCGATGTCGGCTAGGTCGTGGGTGGTGAGCACCAGCGTGGTGTCGCCCGCCCGGCCCAGCTCAGCCAGGAAGCCGCGGACCGCCTGCTTGCTCACCACGTCCAGCCCGATGGTCGGCTCGTCGAGGAAGAGCACCTCCGGGCCGTGCAGCAGCGCGGCGGTCAGCTCGCCACGCATCCGCTGGCCGAGGGAGAGCTGCCGGACCGGGGTGTCCAGGAACTCGTCGAGGTCGAGCAGGCTCCGGCACCGGGCCAGCCGGGCCGCGTGCTCGCCCGCGGGCACCCGGTAGACGTGCCGGAGCAGCTCGAACGAGTCGCGCAGCGGCAGGTCCCACCAGAGCTGCGAGCGCTGGCCGAAGACCACGCCGATGCGCAGCGCCAGCCGGGTACGCTCGGCCACCGGGCGCAGCCCGCACACCCGGGCCTCCCCCGCCGACGGCATCAACACGCCGGTGAGCATCTTCAGCGTGGTCGACTTCCCGGCGCCGTTCGGGCCGATGTAGCCGAGCATCTCGCCGCGCTCGACCCGCAGGTCGACCCCGTCGACCGCGGTGACCGTCCGCTTCTCCCGGCGCAGCCGGCCCGCCTTGATCCGGACCGTGAACTCCTTGCGCAGCCCGCGCATCTCGATGACGCTCATGACCCCGTACTCCGGTAGTGACGGATCCCGACCCGCCAGGCCAGGGTGGCGATCGCCGCGGCGACCACCGCGACGCCCGGCGCCACCCAGCCGACCCAGCCGGGCAGGCCGAGCGGGTCGGCCCGGCCGAGCAGCGCCAGCGCCGGGTGGTAGCTGACGAAGGCGAACCCCATCCCGTACGCGAAGAGCGCCCGGAACCAGCTGCCGTAGACGGTGACCGGGTACGAGGTGAAGTCACGCCCGCCATAGGTGACCGAGTTGGCCAGCTCACCGGAGTCGATCCAGTAGAACGACACGGTGGCCGTGGTGACGAAGACCGAACCGAAGAAGACCACCGCGGCGAGCGGGGCGACCACCGCCAGCGCCACCCGCTCCGGCGTCCACTGGATGCCGGCCGAGGCGAGCGCCACCACCAGCACGGCCAGCCCGAAGACCGCCCGGGAGACCTTGCGCAGGGGCAGGTCCATAAGCAGCAACTGGGGCAGCGCGGCCAGTGGGCGGACCAGCACGGCGTCGAAGAGGCCGGTGCGGACGTACCGGGGCAGCCGCTCGATGTTGCCGACCAGCAGGTCCGCGGTGGCGAACGCGAACGACGACAGGCCGACGATCACCAGCGTCTCGCGGAGCGTGAAGCCGCCGAGCTCGCGGGTGACCCCGAAGAGCACCAGCACGGTGACCACGTCGAACACCGTGGCCCCGACGTTGCCGACCAGGTCCACCACGAAGGACGCCCGGTACGCGGCCTGCGACCGGGCCTGCGCGCCGAGCAGCGCCCGGTACGCGGCCAGCCCGGGCGGTCGCCGGTCCGCATCGCCCGGCCACACCGGTCCACTCTCCACGGCCGACCGGCCCGGGCCGGTCAGCGTCCCCGGCTCAGCCACCCTGCACCACCAGGCGGCGCTCGGCTCGGCGCTGCACCAGGCGGCACAGGGCGAGCAGCGCCACGGCCCAGCCGAGCTGCACCCCGACCAGGCCGAACTGCATCGCTGCCGGGTCCCGTTCGACCAGCACGTCGAGCGGGATCTGGAGCAGGCTCGGGAACGGAGTCCCGTACCGCAGCCCGGCCTCCAGCCAGCCGGGCAGGAAGCCCAGCGGGAAGTAGAGGCCGGCGAGCACGCCGGAGCAGAGCGTCCACAGGATCAGCGGACCCCGGACGTCCTGCAACCAGTACGCGGTGGCGTTGACCAGGTATCGGCAGCCGAAGCAGACCACCACGGCGAGCAGCACGGAGAGCGCGAAGAGCGGCAGGGTGGCCCAGCGGCGGGGCAGGTACACGTCGAAGAAGAGCAGGCCGATCAGCACCGGCGGCAGCAGCCGGGACAGCGAGGCGAACCCGGCGCGGCCCAGGTCGGTGGCGAAGTAGCTGGTCACCGGGTGGATCGGACGGAGCAGGTCGGCGGCGATCTCGCCGGTCCGGATCCGGTCGGCCAGCTCGGTCCAACCCCAGATCGCGACCACCGCCAGCAGCCCCTGCCCGACCCAGACGAAGGTGGCGAGCTGGGCGCGGTCGTAGCCGGCGACCCGGCCCGCCGCGCCGGCGGCCGCGACGAAGATGTAGTAGCGCAGGAAGCCGAAAACGCTGTTGGTGACCACTCCCGCCACGGCGGCCTGGCGATAGGTGGCGTGACGCCGAAACCCAGATCCCACTATGGCGCCGAATGTCCGAAACCATCGGGTAACGTTTGAGTCCGTGGGCGGTGCCACAGTGGCGGTGACAGAGCCCACGCCGCTACCCTCCTTCCGCAGCCACGACGTGCCGGACCGGGCGACTCTACCGGCGCGCCGGGGCCCCGGCGCGACAATTTCCAACGAGGTGACATCGCCGTGAGCGAGCGACGCGAGCCGGCCCGGGGGCCGCGCCGCGCCGACGGCGACGGGACCTGCCGATGAGCGGCTGGGACCAGTGGCGCGAGCCGGCCGAACCGTCCTGGGCCGCCGAACCCACCCACGAGTGGCGTCCACAGTTCCCGGGCCAGCGCTACCCCGGTGACATCGGCATCGAGTACCTGACCTCACCCGCGCCGCGCGGCCGGGCCGTCGTCGGCCGGGCCGAGGTGCCCGTCAGCCCCGCACCGGCCGAGGACCCGTACCCCGTCAGCCCGGCGGGCCCGGACGAGCGGCGCGGCGGCCACCCGGTGAGCCCGGCAGGCCCGGACGGCCGGCGCGGCGCCCACCCGGTGAGCCCGGCAGGCCCGGACGGCGGGCGCGGCGCGTACCCGGTGAGCCCGGCGGGCCCGGACGAGCGGCGTGGCGGCTTCCCGGGACCGCGCGGTCCGGGCGAGCGGCGCGGGCACCCGGACGGGCGCGGCGCGGAGGAGCCGCACCCGGACGGGCGGCGGGCGTGGGCGGACCGGCGCGCCCCTGGCGACGAACCCCGGCGCGGCCCGGTGCCGCACCCCGGCGACCGGTACGACCCGCACGAGCGGACCCCGGAGCGCGCCGCGGGCCGGCCCGACGACCGGTACGACCAGCGGTGGGTGCACCCCGAGCCAGGACGGCGGACGCCGGACGCGCAGCGGCCGGTCTCCCCCGCGCCCGAGCCCGGCTGGCTCCCGGAGCCCGGCGAGTTCCCGCCCCGTCCCCAGCCGCAAGCGCCCTGGTCGGAGCCGCGCCGGGGCCCGGCCGCCGGGCGACCCAACGGCGCACCGCCAGGCCCGATGGACCGGCGGCAGCCGGGGTACGACGGCCCGGCCGACCAGCGGCGCCCGGCATCCGACGGCCCGGTCGACCGGCGGGAGCGCGGCTTCGACCGCCCCACCGACCGGCGCGACCCGAGCTTCGGGCCCCCCACCGACCGGCGCGGCCCCGCCTTCGGGCCCCCGGCGGACCGGCCCGACCCGGGCTTCGACGGTCCGCCCCGCCGTGAACGGGACCCCGGCTTCGACGGGCCACGCCGCCAGCCCGACCCGCGCCGGGAGGCCGCCGCGCGGGCCGAGACGTACCGGGACGCGCCGGACGGCCCGCGCCGGCCGGTGGATCCGTACCGGCCGGAGCCCGGCCGGTACGACGAACCGCAGCCCGCCGCTTTCGGACCGGGCGACCGGTGGGACGGCCGGCGCCCCCCGGGCGATCCCGCGCGCCCACGGACCGAGGAGCGGTCGGTCGGCGAGCGCCGGCCCCGGACCGAGCCGGCCGGGTACCGGCCCGACGAGCGGCACCGCCCGCCGGCCGTCCCCGACCGCCCCCGCCCGGACGGGCCGCCGCCGCGCCCCGGCGACGAGGCCCGGTACGACGCCCGCCGTCCCGACCCGGCCGCTCAGCGTCCGCACCCCGAGCCGGTCGGCCCGCGGGCTGAGGACGGGGCGGCGTTCCGCCCCGACCCGTGGCAAGGTCGCCCGGCCGAGCCCGGTCCGGCACGCCCCGGCGGCTGGCGTCCGCCGGCCGACCCGGCCGCCCGGGCCCGCCCCGACGCCGTACGGGAAGGACCGACGCCGGCTCGCCCCGAAGAGGTACGCTCCGCGACGCCGTCCGCGCCGACCCCGCCCGACGAGGTACGCGGCCGGTCGGCACCCGCCGAACCCCGGCCGGTCTCCGGCGTGCCCGCGCACCCGGCCCCACCGCCCGCGGCGCCCACTCCGGCCGCCGCGCCCCCGCCCGCCGAGGCTCCGGTCTCCAGCCCGCCCGTCGCCACTCCGGCCGTCGGACCGGCTGCTCCGGCCGAGGTCAAGAGCGCGGCGGCACGCCCGCCCGTACCGGCGCCACCCGTGTCTCCGGCACCAACCGGACCCGGCACGGCCACGCCCCCGGCGGCCGGCCCGGCCCCGTCCACTGCCGCGCCTCCGGCACCGGCCACCGGCCTGCCCCGGCGGCCGGCACCCACCGCCGAGGCAGGGCCGGCGGGCACCTCGACGTCCGGGGAGGCGGCCGACGGTGTGGCTCCGACGTCGGCCACGGTGGAGGACGGCGGCGACCGCCCCGAGGCGGCGGGGCCGGACCGGCCGGGCCACGACGGGGCCAGCCGGGTGGTCGAGGAGGTGCAGGCCTGGTTCCGGCCGAGCCACCCCGCACCGCCGCCCGCCGCCCCGGCGGACGAGGCTGCCCCGGTGGACGAGGCGGCCCCGGAGGCCGCCGCGGAGCCCGAGTCCGGAACCCCCGCCGCCCCTGCGCCGCCGGAGTACGCCGCGCCCACCACTTTGGAACCAACTGCTTCGGAGGCCGCCCCCCAAGCGGAGCCGGAAGCCCCCGCAGTCGCCGCTCCGCCCGGGTCGGCGCCAGCCGCTCCGGACGCTGCCGTCCAGCCCCGACCGGAACACCACGCACCGTCCGCCCCGGCCGCCGACGCTTCCGCCCAGACCGGTTCGGCGGGCACGGCGCCCTCGCTGCGGCCCGGGTCGGGCCCGCCTGCCGAGCCCGGCACACCGCCGGTGTCGGCGCCTCCGGCCCAGGTCGCCGCACCCTCGGCGCCTCCGGTCCCGGCCGCCGCACCCTCGGCGTCGGCAGGTCCGGCCGACGTGCCCCCACCGGCAACGCCACCCGCGTCGGCACCACCGACCCAGGTCGCCGCACCACCGATGCAGGTGTCCGCACCACCCGCGCAGGTCTCCGCACCACCCGCGCAGGTCTCCGCACCACCCGCGCAGGTCTCCGCACCACCGATGCAGGTCTCCGCACCACCCGCGCAGGTCTCCGCACCACCGATGCAGGTCTCCGCACCACCGGCCCAGGTCTCCGCACCACCGGCCCAGGTCTCCGCACCACCCGCCCAGGTCTCCGCACCACCGGCGCAGGTGTCCGCACCACCCGCGCAGGCTTCGGCGTCGGCGGCGTCGGCGGAGCGGCCGACGGCGGAGACCGAACCGCAGGAGCCACGCCCGGCGGACCCGGAGCAGGCGCTGGCCGCGTTCCGGTGGCGGCTGCACCCGGAGACGCTGCGTGAGGAGGCTCCCGATCCGGAGGCGCTGCGCGAGGTCCGGGAGGGGCTCACCACGAAGCTCGGCAGCGCGCTGGACAACCGCAGCCGGGCCCGGCTGCTGAGCCTGCGGTCGGTGACGTCCCGGATCCTCGGCGAGTTGGACGACGCCGTCGCCGACGCCCGGCTCGCCCTCACGTACGCGGACGCCACCGGCGAGCTGCGGCGGACCGCGCTGGCCCGCGCGCGGCTGGCCGAGGTGCTGCGCTGGCGGGGCGAGCACGCGGAGGCCGACCGGCTCTTCGCCGAGGCCAACTCGCCGGAGCTGCCCGACCGGCTGCGCGCGGCGCTGCACGAGCACGCCGGCCGGTCCTGCTACGACCAGGGCCGGCTGACCGAGGCGTGCCTGCACTTCGAGCGCGCCCTGGACCTGCGCCAGGCCGAGGACGCCGAACTGAACGCGCGTACGGCGATGGCGCTGGACGCGGTCGCCGCGCGGGCCGCGACGGACGGCTTCGGGCCGAAGCCGCGGAGCCGGGAGGCGATCCTGGGCCGCGAGCGGTACCCGGTGCCGACCTTCGACGAGCAGCAGGAGCTGTGGGGGTACGCGGACGAGGCGGGCGAGCTGGTGGTCGAGCACCGGTACGCCGAGGTGCAGCCGTTCCGCGAGGGTGTGGCCTGGGTACGCCGGCCGGAGGCGTCCCGCTGGGCGCTGATCGACACCACGGGCGCGGCGCTGATCGAGGCGAACAACGGCTACCGGGCGGTCGGCTCGTTCTCCGAGGGTCTGGCCTGGGTGTCGATGGACGGCAAGGGCCGGTGGATGGCGATCGACCCCACCAACATCGTGAAGATCCCGCCAGGGTTCGAGGACGTGCGACCGTTCCGGGGGGGCCTGGCGGCGGTCCGCCAGAGCGGCGGCTGGGGCGCCGTCGACCTGACCGGTCAGATCGTCGTGCCGACCCGCTACCACGGCTTCACCACCGCCCTGGCCGACGGCCGTCAGGTGGACGGCTTCACCGAGGAGGGGCTGGCCGTGGTGGAGCTGGCCGGTCGTCGGGGGGTGGTGGACCGCAGCGGCCGGGTGCTGGTCCCGCCGGCGTACCCGGCGCTGGTCGTGCACCCGGTCGCCTTCCTGGTCGGCGACGGGTCGGGCCGCTGGGGCGCGCTGGACCGCCGGGGCGAGCCGCTGATCGACCCGGTGCATCCCGGCCGCGCGGCGGTGATCGCCGAGATCGACCGGCTGCTCGCCGACACGACACCGGTGCTCTGACCCCCGCATCACGCCGCCTGCCCGGCTGCGCGTCACACCCGCGTCGCGCCTCGGCGCGGCCATGATCCGGCGGGGCTAGGGTCGAGGCATGGAATTCCGACACCTAGGCCGCTCGGGCCTGATGGTCAGCGAGATCTCGTACGGCAACTGGATCACTCACGGCTCGCAGGTCGAGGAGCAGGCCGCGGCCGCCTGTGTGCGGGCCGCCCTGGACACCGGCATCACCACCTTCGACACCGCCGACGTGTACGCCGGCACCAAGGCCGAGGAGGTGCTCGGCCGCGCGCTCAAGGACGAGCGCCGCGAGGGGCTGGAGATCTTCACCAAGGTCTTCTGGCCGACCGGCCCGGGGCGCAACGACCGCGGCCTGTCCCGCAAGCACATCATGGAGTCGATCAACGGCTCGCTGCGCCGCCTGCAGACCGACTACGTGGACCTCTACCAGGCCCACCGGTACGACTACAGCACCCCGCTGGAGGAGACGATGGAGGCTTTCGCCGACGTCGTGCACTCCGGCAAGGCGCACTACATCGGCGTCTCGGAGTGGAAGGCGTCGCAGATCCGCGAGGCCCACCAGCTCGCCCGCGAGCTGCGCATCCCGCTGGTCTCCAGCCAGCCGCAGTACTCGATGCTGTGGCGGGTCATCGAGACCGAGGTGATCCCCACCTGCGAGGAGCTGGGCGTCGGCCAGATCGTCTGGTCGCCGATGGCGCAGGGCGTCCTGTCCGGCAAGTACCTGCCGGGCCAGCCGCCGCCGGTCGGCTCCCGGGCCACCGACGAGAAGTCGGGTGCCGGGTTCATCGCCAAGTGGCTCGGCGACGAGGTGCTCACCCGGGTGCAGCGGCTCAAGCCGCTGGCCGAGCAGGCCGGGCTGACCATGCCGCAGCTCGCCATCGCCTGGGTGCTGCAGAACCCGAACGTCTCCTCGGCAATCGTCGGGGCGTCCCGGCCCGAGCAGGTGCACGACAACGTCAAGGCGGCGGGCGTGAAGCTCGACGCCGACCTGCTCAAGGCGATCGACGAGATCGTCGAGCCGGTCACCGAGCGGGACCCGGCGAAGACCGAGAGCCCGGCGCAGCGCCCGTGACGCTCTCCCCGGGCCGGCGCGGCCACCGCGCCGGCCCGGGCCCCTTCCCGGGTACGCCGGGGCATGGCCGCCCCGCCGCTGCGCGGCGGCTCCCGCCGCCCGGTCAGCCCCGCCAGAATCGGATCAGCTCGAACCCGAGTGCGTAGAGCTGGGGCGGCAGCCCGAGGAAATCCGCCACGCTGAAGAGCGCGCCGAAGAACCAGCCGTTGATCCGCGGGCTCCACAGCAGCGCGAACAGCAGGATGAAGCCGTACGGGGCGAACAGGTCGTACATCCGGCGGTACTGCGGGCCGAGCCACGGCTGGATCATGTTGCCGCCGTCCAGCCCGGGCACCGGCAGCAGGTTGAGCACGCTGGCGGTGAGCTGGAGGAACGCCAGCAGCCCCACCCCGGCCCAGAACTGCAGCGGACCGACGTTGCCGTACCCGAGCCACAGCGCCGCCACCAGGACCAGGGTGAACAGCACGTTGGTGGCCGGACCGGCCAGGCTGACCAGGGTGTGCCGCAGCCGGCCGGGGATGGCGTGCCGGTCGACCCAGACCGCCCCGCCGGGCAGGCCGATGCCGCCGAGCAGCACCACCACCACGGGCAGCACGATCGACAGCAGCGGGTTGGTGTACTTCAGCGGGTTGAGCGTCAGGTAGCCGCGGTGGGCGATGTCCCGGTCGCCGGCGCGGTAGGCGACCACCGCGTGGGCGTACTCGTGCAGGCAGAGCGAGACCAGCCAGCCCGAGACCGCGAAGAGGAAGACGTCGAACCGGACGTTGCCGTAGCCGTGCCAGGTCATCACCCCGCTGACCACGAAGAGCGCGACCAGGGCGAGGAAGATCGGGCTGGGCCGGAACGCCGCGCGGGGCACCCCGAGCACCAGCGGTTCGCCGGGGCGGTCGTAGCCCATCACTGGGCCGGGGGCAGCAGGCTCATCCGGTATTCCACCCGGTCGTCCTCGACGAGCGCGACGGAGGTGACGCCGGACGCCGCGAGCTCCCGCCAGGTCTGGCCGATCCACGACTCGGCGTCCGCCTGGCTGCTGAACGACTCGGTCGGCCCGTCGACCGATTCGCCGTTCGCGCCCTCGTACCGCCAGCTCCACGCCATGCCGCGTCTCCCCTCGCCGCCGTCGTTCCTGGGACGGAACCCCCGCAAGCGTAGTCGGCCGCACGCGGGCACCACGTTCCGGACGGGGCCGCCGCTGGATCATGGCGCCCGCCGGGCGGCCGGTACGGTGGCCCGGTGCTGACTGAAGGAGTCGTGCTCCGCGACCGCTACCGGCTGAACGAACGCATCGCGACCGGCGGCATGGGGGCCGTCTGGAAGTGCACCGACACCCTGCTGGGTCGCGAGGTCGCGGTGAAGGTGCTGCTGCCGTCGCTGGTCGCCGACCCCGAGTTCACCACCCGCTTCCAGGCCGAGGCCCGGATGCTGGCCGCGTTGCGGCACCCCGGCATCGTGCAGGTGCACGACGCCGGCTCCGCCACGCTCGCCGACGGCAGCCAGGTCAGCTACCTGGTGATGGAGTACGTCGACGGAGATCCGCTGGTGGCCTGGATCCGCCAGGCCGGCCGGCTCGACCCGGCGTCCACCATGTCGGTGGTGGCGCAGGCCGCCCACGCGCTGCACGCCGCCCACCTCGCCGGAATCGTGCACCGGGACGTCAAGCCGGGGAACCTGCTGGTCAAGCGGGACGGCACAGTGGTGCTGGTCGACTTCGGGATCGCCCGGGCCAGCACCATGGCGGGGATCACGGCCGCGCACATGGTGCTCGGCACCGCCTCGTACATGTCGCCGGAACAGGCCACCGGCCAGGCCGTGTCGGCCGCCACCGACGTGTACGCGCTCGGCGCGGTCGCCTACTTCTGTCTGGCCGGCCGGCCGCCGTTCGACGGCGACAACCCGCTCCAGGTGGCGCTGCGGCACGCCCAGGACGAGCCGCCACCGCTGCCGGTGGGCACGCCCCCGGCGGTGGTCGAGGTGGTCCGCCGGGCGCTGGCGAAGCGCCCCGCCGACCGGTACCCGACCGCGCTCGCCCTGGCCGAGGCGGCCCAGGACGTCCGGGACGCCACGCTGGCCAGCGTGCCCGTCCCGGCCCGCCCGCCGTGGGCGGTGGCCGGCCCGGCCGTGCCGGGGCCCGCCGTGCTCCCGACGCCGGACGCCCCGGCCGCTCCCGATTCGCCTGCCACGACCGGTCCCGGCGCCGCGGTCCCGGGCCCCGCCGGCGGTACCCCGCCGGGCAGGCCCGTCCCCGACGGATCCCCGATCGGCCCAGTGTCCGCTGCCGGCCCGGCCGGGGCGGCACCCACCGGCCCTGCTCCGGCGCCCGTTCGTGGACCGGCCACCCCGGCCTTCGCCCCGGGCCCGGGGTATTCCGGCCCGGTCGCGGGGGGCGCTCCCGGGGTCGCCGTCCCCGGGCCGGGAGACGGCCCGCTCGGCAGGACCAGCCCGGCCGCCGGTGCCGCCCCCGGTGCGGGCCCCGGCACCGGCGGCTCGGCCGGGCCGCACCGCCATCCCGCCGCCGGGCCCGCGGGTCCGGCCCCGGCCGGTCCGGCCTGGTCGGTCGGGGTCGCGCACCCCGGTCCGCGCCCCGGTGGGTACGGCCCGGAACAGGACCGGCACGCCGGCTCGGGCGTACCGCCGACGCTGGAGGAGCCGCCGGGGCGCCGGGGGCGGGGGCGGGTCCTCGCCCTGGCCGGCGCGGCGGGCGTCGTCCTCGTCGCGCTGGCGACCGCCTTGGCGGTGGCGGCGCTGCGTCCCGACGACCAGGCCCCGTCGGGCGACCGGACGGCGCTGACCGGCGAGTCGGCCCCGGCCGACTCCGGGCAGCCGGAGCCGGCGGCCACCGGGGCGGCCCCCGAGTCGCCGGTGAGCCCCACCGGGCGGCCCGGCCGGTCGCCCTCGGCCACGCCGAGCCGCTCCGCGCCCGGTGCCACCGTTCCGTCGGCCGGCACATCGTCGGCACCGACCGCCGGCGCCACCGGCACACCGAAGCCGACGAAGACCACGACCGCACCGCAGAAGCCCAACCCGTACACGGCCGGACAGGCGTGCGGCAGCGGGTACCAGGTGATCGACTCGGCGACGCTGACCGCGAACGGCGTCCGCAAGGGTCGGGTCTACCTGCTCTACAACACGGCCAGCGGGGCCAACTGCGTGGTCACGCTCAAGGACACCGACGTCGGCCGGGCCACCACGGTGTCGGCCTACCTGGAGGTGCAGGGGAAGACCCGCGTGACCGACCGCGGGGCGTTCGAGTACTACGCCGGGCCGGTCCGCGCCGGTGCCGCCGGGGCCTGCGTGAAGTGGGGCGGGTCGGCCGGCGGGGCGAGCTACGGCAGCGCCTTCGAGCACTGCGACTGAGCCCGCCCGGCCGCCCCGGGCAGCCCGCCGGTCACCGTCCGGGCCGGCAGGCGGTGACCGGCCGGGCGGCCGTAAGGTACGGGCATGTCCGTTGACGGGTGGAACACACTCCTGGTGCTCGGCGGTATCCGGTCCGGCAAGTCCGAGTTCGCGGAATCGCTGGTCGCCGACGCGCCCACGGTCCGGTACGTGGCCACCGCCCCCGAGGGGGACCCGGAGGACACCGAGTGGGCGACCCGCCTGGCGGCGCACCGGGCCCGCCGGCCGGGGAGCTGGACCACCGAGGAGACCGCTGCCGACCCGGGCCGGCTGGCCGACGTGATCGCGGCGGCCGGGCCGAACGAGACGCTGCTCGTGGACGACCTCGGCGGCTGGGTGACCGTGCTGCTCGACCCGGCCCACCAGCCCGCCGACGACTCCGCCACCATCGCCGAGCTGGCGGCGGCGGTCCGGGGCAGCGCCGCCCGGCTGCTGCTGGTCAGCCCGGAGGTGGGGCTCTCCCTGGTGCCGACCACCCCGCTGGGCCGGGCGTTCACCGACGCGCTCGGCGCGACCAACCGGGCGGTCGCTGACGCCTGCGACGCGGTGGTGCTGGTGGTGGCCGGTCAGGCCGCGTGGCTGAAGCCGGCCGGCGCGCCGCCGCGCCCCACCGTGTCGGCGCCGGCCGGCCCCGGCCAGGCGGGCGCCGCCGCCGGGGCGCCGGCGCAGCCGGACGAGGCGCTGCCCGAGGTGCTCACCCCGGCCGTGGCGCCCGCACCGAGCCCCGCCCACGCCGGGGAGCCCACCGCCTGGGCCGCCCCCACCATGGCGCTGCCGATGATCGCCACCGGCCTGGTCATCCAGCCCGGCATGGAACTGCCGATGCCCGACGAGTACGCGGGCCCGCAGGCGATCGACCGGCTCGCCACCCTGGACCTCCCCGGCGCCGGCCTCGGCGTGCTGGACCGGGTGGTCGGCTTCGCCGCCGCCACCCAGGGCACCCCGACCCCCGCGCCGTGGAGCTCGGTGCGCGTCCTGCTGCTGCACGGTGACCACGCCGGCGGGGCGTCGGCCGGGGTGGCCTCCGGCGAGTCGGCCCGCCGCGCCCGGCAGGCCCGGGCCGGCCAGGGGGCGCTCGCCCGGCTCGCCGCCGAGTGCGGGGCCAGCCTCCAGGTGGTCGAGGCGCCCGCCTCCGCCGCCATGGAGGACGGGCCGGCGCTCTCCGCCGAGCAGGTCGAGTCGGCCCTGCGGTACGGCTGGCGGCTGGCCGAGCAGGCCGCCGACACCGGCGTACACGTCCTGGTGCTGGCGGCGTGCGGCGCAGGCACCGAGGCGGCGGCCGCGGCGGTGCTGGCGGCGACGGCTGGCGCGGAGCCCCCGGCGGTGCTGGGCCGGGTGATCAGCGAGCAGGGCCTGATCGACGACGCGGCCTGGATGGCCCGCTGCGCGGCGGTCCGGGACGCCCTGCACCGCACCCGCCGCAGCTCCCGGGACGCCAAGGAGGTGCTGGCCGAGCTCGGCGGCGGCGACATCGCGATGGCCACCGGCGTGCTGCTCGGGGCGACCGCCCGCCGCATACCGGTGCTGCTGGACGGGCCGGTCGGGGTGGCCGCCGGCCTGGTCAGCCGCGACCTGGCCGGGCAGGCCCGGCACTGGTGCCTGCTGCCCGACCACGGCGGGCAGCCAGCCGTGCGGCTCGCCGCCGACGTGCTCGGCCTGACCCCGCTGGTGGACCTGCGGCTCAACCTGGGCGAGGGGGCCACCGCGCTGGCCACCCTGCCGCTGTTGAACTCGATGCTGGCGCTCGCCGCCGGCCTGCCGGTGCACCCGGCACTGCGCGGCGGCGCGGACGACGAGGAGTTCGCCGAGCCGGAGCCGGCCGGCCCCGGGCCCACCACCACCGAGCCGGAGCCCGTTCCGCCCCCCTTCGAGCCGGAGTTCGCCGAGCCGGAGCCCACCGGGCCGGGACCCAGCAGGCCCGCTACCGCGGAGCCGGACGAGCCGGTCGCGGTGCCGGAGTCCGCCGACCGGCGTGCCGACTGAGCCCCGGCTCGCGGACGGGATCCGGCTGGCGGTCACCACCTTCACCACACTGCCGGTGCGCGCCGGTCGGGTCGACCGGGCCGCGGCCGGCACCGCGATGGCGCTCGCCCCGGCGGTCGGGGCACTGCTCGGCGCGTTCCTCGCGGCGGTGCTGCTGCTGACCGCCGCCCTCGCTCCCCCGCTGGTCGCCGCCGGGATCACCGTCGGGCTCGGCGCGCTGCTCACCCGGGGCCTGCACCTGGACGGGCTGGCCGACACCGTGGACGCGCTGGGGTCGTACCGGCGGGGCGCGGCGGCGCTGGAGATCATGAAGAAGCCGGACGTCGGCCCGTTCGGGGTGGTCGCGCTGGTGGTCGTACTGCTGCTGCAGGCGGCGGTGCTCGCGGAGCTGGCCGGGCGGTCGTGGCCGGCTGCGCTCGCCGCGGTGGCCGCCGCCACCGCCGCCGGTCGGCTCGGGGTGGCGCTGGCCTGCCGGCGCGGGGTGCCGGCGGCCCGGCCGGAGGGGCTGGGCGCGCTGGTGGCCGGCACGGTGGGGCCGGTCACCCTGGTGGTCGGCACGGCCGCCGTCGCGCTGCTGGCCGTGCCGGCGGTGCCGGGCCGTCCATGGCAGGGGCCGCTCGCCGTCGTCGCGGCGCTCGCCGTCGCGGCCGGGCTCCTCACCCACGTGGTACGCCGGCTCGGCGGGATCACCGGGGACGTGCTCGGGGCCACCGTGGAGATCACCACCACGCTGGTCTACCTGGGACTGGCGCTGTCCGGCTGAGCGTCACCCGTCCGGGCAGGTAGCGTTCGGGACGAGGCACCGGCACGGTCGAGGGGGACGACATGCTCATCACGGACGACTTCCTGCCCGTACCGGTGCCGGAGTCGCTGGACGCGACCTATCTGGTGCCCATCGCCGGGCTGCCGAAGGTCAGCCCGAAGACGGCGGTGGAGCGCCTGACCGGGCGGCTCGCCGAGCCGGTACACGGGCTGGCGCGGCAGATGCTGGACAGCCCGCTGATGAGCGTCGACACCCGGCCGGTCGGCGAGTTCCCCGAGCTGCCACCGGACCTGCTCACCGCGTTCGGCGCCACCGAGGCCCAACTGGCCCGGCTGGCCGCCGCCACCCACCTCGTGGTGGTCCAGGCCGAATACCGGCCGGGCTGGCCGCCGGCGCACGAGTGGGCGGCCCGGGCGGTGGCCGCGGCGATCGCCGAGACGGTCGACGGGGACGTGGTGGACGTCTTCGGCCTCCAGTTCCTCGACCCGGCCGCCGCGCTGCGCTCGCTCCCCGACGAGCAGGGCCGGATCCGGCTGGTCGACTGGGTGCTGGTGCCGTACTCGTCGGACGCCGACGGGCTGTGGTTCACCACCAAGGGGCTGCGCCGGTTCGGGCTGCTGGAGCTGCAGGCCCAGGGGGTGCCGGACCACCTGACCCGGGCCTGGGGCGCGGTGATGACCGGTGCCGCCCGGCGGCTGCTGCGGGACTGGACCGAGGGGCTGGCCGGCGAGGAGGTGCCCGCGTTCGTGCAGCTCCCGGTGCTGGCCACGGTGACCGGGCACGACATCGCCGTGGCGTACGGCAATCCGGAGCAGCACGGTGCGACCGCGCCGGTGCTGCTGCGGCTGGAGCTGGACCCGGCCACCGACCCGGACGCCGACTCGTTCCTCAGCCTCAACCCGCCGCCGGGGCATCCCGGTCCGGCCGGCCGCTACTTCGCCGCTGCCTGCGCCACCCTGTTCAACGGCATCCAGCCGGACGTCCGGTACGCCCGCCCGGGCGATGCGATGAGCCGGGCGATCGCCACCGCCCGGGCCGGCCTGGGCGACATCCGGGCCCGCTTCCTCGCCGGTCAGTTGCCCGCCGAGACCCAGCTCGTGGTCAAGTACGGCCTGCCCGGCGACGAGGGCCCCGAGTTCGTCTGGGCCGGGGTGACGTCCTGGGACAGCCCGGAGCGGATCGTCGGGGCCAGCGCCAGCGACGCCAACAGCGACCCGAGCGTCCGGATCGGCGCCCCGGTGGTCGTGGCGGCGACGGATGTCGTCGACTGGGCCCTGCTCGACGGCACCGGCGTCATCGAGGGCGGCTGGACCCAGGCCGTCCTGGACGCCGGCGAGCCCCCCACCGCCGACTGACGCCCGTTTCTCCGTCGATCATGAGGTTGGCGGCGTCGACGGAGATCGACATCGCCGCCAACCTCATGATCAACGCAACAGGTCAGCGGACCGAGGGCTGGACGAAGGGCGGGCGGTGGAGGCGCAGGGGGGCGCGGCGGCCGCGGATGTCGACCTCGAGGACCTCGCCGTCGGCGAGCTTGGGCTCGGTGTCGATCAGGGCGAGCGCGATGCCCTGCTTCTTCGTCGGGCTGAACGTGCCGCTGGTGACCGTGCCGACCCGGGTGTCGCCGGCGTACACGGCCATCCCCGGGCGCGGAATCGCCCGATCGACCGCCTCCAGCCCGCGCAGCGTACGCCGGGGGCCGGCGGCCTTCTCGGCGAGCAGCACGTCCCGGCCCCAGAAGGCCGGCTTGTCCCAGCCCACCGCCCAGCCGGAGCGGGCCTGCACCGGGGTGATCTCCAGCGAGAGGTCCTGCCCGTGCAGCGGGTATCCCATCTCGGTGCGCAGGGTGTCCCGCGCGGCCAGCCCGCAGGCCCGCAGCTCGTACGCCGCTCCGGCGGCGAACAGCGCGTCCCAGACGGCGACGGCGTGCTCGGCCGGGATCACCAGTTCGTAGCCCAGCTCGCCGGTGTAGCCGGTGCGGCACACGGTCAGCTCGACGCCGTCCAGCGTCGCCGCCGAGAAGCTCATGTAGTCGTGCTCGGTGGGCAGGCCCAGCACGGCCAGCAGGTCCGCCGAGCGCGGCCCCTGCACCGCGAGGATCGCGTACGCCTCGTGCTCGTCGGTGATGACCACCCCGGCCGGCGCGGTGGCGCGCAGGCGGCGGACCACCTCGGCGGTGTTCGCCGCGTTCGGGATCAGGAAGACGTGATCGTCGGCGTGCAGGTAGGCGATGATGTCGTCCACCACGCCACCGGTCGCCTCGTCGCAGCAGAGGGTGTACTGCGCCTTGCCGGGGGCGATCCGGCCGAGGTCGTTGGTGAGGCAGGCGTTGACGAAGTCCGCGGCGCCCGGCCCGGTGATCCGCGCCTTGCCGAGGTGCGAGACGTCGAAGACACCCACCCCGGTACGCACCGCGGTGTGCTCCTTGAGCACGCCGCCACCGGCGTACTCCAGCGGCATCTCCCAACCCCCGAAGGGGGCGAACTTGGCGCCGGCGGCGGCGTGCCGCTCGTGCAGCGGGGAACGGCGCAGCCGGGTCGCGGCGGCGTCGGAGGTCACCTCGGTCATGGGTGGCAACTTACCGCCACCTGAACGCCTGGTTAGCATCGGCGGGAACCGTCGAAGCCCATCGGCGGGACAGCCACGCGTCCGGCGGGTAGGTTGCCGCCGGAGACCTTCATCGCCGGTACGCGACCACGCGACCGGCCCGGCCCGCCCGGAGTAGCTTCAGTGACATCGCCCCGCACCACCCTCAGCCTGGTCGACACCGACCCCGCCGAACTCGCCGTCGACGCGATCGTGATCGGCGTGCACAGCCAGACCGCGGAACAGGGCTCGGGTTCACCCGCCGGCGCCCTGCTGCTGGCCAGCGGCGCGGAGAGCATCGCCGCCGCGTTCGACGGCAAGCTGACCGAGACGCTGGCGCTGCTCGGCGCGACCGGCGGCCCCGGCGAGGTGATCAAGCTGGCCACGCTTGGCACCATCACCGCCCCGCTGGTCACCGCCGTCGGCCTCGGCCCCGAGCCGTCCGGCGCGGCCCCGGCCCCGGAGACCCTGCGCCGGGCCGCCGGCGCGGCGGTACGCGCCCTGGCCGGCGCGCCACGTGTGGCGCTCGCCCTGCCGCTGCCCGACGACGCCGACGCCCCGGCGGCGCTGCGCGCGGTCGCCGAGGGCGCGCTGCTCGGCGGGTACCGGTTCGCCGGCTACAAGACCAAGCCGCAGCCGGGACGGCGCGAGCCGGTGGCCGACGTGCTGATCGCGGTGCCGGACGCCGCGGACGCGACCGCGCAGGCGGAGGTCACCCGGGCCCAGGCGGTCGCCGGCGCGGTGCTGACCAGCCGGGACTGGGTCAACACCGCCCCGAACGAGCTGCGCCCGCCGGCGTTCGCCGAGGCCGTGGCCGCCGCCGCCCGGGAGGCCGGGCTCGGCGTCGAGGTGCTCGACGAGGCGGCCCTGTCCGCCGGCGGGTACGGCGGCATCCTCGCCGTCGGGCAGGGCTCGGAGGCACCGCCGCGGCTGGTGAAGCTGACCTACACGCCGTCCGGCGGCGGCAACGGCAAGCGGGTGGCGCTGGTCGGCAAGGGCATCACCTTCGACACCGGCGGCATCTCGATCAAGCCGGCCCAGGGCATGTGGGAGATGAAGTCCGACATGGCCGGCGCGGCGGCGGTCGGCGCGGCCATGCTGGCGGTCGCGGCGCTCAAGCCGTCGGTGGCGGTGACCGGCTACCTGCCGATGGCGGAGAACATGCCGTCGGGCACCAGCTACCGGCCGGGCGACGTGATCACCATGTACAGCGGCAAGAAGGTGGAGGTGCTCAACACCGACGCCGAGGGCCGGATGATCCTCGCCGACGGCATCGCCCGGGCCTGCGAGGACGGCGCCGACTACCTGTTCGAGACCTCGACCCTGACCGGCGGCCAGGTGATCTCGCTGGGCAAGAAGATCGCCGGCGTGATGGGCACTCCGGAGCTGTGCGAGCGGGTGAAGGCGGCCGGTGAGGCCACCGGCGAGCCGGCCTGGCCGATGCCGCTGCCGGACGACGTGCGCAAGGGCATGGACTCCGACGTGGCGGACATCTCGCAGGTCAACGCCGGCATGGACCGGGCCGGTCACATGCTTCAGGGCGGCGTGTTCCTGCGCGAGTTCGTCACCGAGGACGTGGCCTGGGCGCACATCGACATCGCCGGCCCCGGCTACCACTCGGGCGAGGCGACGGGCTACTGGACCAAGGGCGGCACCGGCGTCCCGGTCCGCACCCTGGTCCACCTGGTCGAGGACGTCGCCGCCAACGGCTGACCTCACCTCTGTCGACGGGGTGCCCCCTTCCGGGGGCACCCCGTCCGCGCGTCTGCCCGCTCGAAGAGCCGCGCAACTTCGGGGAGGTTGCCGGGTCCGGACGCGCTGCGGCGGCAACTTCCCCGAAGCTGCCGCCGCACCGCCCGAAGAGGCGGGCGTCAGAAGAGTTCGGGGCGGCGCTTGCGGCGTTCGTTGTAGTCGCGCATGCGCTGCGGATAGCCCATCAGCCGGACGTCGTAGATCGGGATGGCGAGCTTGTGGGCGAAGCGGCGCGCCTCCTCCGGGCTGCCGACCCGCCGCCGGGTCCACTCGCCGTCGCCGGCGATCAGCATGACCGTGGTCTCGGTGACCGTGGTCCGGGGCTCGAGGTACGCCTCGACGCCACGCCGGGTGCGGACAAAGTTCTCAAGGTGGTCCAGATCGGCGCGCTGACCGACGCGGTCGCGACTCACCGCGTCCGTCCGCTTGCGTCGTCGGAACAGTCCCACCGCGCCCAACCCCTCCCCGTACGTCATCGAAGACGGTGCCAAGCGTACGTGGCGGCGACGTGTCGTTGGGCACCTCACTACGCGCTTCGTCGGCGGTGGTGACAAGATGACCGAGGTGGGGTGTGCCTGTTACTCCACCGTAACCCCCGAAGCAGCGACGCGACCTGGGAGTTGGACGTGAGCGAGCCGAACGACGCAACCTTCGACATCGTGATCCTCGGAGGTGGTAGCGGCGGCTACGCGACCGCGCTGCGCGCCGCCCAGCTGAACCTGTCCGTGGCCCTGATCGAGAAGGGCAAGCTCGGGGGCACCTGCCTGCACAACGGCTGCATCCCGACCAAGGCTCTGCTGCACGCCGCCGAGATCGCCGACCAGACCCGCGAGTCGGAACAGTTCGGTGTCAAGGCCGAGCTGGTCGGCATCGACATGGCCGCGGTCAACTCGTACAAGGACGGCGTGATCGCCCGGCTCTACAAGGGCCTGCAGGGGATGCTCAAGAGCAACAAGGCGATCACCATCGTCGAGGGCGCCGGCAAGCTGGTCGCGCCGAACACCGTCGAGGTCGACGGCAAGCGCTACACCGGCCGCAACGTCGTCCTGGCCTCCGGCTCGTACGCGAAGAGCCTGCCCGGCCTGGAGATCGACGGCGAGCGGATCATCACCAGTGACCACGCCCTGGTCATGGACCGGGTCCCGGCCTCGGCGATCGTGCTCGGCGGCGGCGTGATCGGCGTCGAGTTCGCCAGCGTGTGGAAGTCCTTCGGCGTCGACGTGACCATCGTCGAGGCGCTGCCCCGCCTGGTCGCCGCCGAGGACGAGGAGTCGTCCAAGGCGCTGGAGCGGGCGTTCCGCAAGCGTAAGATCAACTTCAAGGTCGGCAAGCCGTTCGAGAAGGTCGAGAAGACCGAGAACGGTGTCCGGCTGACCATCCAGGGTGGCGACACCGTCGAGGCCGAGCTGCTGCTGGTCGCCGTCGGGCGCGGGCCGAACACCGCCAACCTCGGCTACGAGGAGCAGGGCGTCAAGATGGACCGCGGCTACGTGCTGACCGACGAGCGGCTGCGCACCAGCGTGCCGAACGTCTACGCGGTCGGCGACATCGTGCCCGGCCTGCAGCTCGCGCACCGCGGCTTCCAGCAGGGCATCTTCGTCGCCGAGGAGATCGCCGGCCAGAACCCGGCCGTGATCGACGAGGCCGGCATCCCGCGGGTCACCTACTGCGACCCGGAGCTGGCGTCGGTCGGCCTGACCGAGGCGAAGGCCAAGGAGCAGTACGGCGCCGACAAGATCAAGACCTACAACTACAACCTGGGTGGCAACGGCAAGAGCCAGATCCTCAAGACCGCCGGCCACGTGAAGCTGGTCCGGGTCGAGGACGGCCCGGTGGTCGGCGTGCACATGGTCGGCGCCCGGGTCGGCGAGCTGATCGGCGAGGCGCAGCTCATCTACAACTGGGAGGCGTACCCGGCCGAGGTGGCGCAGCTCGTGCACGCCCACCCGACGCAGAACGAGGCCCTGGGCGAGGCGCACCTGGCCCTCGCCGGCAAGCCGCTGCACGCGCACGCCTGACCACGACAACCGCGGCGTCCGGCGACGGGCGATGATCCCACCAGGGAAATGAAGGAGTCTGGAGAACATGCCGGTATCGGTCACCATGCCCCGGCTCGGCGAGAGCGTCACCGAGGGCACCGTCACGCGCTGGCTCAAGCAGGAGGGCGACACCGTCGAGGTCGACGAGCCGCTGCTTGAGGTGTCCACCGACAAGGTGGACACCGAGATCCCGTCGCCCGCGGCGGGCGTGCTGAGCCGGATCGTGGTCGGCGAGGACGAGACCGCCGAGGTCGGCAGCGAGCTGGCGGTCATCGCCGGCGAGGGCGAGCAGGCCGGCGCGGCGGTCGCGCCGCAGGCGGCCCCGGCGGAGGAGGCCGAGGAGGCCGCCGCCGAGCCCCAGGCCGAGGCGGAGCAGCCGGCCGTCGAACAGCCGGCGGCCCAGGCGGCCCCGGCGCCGTCGGGCGCGGGCACCCCGGTCAAGATGCCGGCCCTCGGCGAGAGCGTCACCGAGGGTACGGTCACCCGCTGGCTCAAGCAGGTCGGCGACAGCGTCGAGGTGGACGAGCCGCTGCTGGAGGTGTCCACCGACAAGGTCGACACGGAGATCCCCTCGCCGGTCGCCGGCACGCTGCTGGAGATCAAGGTCGCCGAGGACGAGACCGCCGAGGTCGGCGCCGACCTGGCGATCATCGGTGCGGCCGGCGCCGCCCCGGCTGCGCCGCAGCCCGAGGCCAAGCCGGCCCCGCAGGCCGAGGCCAAGCCCGCGCCGCCGGCCCCGGCCCAGCCGGCGCCGAAGGTCGAGGAGCCGACCCCGGGCGTGTCCTACAACCAGCCGGCCCCGGAGGCGGAGACCGCCGCCCAGCCGATGCGGGCCGAGCAGGCCGCGCAGCCTGCCGCGCCGACCCCCGCCCCGCAGCGTCCGACCGCCCCCGTCCAGGGTGGCGGCGAGGAGGCCGCCGGCTACGTGACCCCGCTGGTCCGCAAGCTGGCCGCCGAGCACGGGGTGAACCTGTCCTCGGTGAACGGCACCGGCGTCGGCGGGCGAATCCGCAAGCAGGACGTCCTCGAGGCGGCCGAGAAGGCGAAGGCCGCCAAGGCCGCGCCGGCACCGCAGGCCGCCGCTCCGGCCGCTGCTGCTGCTCCGGCGAAGCCGGCCGCAAAGCCGCAGCCGAGCGCGAAGCGCGGCACCACCGAGAAGCTGCCCCGGATTCGCGCGGCCATCGCCAAGCGGATGCAGCAGTCGCTGCACGAGATGGCGCAGCTCACCACGGTGATCGAGGTGGACGTCACCAAGATTGCCAAGCTGCGGGCGCAGGCGAAGGACTCCTTCCAGCAGCGGCACGGCGTCAAGCTGTCCTTCCTGCCGTTCTTCGCCCTGGCGGCCGTCGAGGCGCTCCAGACCTACCCGATCGTCAACGCCGGGATGGACCTGGAGGCCGGGACGATCACCTACCCGGACGCGGAGCACCTCGGCATCGCCGTGGACACCGAGCGGGGCCTCCTGGTGCCGGTCATCCACAACGCCGGCGACCTGAACCTGGGCGGGATCGCCAAGCGGGTCGCCGACCTGGCCGAGCGCACCCGGACCAACAAGATCAGCCCGGACGAGATCGCCGGGGCGACCTTCACGCTGACCAACACCGGCAGCCGGGGCGCCCTCTTCGACACCCCGATCGTGCCGTCGCCGCAGTCGGCGATGCTCGGCACGGGTGCCGTGGTGAAGCGTCCGGTCGTGGTCAACGACCCGGAGCTGGGCGAGGTCATCGCGGTCCGCTCGATGGTCTACCTGGCCATGTCGTACGACCACCGGCTGATCGACGGCGCGGACGCGGCCCGCTTCCTCGTCGCGGTCAAGGAGCGGCTGGAGGCCGGCAACTTCGAGGCCGAGCTGGGGCTCTGACGCCCTGACGACGAAGGGCGCGCGGCTTGAGCCGCGCGCCCTTCGTCGTGCCGGAATCCGGCGCGCAAGCGCCCGGCCGCTGAGAGACTCGTCGGGTGAGCGGCTTCGGGTGGCGGAGGCGCCTGGGGCCCGCCGTGCCCATGGCCCCCGCGGCCCGGGTGGACCGGTTCGAGATCTTCTTCGACCTGGTTTTCGTCTTCTCGTTCTTCATCATCACCCGGTCCACCGCGCGGGATGTCAGCGGCGGGGCGCTGCTGCACGCCCTGCTGGTCCTCGCGGTGCTCTGGTGGTCGTGGGTGTTGCACAGCGTGGTCGCCACCCGGGTCCGGCTCGGCGAGGGCTTCGTGCCGGTGCTGATGACGGTCGGCATGGCGGCGCTGTTCACCTTCGCCCTGTCGCTGCCGCAGGCGTTCCACGACGTGCGGGGCAACGCCGCCGGGCCGGTCGTGGCGGCGGTCAGCTACATTGTGTTCCGCCTGGTCCACGTGCTGCTCCTGCTGCAGGCGATGCGGGGCAGCCCGGACGAACGCCGACAGGTGCTGAGGTTGGCCCCGGAGTTGATCGGCAGCACCCTGCTGCTGCTCGCCGCCGCGCTCATCCCTGCGGCGATACACGAGTCCGCCGCGGCGCCGGTCGTCCGGGACGGGCTGTGGGGCCTGGCCGTGCTGCTCCAGTACACCACCGGCCAACTCGCCAACGCCTCGGGCTGGGGCATCGCCTCGGCCGAGCACTGGACCGAGCGGTACGACCTGATCCTGATCATCGCCCTGGGCGAGTCGGTCATCTCCGTCGGCGTCGGGAGCAACCTGATCGGGCAGCCACCCACGCTGCCAGCGGTGGGGGCGGCGGTGCTCAGCATCTTCTTCACCGCCGCGCTCTGGTGGGCGCACTACGACATGATCGGGCCGGCCGCCCGGATCGCCCTGCACTCGGCACAGGGCAAACCCCGGCTCACCATGGCCCGGGACGCGTACGCGTACTGCTACCTGCCGATGATCGCCGGGATCATCCTGTTCGCGCTCGGTGCCGAGCAGATCGTGCACCAGATCACCAGCCCGAACATCTCCGACTGGGACCCGGCCCGCGGCCCGGCCGAGCCGCTGCTCTTCGGCGGGGTGTTCCTCTACCTCTGCGGCGACATGCTGTTCCAGGCGCGAACCCTGCACACCCTGAGCTGGACCCGGGTCGGCACCCTCGGGCTGCTTGCCGTCTGCCCCCCGCTGGTCGACCAGCTGCCGGCGCTGGGCACCCTGGCGCTGCTGACCGTGATCTGCGTGGGCATGGTGGCCGCCGAGGTGGTGATCTTCGAAGAGGGCCGGACGGCGCTGCGCAAGCTGATCTTCGAGGAGCGGACCGCCCACGAGGCGCACGAGGCCGCCTACCGGGCCCGGTGGCACGAGCCGGACGAGCGGGACGAGGGCGAGTGACATGGGCGGCGTACGGCAGCCGGGTCGCGTAGGGTGCGGCGTAGCGTCGCAGTGCACCCGGCACGAAGGCCGCCGAGGACATGGAAGCGCGGGACAGCAGGGGACCATGTGCACCCATCCCACTCACCGGCCGGGCGGCTGACCGCCCTCGGCACCCAGTTGATCGAGATCCACCACTGGCTCCGCGAGGAGCTGGCCGGGCTCCGCGCGAGCCTCGACTCCCCCGACGGTGCCGGCGCCGGCCTGTCGCGCGAGCTACGGGCCCACTGCGTCGGCTTCTGTGCAGCCCTGGACCGACACCACACCGGCGAGGACGCCGGCGCGTTCCGCGTCCTGGCCGAGCAGGTGCCCGAGCTGCGCCCCGTCCTCGCCCAACTGAGCGAGGACCACCGGGTGGTGGCGGACCTGCTGCGCCGGGTCGACGCCCTGCGCGCCGGGGCGGCCGACGGGCCGGCGGTCCGGGCCGAGCTGGACGGCCTCGCCGCGCTGCTCGAGTCGCACTTCAGCTACGAGGAGCGGAAGCTGGTCGCCGCCCTCGACGCGCTGACCGCCGGCGCGCCCCACGAATTGTTCGGCATGGACGTCCCGACAGTTGCGGATCGACCTCGGCGGCGCAACTTCGGGGAGGTTGCTGCCTCCGGGCGCCGGTAGGCAGCGCTTTCCCCGAAGTTGCTCCCCGGAGGGGCACGCGCGACGCGGCAGATTCGCCCGTTGGCAGAATCGGTCTGTGTGGGTTGGTCGGCGCGGGTGGGGCGCACCATGCTGGGGCGATGGTGACCTTCTCCGTCCAGGCCCGACCGACCGACGCCGCGAGCTGGCTCGACCTGGCCCGCGGGGTCGAGGCGGCCGGCTTCGACGCCCTGTTCGCCGCCGACCACCCGGGCCACGGCGCGTCGCCGTTCGTGGCGCTCGCCGCCGCGGCGGCGGTGACCTCGACGCTGGGCCTCGGCTCGTACGTCTCCAACGCCGGGGTCCGGGAGCCCATCCTGTTGGCCACCGACGTGGCCACCCTCGACGTGGTCTCCGGCGGGCGGGCGCGGCTCGGCGTCGGCGCCGGCCACACCCCGGCCGAGTGGCGGGCCGTCGGCCGCGAGCGCCCCGACGTGCCCGGCCGGGTGCGCCGCTGCATCGCCGTGGCCGAGGCCGTGCGCGACCTGCTGGCCGGCAAGGAGGTCAGCGTGGACAGCCCAGAACTGGTCGCCCACGCCGCGCGCCTCACCGAGCTGAGGCCGGTGCAGGACCCGGTCCCGCTCACCATCGGTACGTCCAACTCGACGCTGCTGCGCTGGGCCGGCGCGCACGCCGACGTGGTGGGCCTGTTCGGCGCCGGCCGTACCCTCCCCGACGGCCACACGCACGAGGTGCGGTGGCGGGCCGACCAGATCGAGGCGCAGCTCGCCCACGTGGCGGCCGGTGCCGCCGGCCGCGACACGCCGCCCGTGCTGGAGGCGCTGGTCCAGCAGGTCACCGTGACCGACGACGCCGAGGCCGCCGCCGTGCGGTTCGCCGAGCACGCCGGCCTCACCACCGCCGAGCTGCTCGCCACGCCGTTCGTGCTGATCGGCACGGCCGAGGAGATCGTCGCGGCGGTCGCGCAGCACCAGCGCCGCTGGGGGATCACCCGCTTCGTGGTACGCGCCGATGCCGTCGACGCCCTGGCCCCGCTCCTCCCCCGCCTGGCGTCCCTGTCCTGATCCACCCCCCGATTCGCCGATGTGGCGGTGTCCCACCCGCCCAGACACCGCCACATCCCCGCACTGGCGTCTGACCGGCGGCCACGTACACGAGCCGGCAAACTGGCTTCGTAGCACCTCGTAGCACACGGGGTTAGATTTGTCGCTGTGGCTGAGCACGCTCCTCGCGAGATCACGCAGCGCGAACTCCGCAATGATTCGGGTGGCATCATGCGTCGCGTTGAGCGCGGAGAATCGTTCACGATCACCCGAAACGGCACTCCGATCGGTCGGCTGATCCCTATCCGGCGACGCACCTTCGTTCCCCGAGCCGAGGTCATGGCGGCCTTCGCGACTGCTCCGGTGCTCGACGAATCCAGATTCCGTAGGGACCTCGACGCGGCGATCGGGCAGGACCTTCTCGACCGTGAGTGGTGAACTCCCCTTCGCGGCTTGATCGACACCAATATCGTCATCCACCTCGCTGGCCTGAATCCGGCAGAGCTACCCGAGGAGATGGTGATCAGCGCCGAACCGTGATCCTGGACCGGTCAGGCTGCCCGAAACGCGCGAGCTGGACGCAGCCGCGCAGCGGGGCGGGGCCGACGCGAACCCGGCCGCGACGGTCCCGTGGTCAGCGGCGGAACCGCTGACCACGAGGAGCCGGACCCGTCACACGGCCCGGGCGAAGGTCGGGTAGTAACCGCCGGACTGCCCGGCGGCCGTCGGGTGGTACGAAATGCTCGTGTCGGCCCAGTTCAACGCGTGCAGCCACTTCTCGCCGTAGGCGCAGAGCTCGTTGCCCCGGAAGATCGGGCGGACATCGGCGAAGACGAAGCTGTTCTGGACAGCGGCATTCTTGGTGATGTCGTCCAGGAGGTTGATGCCTTCGTTGATCTTCATGCGGGACGTGTCGCTGAGGCCGGGGCAGTAGGTGTCGATCCGGTAGAAGACCGGGTAGGCGATGACCACCACGCGGGCGGACGGCGCACGTGCGCGGATCGCCTGGTACAGGTTGTTCAGCTTCGGCGGCAGCTCCGTGCGAGCCTTGTCCTCGGCCGCGTTGACGGCCGCGACGCACGCCGACTCGCCGTACACCACGCAGGTGGTCATGACGTCGCTGAACCCGACGTCGTTACCACCGACGGTGATGCTCACCAGCGTGGTGCTGGTCGACAGGTAGCCCAGCTGGGTGTCGCGCACGCTCGTCGTGGTCGCACCCGAGCAGGCCACGAAGGTGTACGACGCGGGAGCGTTGGCCGTGGCCCACAGCGACGGGTAGGCGTTGGGGCTGCGGCGGCACGAGCCGCTTTCGTTACCGGCGCCCACGCCGGATGCGTACGAGTCGCCGAGGGCGACGTATCGGACGGTGGAGGCCGCTTGGGCCGGCGTGGCCAGCGCGATAACGCTGGCAAGCGCCGTCGCCAGGCTCATGGTGAGGGTTGCGAGGCGGGATCTGAGCACGGGATCCTCCGAGGGGGCGAAGGAACGATTCGGGTCTATATAGATATCACCGGATACATCTGTCTCGGAAGACCTGTCGGGAAATTCGGGCAAGCCCGCCGGCGGGGGCAACGGCACCTCGGCTGGCAGGGTTGTCACGTCGGGAGGGCTCAGAGCCAAGCCCGGTATGGGGACGCCTGCTAGAAAGTCCGGGTGGCAGGCGTTGACGAAATCTCCGCCCGGACCGCTGCGGAGGAACTGGCCGGGTCCGTTGTGGACATCGTCGACGGGGCGCTCCGGTCGGTGATCCTGCACGGATCACTGGCGGCCGGCGGCTTCCGCCCTGGTCGCAGTGACATCGACCTGCTCGTCGTCGTCGACGGTGGACTGTCCGACCCGCAGCTCGACGCGCTGACGGACCGGGTGCGCCACGCCCGGATCGACGGCGCCTCCGGCATCGACCTGCACGTCGTGACCGCCGCGGTGGCCGGCGCGCCGGCACCGGCGCCCCCGCTGGAGCTGCATGTCGGCCGGTACGACGGCTCGTCCGTGGGGTTCGAGGTCGACCGCCGGGTGCCGGCCGCTCCCGACCTGCCGGCCGAACTGTCGATGGCACGGGCCGACGGGCAGGCGCTCCGCGGCGCTCAGCCGGGCGAGGTGCTCGCGCCGGTGCCGGACGAGTGGCTCCACGAGCGCGGCCGGTACTGGCTGACGACCTGGCAGTCGCGCACCGACGACGCGGAGGACGCCGCCCTCATGGTCCTCACCGCCTGCCGGATCTGGCGCTTCGCGGTCGAGGGCAGGCACTGCGCCAAGGCCCAGGCCGCCGGGTGGGCACTCGACCGCGACCCGTCGCTGACCGCGGTCCGGCAGGCGCTTCACCAGTACGAGGTGAATCCGGCGGCGCCGATCGACGCGGACGGCGTCGCCCAGGTGCTCGACACCGTGCTGCGCGAAACCACCCCCGGCACGGTGAACACGCGCCCAGTCAGAAGCTGAAACTCCGGATCGCCGCGCTGCCCGAGGCGGCGGTCGCCACGAAGAACCGGACCAGTTCCTCGTGGTGCTCCCGCAGGTAGTCGAGGTCGTCGTCGTCCCACACCCGCCGATACGGGTAGATCTCCTCCGTGCTCAGCTTCGCCGGGTCGTAGTGGCCGGCCAACGCCTCGAACGGCGTCGCGCCCAGGGCCCGGGCGGCGTCGGCGACCATGCCGTCGTCCCAGCCCAGGAGGGTGCACTCCTGGTCGATGAGGAAGCCGTCCTCGTACAGGTCGACGCCCACCTCGGCCGCGTCCAGCAGGAACTGGATGCCGGCCCAGGACTTCTCGAGGTAGCAGATCGGCAGGTTCTCATCGTCCAGGTGTTCCGCCGCCCACTCCGGGTCCGCGATCGCCCGGTCCAGTGCCTGCGGGGTCACCCGGGTGAACCACAGCGTCATGCCCATGAATCCACCGCGCTCACCGGTCGGGCGCGTTCGGCAACTCCTCGGCGACGAACACGCCGACGCCTTGGACGCCCTCGACCAGGCCCTCGGTCCTGAGCGCGAAGATGGCCTGGCGGACGACGATGGTCGAGACTCCGTGCTCCTGGCAGAGCTGAGCCGTGGACGGGAGCTTGTCTCCCGGAGCGAGTTCACCGGACGCGATCTGCCCACGGATGTGGTCCGCAAGCTGCGCCCATTTGGCTCTTGCAGGCATGAGGGGACTTCCGTACGTGGAAGGAGCAGGCTAGGTCTGCTCGCCTGGCGGTTCCTTGACGAAGACGCCGAGACCGTGCACACCTTCGACCAGCCCTTCGGTCTTAAGCACGATCATGGCGTGGTTGACCACTCCGGCCGACACACCGTGCTGGCTGCACAGTTGCGCGGTGGACGGCAACTTGTCGCCTGGGGCGAGTTCTCCGGACGCAATCTGCTCACGGATGAGGTCCGCAAGTTGCGCCCACTTGGGCTTGGCGGGCATCTGCACTCCCTGGTCTGCACCGCCATTTGATCACGCCCTGCTTCTACCGACAAGTAAGAGGTACTGGGTGGTTGACCTATGAGCAGTACTAAGTATAAGTTCGTGCCGACCCGCTCACCTGGTCTGCAAACCGAGAGCTGGTCGTCCCGTAGGACCACCTGGCCGGTTGCTCCCCCGGTAGTCGGCCGGGTGCCACCCCATGCCCGCGACCCGGTGTCGACGAGCTCGTGAGCAGGCCCGGGGCGGGTGCCGGGCTCCGGCCGGCCATGCGCGCGCACGGTCGACCCCGCCCGTCTCGGTGCCGCATCCAAGAGAGGCGGAGCAGCGTGCGGTCAGTGGTCGACCAACCGGTGGACGCGATGGAGAAGGTGCTCGGCGAGCTGCCGATGCCCTGGGTGATCGACGAGCTGCGGGCCCACGGCGAGCCGCTGGTCCGCGTACCCGATGGGGGGTGCTGACGATGTGGCCGCGACGAAACGCGGCGCCGGTGCCGCTCGCGCCCCGGCACCGGCGGACCTGGCGGCGCGGGCGGCGCTGGTGCTCGTGCGGCCTGCGCTGGACCGCCTGCCCGGACCGGCACGCGCCGATCCCCACCGAGCCGCCCGTGCCGCCGCCGAACAGCCGGTGGTGGGACGAGGCCACCCGGGCGAACCCGCAGGTCGGGCGGGCCGGCTGGCTGACCCCGGCGCAGACCTGGCGGGCCAACGGCGGCCGGTGGTGAGTCGGCCGCACACGCCGCTCCGGCCGCTCTGGCTCTGCCGGGCCTGCGCCGCGCCCTGGCCGTGCCCGATCGCGCGGCTCACCCTGCTCCGCGAGTACGTCGACGACCGGGTGGCGCTGCTGGTCTACCTGGGCGGGATGCTGCACGACGCGGCCGCCGAGTTGCACCTCCTGCACCCGCAGGACGGGCCGACGCCGGGGCACCTCTACGCCCGCTTCCTCGGCTGGGCAGTTGGCTCTCGCCGCGATCCATTCCCGTCATCAAGTTCCTAGCGGCCGAACAGTTCACTCCGCCTTCGTCAGGAGGGGCGACGGGAGGGCGGCGCATGCCTTGACTTGGAGAGCGCTCGAAGTCGAACACTGGACCGCATGACGATGACACGGACACTCGGCCGCAGCGGCATCACGGTCAGCGCGGTCGGCATGGGATGCTGGGCGATCGGCGGGCCACTGTGGGGCGACGGCGGGCAGCCGTTCGGCTGGGGCGAGGTCGACGACGACGAGTCGGTCCGCACCATCCACCGGGCGCTCGACCTGGGCGTCACCCTCTTCGACACGGCCAGCAACTACGGTGCCGGCCACAGCGAGCGGGTCCTCGGCCGCGCCCTCGCCGGGCGGCGCGACGGCGCGGTGATCGCCACCAAGTTCGGCAACCGCTCCGACGAGGCCAGCCGGCGTTGGACCGGCACCGACGCCAGCCCGGCCTACGCGGTGGCGAGCCTGGACGAGTCGCTGCGCCGGCTCGGCACCGACCACGTCGACCTCTACCAGTTGCACATCAACGACCTGCCGGCGTCCGCCGCGCTCGATCTGATCGACACGCTGGAGGGCCTGGTCACCCAGGGCAAGATCCGGGCGTACGGCTGGAGCACGGACAATCCGTCGTCGGCGCGGGCGTTCGCCGAGGCGGGACCGCACTGCACCGCGATTCAGCACGACGAGTCGGTGCTCCACGACAACCTCGACATGCTGGCGGTCTGCGATTCGCTCGACCTGGCCAGCCTCGACCGGGGCCCGCTCGCGATGGGCCTGCTCACCGGCTCGACCCGGGCGGTCGGCCGGGACGACGTGCGGGGGTTGGCCCCGGAGTGGCTGGTCTGGTTCACCGACGGGCGGCCGACCCCGCAGTGGTCGGCCCGGGTCACGCAGATCCGGGAGGCGCTGACCGCCGACGGTCGGACGCTCGCCCAGGGCGCGCTGGGCTGGCTGCTGGCCCGCAGCCCGCGGACGGTGCCCATCCCGGGCTGCCGGACGGTGGCCCAGGCCGAGGAGAACTTCGCGACGCTGGCGCTCGGTCCGCTGCCCGCCGAGGCGTTCGCCGAGGTGGAGCGACTCCTGGCCGACCTGCGCCCGGCCGGGGCGGCACGCTGATCCGGGCCCGCCATCAGCTCGGCAGCGAACTGGCGGCGGCCTCCCGCCCCGGTCAGCCGTCGACCGCCCGCGTCCGGCCCGGACCGGCGAGTGACGCATGCCGCTCAACGCATCCGGCGCCGGGTCCGTACCCGAAGATATGAGCATGCGGATCCTCATGGCCGGAGTGTCCGGCTTCCTCGGCACCCGACTGGTCGACCGGCTTACCGCGGACGGGCACCAGCTCACCCGTCTCGTCCGCCACCCGCCGCGCAAGCCGGACGAGCGGCAGTGGAATCCGTCCGCCGCGCAGCTCGACCCGGCGGTGGTCGTCGACGCCGACGCGGTGGTCAACCTGGCCGGCGCCGGGGTGGGTGACCGCCGCTGGAACGACGAGTACAAGCGGCTGATCCGGTCCAGCCGGGTGGACACCACCACCACGCTGGCGATCACCATCGCTGGCCTGGCCGCCGCCGACCGGCCCGCGGCGATGCTGAACGCGTCGGCGGTCGGCTGGTACGGCAACACCGGCGACCGGGTCGTGGAGGAGGACTCCCCGGCCGGCGAGGGCTTCCTGGCCGACGTCTGCCGGGTCTGGGAGGCCGCGACCCGGCCGGCCGAGGACGCCGGCGTACGGGTGGTGCGGCTGCGCACCGGCCTGCCGCTGGACCGCGCCGGCGGGATGCTCAAACCGCAGCTGCTGCCGTTCCGGCTGGGCGTCGGCGGGAAGCTGGGCAGCGGCCGGCAGTGGCTGCCCTGGATCTCGATGCGGGACTGGCTGGACGCGGTGGCCTTCCTGCTGGCCCGCGACGACCTCGCCGGCCCGGTCAACGTGGCCGGCCCGAACCCGGTCACCAACGCCGAGTTCGCCCGGGAACTGGCCCGCCAGCTGCACCGGCCGGCGATCATGCCGGTCCCCGCGCTGGCCCTGAAGATCGCCCTCGGCGGCTTCGCCCACGAGGCCCTGACCAGCGCGCGGGTCCTGCCCGGCGTGCTGACCAAGGCCGGCTTCGCCTGGGCCCACCGTGACCTGCCGAGCGCGCTGCACGCCGCCCTCACCGAGTGACCCGGCGAGGGCGGCGGCGGGCGGTCAGCAGCCGATGACCCAGTAGTTGGGGCCGGTCTGCTTGAGGGTGGTCGTGTAGAAGGTGTTGTAGAGACCCATCTTCTGGTTGCTGCCCAGGGCGTAGGCGTAGCCGCCGGACTGGTAGGCCCGGCCGGCGCTCACGTGGGCGTAGTTGCTGGCGGTCACGCAGGCCGGCGGCGTCGTCGGGGTCGGCGACGGCGACGCGGTCGGCGTCGGGCTGGGCGTCACCCCACCGTCGAGGCCGAAGAAGAGCGCGTCCCGGTACGTCGAGCAGATGGTGTCCAGGAAGTACGCGGCGGCGGTCCCGCACTGGTCGGTGGCCGAGCCCGGGTCGACCGGGGTGCCGTGGCCCATCCCGGCGACCCGGTAGAGCCGGACCTGGTCGCTGCCGTACACCTCGAGGCTGGTGCCGGCGGGCAGCGTGGCGGTGCTGGTGGGGGTCTGCGACACCCCGAGCACGTTGGTCCACTGGTCCCGGGACTCGACGGCGTTCGCCACGGCGACGGTGTAGTCGCCGGTCCCGTGCCAGATCGCCACCCGCGGCCGCTTCCCGGCGTACCCGGGGTAGGCGTTGCGGACCAGGTCACCCCACTGGGCCGGGGTCTTGTCGACGCCGGGGTTCATGCAGGAGTACGCGCTGGTGCTGCTGGTGGCGCAGCGGTACGGCAGGCCGGCGATGACCGAGCCGGCGGCGAAGACGTCCGGGTAGGTGGCGAGCATGACCGCGCTCATCGCCCCGCCGGCGGACAGGCCGCTCACGTACACCCGGGCGGCGTCGGTGCCGTAGTTGGTCCTCGCGTAGTCGACCATCTGCTTGATCGACAGGGCCTCGCCCTGGCCGCGCGCGCTGTCCCCGGTCTCGAACCAGTTGAAGCAGGAACTGGAGTTGTTGGCAGCCGGCTGCTGCGCCACGATCAGCGCGAACTTCCACAGGTCGGCGTACTTCTGCCAGCCGGAGTTGGCGAAGTAGCCGGCGGCGTTCTGGGTGCAGCCGTGCAGCAGCACCACGGCCGGCGCGTTGGCCGGCAGGCCGTCCGGCCGGTACGCGTACATGGCGAGGTTGCCCGGGTTGGAGCCGAAGCCGGTGACCTGGGTGAGCGAGGCGGCCTGGGCGGGGAGGGCGGCGGTGAGCGCCGCGGCCGCGGCCAGCACGACCCCGGCCGCCGCCCCGGCGAGGCGGGTGAGGATGGATGAGGAGCGACGCACGGCGACCTCCGGACGGCGAATTGTGAACTGAGTCACGCTGAAGTTGCCGAGACGTTACGTCCGGGTTGCGCGGCCCGACATGGCCGCCGCTCACACATTCACCGAGATCGAAGTGTGTCGCCGCGGGCGACGGAAGCGGCCACGAGGTTTCGTGTCTGACCGGCGTGTCCAGTTCCGGTTGGTAACGTCCGCTGCGTGCCGACCTCCCCGACCCTGGTCACCGACCGGTCCCCCGAGCCCGCCAACCGGAGCTGGCCGGCCGACCTGGTCGTGGTGCTCGCCGCGGTGGCCCTGGCCTTCTGGGTGACCAGCGGCCTGTGGTGGAACCCGGACACCCGGGCCATCACCGTCAACTCCAGCGACCAGGCGCTCTTCGAGTGGCTGCTGGCCTTCGGCGGGCACGCCGTCAGCCACGGGGAGAACCCGTTCTACACCCACCTGATCAACAATCCGGACGGGGTGAACCTCGCGGTCAACACCTCGATCACCGTGTACGCGGTGCTCTTCGCGCCGCTGACCTACCTGATCGGGCCGCCCGCGACGTTCCTGGTGATCCTCACCCTCAACCTCGCGGCCACCGGGGTGGCCTGGTACTGGCTGCTCAGCCGATACCTGGTGGGCAGCCGGCTGGCCGCCGCCGTCGGCGCGCTCTTCATCGCCTACTGCCCGGCGATGGTCTCGCACGCCAACGCGCACCTCAACTGGACCGCCGGCTGGCTGGTGCCGCTGCTGATCTGGGGCGTATTCCGGCTGCGCCGCCCCGGCCGGGCGGTCCGCGGCGGGATCGTGCTCGGCCTGCTCGTGGCGGTCGCCTTCTCGATCGCCGCCGAAGGGCTCTTCTTCACCGCCCTGGCGCTCGCCCTGTTCCTGCTGGTGTGGGCGCTGCACCCGGCCCGTCGGGCCGAGGTCCGCGCCGCGCTGCCCCGCTTCGCGGCCGGGCTCGGGGTGACCGCGCTGGTGGCCGGGGCGCTGCTCGCGTATCCGCTGTGGCTGCACTTCGCCGGGCCGCAGCGCTTCCACGGCACCGGCTTCGACCCGCTCATCCACTCCGAGGACATCGCGGCGTACGGGTCGTACCCGCGCCGGTCCCTGGCCGGCTGGGCCGGGCTGGGCACCTCGCTGGCGCCGAACCCGACGGAGGAGAACTCCTTCTTCGGCATCCCGCTGCTGCTGCTCGCGGCGGCCTGCTTCGGGCTGCTCTGGTGGCGCGCCGACCGGGCGTTCCGGGCCACCCTCACCGCGCTCGGCGTCACCGCCGTGGTCTTCGCGGTGCTCTCCTGGGGGCCGACGGCCAAGTGGAACGGCCGGCGCACCGGCCAACTCCTCCCGTTCGGGGTGCTGGACAACCTGCCGGTGATCAACGCGGCGCTGCCCTCGCGGCTGGCGCTGGTGGTCGCGCCGGTGATCGGGCTGCTGCTGGCGCACACGGTGGACCGGCTCCGCGCCCGGCCACCCCGGCACCGGGTGACCACGGCGGCCTGGGCGCTCGGCTTCGCCGTCGCGCTGGTGCCGCTGCTGCCCACCCCGCTGCTGACCAGCGTGCGGGAGCCCGTCCCGCAGTTCATCACCAACGGCACCTGGCAGCAGTACGTCTCGCCCGGCGGAGTGCTCACCCCACTGCCGCTGACCGTCGACGTCACCCCGGACGGCCAGCGCTGGCAGGCGTACGCCCTGGCGCACCGGCAGGGCGAGTTCCGCATCCCGGCCGGCTTCTTCCTCGGCCCGGGCGGCCCGGAGGGCCGGGGCCGGATCGGGCCGGTGCCGCGGACCTTCGACTCGCTGATGGACCAGGCCGGGCGAACCGGGCTCGTGCCGATCATCACCGAGGGCAGCATCCGGCAGAGCCGGGAGGACCTGCGCTACTGGCACGTCGAGACGGTGGTCCTGGCCGACCGGGTGCACGGCGCCAAGTACGACATCAACGAGGAGGCCCTGCTGCGCACCGCCACCGGCCTGCTCGGCCCGCCCCAGCGGGTGGACGACGTGTGGGTCTGGCGGGTCCCGCCGGCCTGACGCGACGAGGCTCACAGGGGCGCACCGGCAGGTGGCGGGACTAGGCTGGACGGGTGAGCGTGACGACTTCCGGGCTGACCCCCCTCCGTGCCGGTGTGCTCGACTACCAGGCCGCCTGGGACGAGCAGCGCCGGCTGCACGAGGCCGTGGTGGCCGGCGAGCAGGGCGACACGGTGCTGCTGCTGGAGCACCCCAGCGTCTACACCGCCGGCAAGCGGACCGAGCCGTGGGACCGGCCGATGGACGGCACCCCGGTGATCGACGTGGACCGCGGCGGCAAGATCACCTGGCACGGGCCGGGGCAGCTGGTCGGCTACCCGATCGTCAAGCTGCCCGACCCGGTGGACGTGGTGGCGTACGTCCGGCGCACCGAGCAGCTGCTGATCGACGTCTGCGCCGAGTTCGGGCTGACCGCCGGCCGGGTCGAGGGGCGCAGCGGCGTCTGGGTGCCCGAGGACGACCGCGGCCCGGCCCGCAAGGTGGCCGCGATCGGCATCCGGGTGGCCCGGGGCGTGACCCTGCACGGCTTCTCGATCAACTGCGACTGCGACCTGACGTACTACGACCGGATCGTGCCCTGCGGCATCCGCGACGCGGGGACCACCTCGCTCACCGCCGAGCTGGGCCGCCCGGTCACCGTCGCCGCCGTGCTCCCGGTGGTCGAACGCCACCTGCCGACCCTCGTGCAGGTCTGAGAAACAATCCGCCGCGTGGTGTCCCGGCGGGCAGCCCGCCGATCGTCCCTGCCCCGACCTTGAGGGCGCTGGCCCTGCGCCTGAGCGTTCCGCAGGCCGACCACCTGCGCCGGCGCCGGGCCGAGCTGCCGGGCTGATCGCGTACTCTCGTCCGGTGCGGATCGATCTCGTCACCCTGGTCGTCGCCGACTACGACCCGGCGATCACGTTCTTCACCGAGGTGCTCGGCTTCGAGCTGGCCGAGGACAAGCCGTCGCTGACCAACGACGGCCGTCCGAAGCGCTGGGTGGTGGTCCGCCCGCCCGGCGGCGGGACCGGGCTGCTGCTGGCCCGCGCCGACGGCGAGCGGCAGGAGGCGGTGGTCGGCGACCAGACCGCCGGCCGGGTCGGCTTCTTCCTCCAGGTCGACGACTTCGACGCCACCTACCGCCGGATGCGCGAGGCGAACGTCGAGTTCGTCAAGCCGCCGCGCACCGAGCCGTACGGCCGGGTCGCCGTCTTCCGCGACCTGGAGGGCAACCCCTGGGACCTCCTCGGCCCCGCCTGAACTCGGCCCGCCTGAACTCGGCCCCGCCTGAACCGGAAAGGACCCGATGACCGACCTGATCTCGACGCAGCGGCAGATCGCCGAGGAACTCCAGGTGGCGTCGACCTTCGACGCCGCCGTGGAGATCGAGCGCCGGGTCGTCTTCCTCGCCGACCGCCTGGTCGACACGGGGCTGACGACGCTGGTCCTCGGCATCAGCGGCGGGGTGGACTCGACCACCACGGGCCGGCTCTGCCAGCTCGCCGTCGAGCGGGCCCGCGCCGCCGGCCACCCGGCGCTCTTCGTGGCGATGCGCCTGCCGTACGGGGTGCAGGCCGACGAGCACCACGCCCAGGCGGCCCTGGCGTTCATCCGGCCCGACCGGGTGCTCACGGTCGACGTCAAGCCGGCCAGCGACGCCGCCCTGGACGCGCTGGTGGCGGCCGGGCTGGCCTGCACCGACGCCGCCCAGCAGGACTTCGTGCACGGCAACGTCAAGGCCCGGCAGCGCATGATCGCCCAGTACGCGGTCGCCGGGGCGATGGGTGGCCTGGTCGTCGGCACCGACCACGCGGCCGAGGCGGTCACCGGCTTCTTCACCAAGCACGGCGACGGGGCGGCGGACGTGGTGCCGCTGACCGGGCTGACCAAGCGGCGGGTCCGCGCGCTCGCCGCAGCGCTCGGCGCCCCGGCCGAACTGGTCGGCAAGGCGCCCACCGCCGACCTGGAGAGCCTGGCCCCGGGCAAGCTGGACGAGGACGCCCTCGGCCTGACGTACGAGCAGATCGACGACTTCCTGGAGGGCCGGCTGGTCCCGCCGGAGGTGGCCGAGGCGCTGATGGCCCGCTACCGGGCCACCGACCACAAGCGCCGCCTTCCGATCGCGCCCCCCGTGGGCGGCGGAGCAGCGGGCGACCGGGTCACCGCCGCGGCCCCCGGCCAGCGCTGATCCGCGCCCGAGCCCACGGTTCGCAGAGCACGATCAGGCCGCCGATGAGGGCGCCGATGACCGTCTCCACTCCCCGGTCGAAGAGGAGCTGCCCGATCGGACGGGCGGCCGCGAGCTGCCCCATCAGCAGCGCCATCGGGGTGATGAACAGCAGCGCCAGGCCGTAGTTGCGCCCCACCAGCAGCTCGGTGACGATCTGCAGCCCCGCCACCACGAGCACGGTGGCGTACGGCGACAGGTGCGGCGCCAGCAGCAGCGCGCTGGTCAGCAGCCCGAGCAGCGTGCCGAGGATCCGGTGCGCGGCACGGACCAGTTGGGCGGTGACACCCTGGACGCTCAACGGAGCGACCGCCGCCACCATCGCCCAGTACGGGTGGCCGATCCCGACGGCGGTCGCCGTGCCGCCGGCCAGCACCACGGCGAGGGCATAGCGCAAGGGCTCCCAGGTCCACCCGTGCGCCAGCCGGGGCGGCCGGCTCCGCTGCCGCCGCAGCAGGCTGCCCACGTTGCCGACCAGCAGCGCGAACAGGCTGCTCAGCCCGGTCACGGCCGCGGCGACCGGCACGTCCGCGACCCGGTGCGGGGCCGAGGCCACCGCACCGAACGCGAAGACGAGGAACAGCGGCCCCGGCGGGTGCCAGTCCTGCGCGGCGGCGAGCACCGCACCCAGCGCCACGAGGGCCGCGGTGACCGCCACCGCGACCCACGCCCGCGACGCCAGCGACCCGACGAGCACCCCGAGGACGACCGACCCGGTGAGCACGGCCCCCGCGCTCGCCTGCATGGCCGCCCGGGACAGGTGCACGTGGTTCCGCCCGTAGAGCGAGGTGAACGCCCCGAAGACCGCGTACACCGACCAGGCGGGGCGGTCCAGGGCGAGCACCGCGAGCAGCGGGAGCAGCACGCTGATCCCGGCACGCAGCGCGACCCGGTGTGCGCCCCGGGCCGGACGGACGTGCAGCAGGCCCCGCAGCGTCGCCCGCGCCTGCTCGCCCATCCCGCTCCTTCGCCCGTCCGTCCTTCATACCGCGCCGCTGGGCTCGGGGCCGGAGCGGCCGGAAAGGAGAAGTCCCCGGTTGACGGGCGGTCAACCGGGGACTCCTCCTGTCCTTACGGGGTGAGCCGGTGCAGGTCGCGGGGGAAGGCGGTCACCTCCCGGACGTTGGCCGCGCCGGTGAGCCGGGCCACGAAGCGTTCCAGGCCGATCGCGAAGCCGCCGTGCGGCGGCATGCCGTGCCGGAACGCGTCCACGTAGCCCGCGTACGGCTCGACCGGCTCGCCGCGCGCGGCGAGGGCGGCCAGGTAGTCCTCGTACCGGTGCAGCCGCTGCCCACCGGTGACCAGCTCCAACCCCCGGAACAGCAGGTCGAAGCCGTTGGAGTAGGCCGGCCGGGCCGGGTCCGGATGGGTGTAGAAGGGCCGCTTCGCCATCGAGTATCCGGTGACGAAGAGGAAGTCCGAACCGTGCACGCGTAGGGCCCACTCCCCCAGCGCCCGCTCGTGGGCGGGGGCGAGGTCCGGCTCGTCGGCCGGCGCCCCGGCGATCTTCAGCGCCTCGGTGAAGTGCACCGCGGGGATCTCGGCCGGCACCTCGGGCGCCGCCACCCCGAGTGTGGCCAGCGCGGCGCCGGCCCGGTCGGCGACCGCCCCCAGCATGCCGGCGAGGGTGTCGCGCAGCACGGCCATCACGTCCCGGTGGTCGGCGACGAAGCCCAGCTCGACGTCGAGCGAGGTGTACTGGGCCAGGTGCCGCACGGTGTCGTGCGGCTCGGCCCGGAACACCGGCCCCACCTCGT
This sequence comes from Micromonospora sp. NPDC007230, assembly GCF_042869115.1. Classification (NCBI taxonomy): domain Bacteria; kingdom Bacillati; phylum Actinomycetota; class Actinomycetes; order Micromonosporales; family Micromonosporaceae; genus Micromonospora; species Micromonospora sp. NPDC007230. The sequence continues at coordinate 78,360 of NZ_JBIAFE010000015.1, read as the reverse complement.
ACACCCGCTCGAAGACGCCGACCATGAGCTGCTTGTAGAACTGCGGCGACTGGGCCAGGTAGGCGGGCCGGCCGAACCAGTCCAGCGCGAACACGTTCGCCCCGCTCTCGGTGGACGACGCCACCACCTTCGGGGTGTGGATCTCCACGAAGTCGCGGGCGTCCAGGGCGGCCCGGAAGCCGGCCACCGCCGCCGCCGAGATCCGCAGCGCCGCCGAGCGGGTCGGGTGGCGCAGCGCGGTCGGCGCGTGGTCCAGCTGGGTGGGCAGGGTGGCGGTGAGCGCCGGCCGGTACAGGTCGAACGGCGGCGGGACGGCGGGCGGCCCGAGCGGCCGTAGCGTCGGCGCGGTGAGCTCGACCCCGGCGGGCGCCGTGTCGTTCGCGACCACCGTGCCGACGACCTCGACGACGGTCTCCTCGGTGAGCTTCTCGACGGCCGCGCGCACGGCCGGGTCGGCGACCACCACCTGGGCCAGGCCGGCGGCGTCGCGGACGATCAGGAAGGCCACCGACTTGAGCAGCCGGCGGCGGTGCACCCAGCCGGCGATCCGGACGGACTCGCCGACGTGGGCGGACAGTTGGGTGGAAAGGATGCGTTGCACGGCTACCTCCTCGATCAATCGCAACGCGATCCCCGGGAGGTGTGGGCGAGCGGGATCCTCGCGGTGCCACCACACCTTCGCCCCCGCCGGAGCGGGAGCCTCGTTCGTCGCCCGTGACGGGGGCCAGCCGGCGGGCTCTACTGGGCGCGGTGAGCGGGGTCACCCGCTCCACCGGAGGCGTGGAGAGGTGCCCTGCCGGGCACAAGCGCCGTTCTTCCCGCAGCTCGGGAGGGTCTTCACGCGCCGGCGCCAGACCGCCTTCCAGCAACCGGCGGCTCTCTGCGCTGGCGGGTCGGCGCGCTACTCGGCTCCGTCGCAGCTTTGCCGGCACGTTAGCACCCCGTACCGGCCGCTGTGACGACCTTTTTTCACCGTCGGTGTCCGGTGTCACAACATCTGCGGCGTGACGCCGGTCGCCCGACGTTCATCGACGGCCACCGTCCGGCGTAGGCTCGGATTCGTGACGATCGAGCACTCCACGCCGACGACCCCGCAGGCCGGCCGCACCGCGACCGCGGCACCCGAGGGGCGGCGGCTGCTGCGGATCGAGGCGCGCAACGCCGAGACGCCGATCGAGCGCAAGCCGCCGTGGATCAAGGTCAAGGCCAAGATGGGGCCGGAGTACACCCAGCTGCGCGGGCTGGTCTCGCGCGAGGGGCTGCACACCGTCTGCCAGGAGGCCGGCTGCCCCAACATCTACGAGTGCTGGGAGGACCGGGAAGCCACCTTCCTCATCGGTGGCGACCAGTGCACCCGGCGCTGCGACTTCTGCCAGATCGACACCGGCAAGCCGGCCGAGTTCGACGCCGACGAGCCGCGCCGGGTCGCCGAGTCGGTGGCCGCGATGGGCCTGCGCTACGCGACCATCACCGGCGTCGCCCGCGACGACCTGCCCGACGGCGGCGCCTGGCTCTACGCCGAGACGGTCCGGCAGATCCACGCCCTCCAGTCCGGGTGCGGCGTCGAGCTGCTGATCCCCGACTTCAACGCGGTCCCGGAGCAGCTCGCCGAGGTCTTCGGGTCGCGGCCCGAGGTGCTGGCGCACAACGTGGAGACCGTGCCGCGGATCTTCAAGCGGATCCGGCCGGCGTTCCGCTACGAGCGCTCCCTCGACGTGATCCGCCAGGCCCGGGCCGCCGGCCTGGTCACCAAGAGCAACCTGATCCTCGGCATGGGCGAGGAGCGGGCCGAGGTGTCCCAGGCGCTGCGCGACCTGCACGAGGCCGGCTGCGAGCTGATCACCATCACGCAATACCTGCGCCCCTCCCCCCGGCACCACCCGGTCACCCGCTGGGTCAAGCCGGAGGAGTTCGTCGAGCTGCGCGAGGAGGCCGAGGAGATCGGCTTCGCCGGCGTGATGAGCGGCCCGCTGGTCCGCTCGTCGTACCGGGCCGGGCGCCTCTACCAGCAGGCGCTCGCCGCCCGCGAGGGCGTCCCCGTCGCCGGCTGAGGCCCGACCGCCGGCGCAGACCGGGCCACCCGCCGGCTGCGTCCGAGCGGGGGCGCCGGCCGCGTCACCCGCCGCCGGCCACCGCCCGGATGCCATGATCGCAGGCATGACCGCCGGGGTACGCCAGGAGCCACGCGAGGGCGCCCGCCCACGCCCGCCCCTGCGGCTCCGGTTGCCGGTGCTGCTCGCGCTGCTCGTCGGGCTGGCCGGGGTCGGATACCGGCTGGCGCTGCTGCTCGCCGACGCCCCGCCCACCAACAGCGACGAGGCGACGATGGGCCTGGCCGCCCTGCACATCGCCCGCGGGCAGGACTTCCCGGTCTGGTTCTACGGGCAGGCGTACATGGGGACGCTGGAGGCGTACCTGGCCGCGCCGCTGGTCGCCCTCGCCGGACCGTCGGTGCTCGCGCTGCGGCTGCCCACCCTCGCGCTCTACGCACTCTTCCTCGCCCTGTCCTGGCGGCTCACCCGCCGGCTCGGCGGAGATGCCTGGTTCGCCCTGCTGGTCGTCGGCTTCCTCGCGCTCGGCTCGGACCGCGTCGTCAAGAACCAGCTCATTGCCGGAGGTGGCTACCCCGAGCTGAACCCGGCCGGGGTGGCCCTCGCGCTGCTCACCGTGGGACTGTGTGCCGGCGGGCCGGTGGCCCGGACACCCCGCTGGGCGGCCTGGGGCCTGATCTCCGGACTGATGCTCTGGGTTGACCCGCTGATCCTGCCGTACGTCCTCGGGACCGGCGCAGTGCTGGTGGCCTGGCAACGGCGGGAACTGGCCGGCCGGGCGGGGCTGGTGGTGGCCGGCACGCTGCTGCTCGGCGCCGCGCCGATGTGGCTGGACAGCCTCCGGCACGGCCGCAACCCACTCGCCGCGGTCCTGGCCGCCGGCGGCGGGGACGCGGCGGCGGCCTGGGGCGAGCGGCTGTACGGCGGCCTGGTGCTCGGGCCACCACTCGGCATGGGTTTCTGCTCGCCGAGCCACTGCGCCGGCTGGCAGCTCTGGTGGGCGGTCGCGTTCGCGGTCCTGCTGCTGCTCGCGGCACTGACCGCCTGGCGCGCCCCCTGCACGCCGGTGGTGCCCGCCGATCTTGGACAGTTGTCGTTCGCGGGGAACGGCAAGTCGCCAAGATCTGCCGATGATGCCGGCGCCGTGGCGGGGCGGCGGGTCTCGGCGGCGGTGCGGCTGGCGCTGCTCGGCGGAGCGGCAGCCGTGCTGGCGGCGTACACGGTGAGCAGCGCGGCCGGGCAGACCCCGGTGGAGAGTGCCCGCTACCTCTCGTGCCTGGCGGTCGCCACGCCCGCCCTGCTCTGGCCACTGTGGCGCGCAGCCCGTCGACGCTCCGGCGTCCCCCGCGTCGCGGCGCTCGCCGTGCTGGCCGCAGTCCTCGGCACGGCCGCGGTGGCGACCGTCGCCGCGATCCGCACCGCGCCGGCCACCCACACCGAGGCCGACCGGCACCGCGCGCTCGTCGACACCCTCGGCGAGCTTGGCGTACGGCACGTGCGTGGCGGCTACTGGACCTGCAACCGGCTCACCTTCGCCACTGGCGAGGACGTGGTCTGCGCGGTGGTCGACGACGAACTGCGCCCGGGCTTCGACCGGCTGCCCGCGTACCGCCGGGCGGTGGCGGCGGACCCGGGCGCGGCCTGGGTCGCGCCGGTCGGCTCGCCGCTGGCCGCCCGGCTCGACCAGCGGCTCGGCCCCGACCCGGGCGCGCTCGACGTGGTCACCGTCGCCGGCTGGCGGGTTTACCTACCCCGCCCGTGACGTTCCTCAGCACCTTCCGTGGCAACGCTGCGTGCCCTGCGAGCAGGCGCGGGGCGTCACTTGTCGTAGTAGAAGTCGGCGGCCTCCCCGGCCTTTGCCGGCGCCTTGATCTTCAGCGGTTTCCCGTGCCCACTCATCGTGGTGGTCAGGGTCAGCTTCGGGCCCTCACTGGGAGCGAGTTCCACCTTGATCGAGGTGACCCAACCCCGGTCGTCCGTCGTGATCGTGAACGGCGACAGCGGCATGCCGAGCGAGACGATGCTCGGTGCGCCCACCGGAAGGAAGGACCTGGCATCGCCCTCTCGCGGATCGAAGCGGCCGGTGTAGGTGTTCGGGCCCGCCCGGTACGCCGAGGTGATCGACGAGGTGAACGCCTTCAAGCCGGTCGGGTCGACCCAGTCGAAGCGCAGGAAGGAATCATCCCGCCGCACCCGCTTCAGGTCGACGTGCACCCAGTTCTTGTCGTCGGACGGCCGTACGTAGCTGTCGGTGCCGATCACGATCCGGCTGCCCGCCGAGGGGTACTTTCCGCCGGTCACCGCGATCGTCGACTGGAACCGCCGGGCCTTCGGGTCGAAGGCACCGGTGCCCGTGATCTTCTGCTTCTCGGGCAGGTCGCCGCGCACGGCGTACCGGTGGGAGACGCCCTGCGATCGCTGCAACGCCGCCACCAACTCCGCCCGGCTGTCGGGCGTCGGGGCTGGAGCGGCAGCGCTGGCCTGGGCCGTCACCCCGGCCGGGGTGGGCTCCGGCGACGCGGTGCATCCAGCCGCGAGGAGCAGGATGCCGGCCAGACCCGCCGTGAACAGGGCCCTACGGTGTGTCATGGTGTGTTCCCCCGTGCTAGCCGACCGGAGGCCGGGACGAAGGCACGATAGCGAACTCGGCCCACGCCGGACGCCCCGCGAATCTGCGGGCCCGTTCTCGGGTGGGCTCAGGAGGAGGCGCTGGGCGGGCGCGGCTCGGGCGCGCTCACGGTCAGCAGGCCGAGGCGGTGGGCCAACGCGGCCGCCTCCACCCGATTGCTCACGTCCAGCTTGGCGATGATCCGGGACACATGGACGCTGGCCGTCTTCGGCGAGATGAAGAGCCGCTCGGCGATCCGGCTGTTGCTGTGCCCCTCGGCGACCAGCCGCAGCACCTCCTGCTCGCGGCTGGTGAGCAGGTCCGGCCCGGGACGGCCACCGCCGCGCAGCCCGACCCGCCGGGCCAGGACGGCGGCCTGCTCGCCCAGCGGCGTGGCACCGAGCCGGGCGGCGATGTCGCCGGCCTCGCGTACCGCGGCGGCGACGCTGTCCCGTTCGCCGGCGGCGGCGGCCGCCTCGGCCAGCCCGAGCAACGCCCGGCCCAGCGGGTACGGCTGCCCGACCGCCCGCCACTGCGCCACCGCCGCCCGCCAGGCCGCCAGCGCCACACCGCCCCCGCCGGCAGGAGCGCCGGCACCAGCCAGGATCGCGGTGACCTGGGCGGCGTGTGCCCGTTCCGCCGGGTAGCGGACGGGCAGGGCGGCGGCCGCGGTGGACACCTCACCGGCCAGTTCGGCGTCACCGGCCAGCGCGGCGGTCCGCGCCGCGGCGCTGAGCACCGGCCACCCCTCGCGGGGCAGGTCGAGCAGGCGCTCGTCGGCCAGGGCGGCCCGGCTCGCCTCGAGCGCCGCCGTCTTGTCGTCGGCCGCGAGGGCGGCCTCGATCCGCAGCTCGCGCAGCGGCAGCCGGTGGTTCGGCCAGAGGTACGGCCGGGCCAGGAAGGCCAACGCCCGCCCGACCAGCTCGTCGGCCGCGGGGTGCGCCCGGGCCAGCCGCAGCCCGGCGCGGAGCTGCAGCCAGTGCAGCCCGGAGACGCCCGGCGGGTCGATCCGGGCCGCCTCGGCGCAGGCCGCGTCGGCCTCGTCCCAGCGCCCGAGGGCGATCAGCGCCTCGGCCCGGTTCGAGAGCAGGTAGGCCCCGATGGAGCGGCTGATCCCGACCCGGCGCGCTTCGGCCACCCCGGCCACGGCCGCCTCGGCCGATTCCTCGTAGCTGCCCAGCTCGTAGAGCACGTCGGAGAGGTAGACCAGGGCGCTGACCAGCGCCGGCGCGTTGTCGGTCGCCCTGGCCCGGGCCTCCGCCCGGCGCAGCTCGGCCAGCCCGAGGTCGGGAGCCTTGTCGGTCCGGCAGAGCATGGCGATCCGGGTGGGCAGCAGCGCCACGTCCTCGCCGATCGCCTCGGCCGCGGCCATCGCCTCGGCGGCCACCGACGCGGCCTGCTCGGGATCGATCTTCACCAGGTGCGCCGCGATGTCGGCGAGCACGCCCACCCGCTCCGGCCCGTCCGGCACCCCGGCCGCCAGCCGGTACGCCGCACCCAGCTCGGCCGCACCGTCGCTCTTGCCGAGCAGCGCCAGCAGCCGGCCACGCTGGTCGAGCAGGCGGGCCGCGCGCAGCGGCTCGGCGTCGGCGTCCACCTCGGCCAGCGCGGCCCGGGTGAGGGTGAGGGCCCGGCTGAGGTCGCCGGCCGTGGTGGCCGCGCCCAGGGTCTCCTCCAGCACCCGCAGGTGATCCATGCCGAGCCGCTCGGCGGCGTCGGGCACCAGCTCCCACAGTTCGAGGACCCGTTCCAGCAGCCGGCTCTGCTCGGCGTACGCGTACCGGTCGGCGGCGGCGCAGGCGGCGACGCGGGCGGTGACCAGGGCGCGCGGGTGGTCGTGCGCCGCGTACCAGTGGTGGGCGATCTCGGCCGGGGCGCGACCGGCGGCCACCAGGTGCGGCTGCGCCTCGATCGCGGCGGCGTACCGGGCGTGCAGCCGGGCGTGCTCGCCGGGGAGCAGTTCGTCGTGCACGGCCTCCCGGACCAGGGCGTGCCGGAACTCGTAGTCGCCGTCCGGGTCGGCCACCACGAGCTGGGCGGCCACGGCGGCGCGCAGCGCGTCCTCCAGCTCGGGCTCGGGCAGGCCGGCGACCTCGGCGAGCAGCTCGTGGGCGAAGCGGGTGCCACCGGCGGCGGCGATCCGCAGCACCCGCTGGGCCGGCTCGGGCAGCCGGTCCACCCGGGCCAGCAGCAGGTCGCGCAGGGTCTCCGGCAGCACCGCGCAGCCGACGGGGTCGCCGGCGGCGGCCAGCTCCTCGATGAAGAACGGGTTGCCCTGGGTGCGGCGGTGCACGTCGTCGACGGCCCGCAGGGGCGGCTCGGTGCCGAGCAGGTCGGTGAGGATGGCGGCGGTGCCCTCCCGGTCGAGCCGGCTCAGCTCGACCCGGTCCACCCCGCGCGCCCGATCCAGCTCGGCGAGGAACGGCCGCAGCGGGTGGCCGCGGTGCAGCTCGTCGGTGCGGAAGGTGCAGACCAGCAGCAGGCGGGCGGCCCGGGCGGCCCGCACCAGGAAGCCGATCAGGTCACGGGTGGACCGGTCGGCCCAGTGCAGGTCCTCGATGACCAGCACCAGCGGCCGTTCCTCGGCGATCCGCCGGAACAGGTCGGCGACCAGGTCGAACAGGTAGCCGCGCGGGGTGTCCGAGACGGGCAGGCCGGTGGGCGCGGCGACGCCGGCCGGCACCCGGGCCAACTCGGGCAGCAGCCGGGCGAACTCCGCCTCGTACCCGGCGAAGGCGGCCGGGCCGTCGCGGCGCAGCACCTCGCGCAGCGCGGCGGCGAACGGCGCGAAGGGCAGGCCGGCCTCGCCCAGCTCCAGGCACTGGCCGACCAGCACCCGCGCCCCGGCGGCGCCGGCCTGGGTGCCGAACTCCTCCAGCAGCCGGGTCTTGCCGACGCCCGCCTCGCCGCCGACCAGGACGGTGGCGGGCTCCCCGGCCCGGGCCCGGCCGAACGCGTCGCGCAGCCCGGTCAGCTCCGGCTGGCGGCCGACGAGGACGGTGCTGGTGGCGCGTGCGGTCACGGCATCGAGCATGCCACGGCGGGCGCCGGTGCCGTCCCGGCCGACCGGTCGGACTGCCCGGCCGCCGACCGCCGGTCCGGCCGCCCCCGTGGCGGCCGGACCGGTGCCGGCCGGCGGTCCCCCGTCCCGGGTGGCGGCCGGCCCGGGTGCGGTCGGCACCGGGCCGGCCGAGGACGCCGCCGGACCGGGCATCGCGGTCGCGTCCCGGCCGGCCGGGGCGGTCGCCGCGCCGGCCGGCGCGGCGAGGGTGGTCACCGGCGGCCGTCGACGGTACGGGCGGCCTGGTGCCGGCGGCTGAACCAGCTGCGCGGGTGGCGGCGGGGCAGCGACCGGGCGAGCCGGTCACGGGCCGCGTCGGCCTGGAGCTCGGCGGCGTGGCTGCGGTGGATGGTGAGCAGGAACTCTGCGTCGTTGCCGAACATCTCGGTTTCCCCTGTCGTGCGGTGTCGTCTCGCGGTCGACACTGACTTTCCGCGCGAAGGTGCCCCCGGGACATGAGTCCCCTGCCTGATCTTCGGCGCCGCCCCCTCCTTACCGGGACGGCTCAGGGGGCGGACGGCGGCGTAAGGTACTCAGCCGCGGAGGGCCGGCCGGGAATCAACGGGTGGTGGGGCGCCCACTAGACTCTCAGGCATGGCAAAGCCCCAGGAGAAGGTCTCGTTCGGCCAGCGGCTGAAGCAGATCGGGATGGTGTTCCGGTTCACCGCCAAGCAGGACCGGTGGTTCGCGCCGCTGGTCGCCGCGGCGGTGCTGATCCCGCTCGCGCTCACCGTGGTCGCGGTCATTCTCTATGGCTGGCTCTGGCTGCCGATCGGCATCCTGCTCGCCCTGCTCGCCGTGCTGATCGTGCTCAACCTGCGGTCCAACACGGCGATGATGAGCGCCGCCGAGGGGCAGCCCGGCGCGGCGGCGCAGATCATGGAGAGCATGCGGGGCGACTGGCGGGTCACCCCGGCCGTCAGCTCCACCACCCAGATGGACATGGTCCACCTGGTGCTCGGCCGCCCCGGCGTGATCCTGCTGGCCGAGGGCAACCCGCAGCGCGTCCGCGGCCTGCTGGGCCAGGAGAAGCGCCGGCTGGCCAAGGTGATCGGCACCGCCCCCCTGCACGACTACGTGATCGGCCAGGGCGAGGATGAGCTGCCGATCCGCAAGCTGCGCACCACCCTGATGCGGCTGCCCCGCTCCCTCTCCCCCAAGGACGTCAACGCCCTCGACAAGCGGCTCAAGGCGCTCACCGCCCGCCCGCAGATGCCCAAGGGCGCGATCCCCAAGAACATGCGGCCGCCGCGCGGCGCGTTCCGCCAGACCCGGGGTCGCTGACCCCCGCCGTACGTGTGAAGGAGCCGGACCCGCACGGGGCCGGCTCCTTCGTCGTCGGGGCGCCCGGGTCAGCGGGGGGTGGCGACGATCACCGAGCCGGTGAGGCGGTCGTGCAGCCCGCGGCGGTGCTCGTCCATGATCACGGCGGGCACCACGAGGGCGAGCAGCACGCCGCGGAGCAGGGCCCGGACCAGCCCGATCCGTCCGCCGTCGGCCCAGGACAGGCAGCGGATCCTCGTGACGTACATGCCGGGGGTCTGGGCGAAGAGGCCGAGGAAGAGGGCGTATTCCAGGACCAGCACCAGGACCGGGGCCCAGCCGTCCCGGACCGGGTCGGCGAAGAGGTTGGAGATCAGCAGGCAGAGCACCCAGTCGATGACCAGCGCGCCGAAGCGGCGGCCGAGGCTCGGGGGCGTGAAGGTCGGGTCCGCGGCGGGCGGCACCGGCACGGCGGCGGTATCGGTCACAGCGGTCAAGGGTAGCCAGGCGCCCCGCCGGGCCCGGGATGGGCGCGGTGACCAGGGGTGTCGGTCACTGCCCGGGTACGCCGGTTCGGCGCGGAGCGGGGAATCGGACCAAAGCTGCCAATTGGTGCCACACCATCACCGCGAGTATCGTCCGGACGGAGACTGACCGGCAGCTGAGCGGCCGAGATGACGCTCCGCGAGGGACGTAACACGGCGGAAACAGGGGAGACACGGCCGGGCAACTCCACGGCCATACCGTCGCCAGGAGCCAGCCACCGGAGTGGACCTGCCAGGAGGACGTGTGTTCGCCAATCCCGAGGAACTCCTGCGATACCTCAAGAACGAGGACGTGAAGTTCGTCGACGTACGTTTCTGTGACCTGCCCGGCGTGATGCAGCACTTCAACCTGCCGGTCGAGTCCGTCGACGACGCGCTCTTCACCGACGGCCTCGCGTTCGACGGTTCGTCGATCCGTGGCTTCCAGGCGATCCACGAGTCGGACATGCTCCTGCTCCCGGACGTCGCGACCGCCTTCATCGACCCGTTCCGCGCGCAGAAGACCCTCGCGCTGAACTTCTTCATCCACGACCCGTTCACCCGGGAGGCGTACTCCCGGGACCCGCGGAACGTGGCGAAGAAGGCCGAGGCGTACCTGGCGGCCAGCGGGATCGCCGACACCGCGTACTTCGGCGCCGAGGCGGAGTTCTACATCTTCGACTCGATCCGCCACGAGACCTCCGCGCACCGGTCGTTCTACTACATCGACTCCATCGAGGGCGCCTGGAACACGGGCCGCGAGGAGGAGGGTGGCAACCGCGGCTACAAGACCGCCTACAAGGGCGGCTACTTCCCGGTGCCGCCGGTCGACCACTTCGCCGACCTGCGCGACAAGATCGTCCGCCGCCTGGTCGACAACGGCTTCACGGTCGAGCGGTCGCACCACGAGGTGGGCACCGCCGGCCAGTCGGAGATCAACTACAAGTTCTCCACCCTGCTGCACGCGGCCGACCAGCTCCAGCTCTTCAAGTACATCGTGAAGAACGAGGTCTGGGCGAACGGCAAGACCGCCACGTTCATGCCGAAGCCGCTCTTCGGCGACAACGGCTCCGGCATGCACACCCACCAGAGCCTGTGGCTGAACGGCGAGCCGCTGTTCTACGACGAGACCGGCTACGCGGGCCTGTCCGACACCGCCCGCTGGTACATCGGCGGCCTGCTGCACCACGCGCCGTCGCTGCTGGCCTTCACCAACCCCACGGTCAACTCGTACCGCCGGCTGGTGCCGGGCTTCGAGGCGCCGGTCAACCTGGTCTACTCGCAGCGCAACCGCTCCGCCTGCACCCGTATCCCGGTCACCGGCAGCAACCCGAAGGCCAAGCGGGTCGAGTTCCGGGTGCCGGACCCGTCCAGCAACCCGTACCTCGCCTTCTCGGCGATGATGATGGCCGGCCTGGACGGCGTCAAGAACAAGATCGAGCCCCCGGCGCCGATCGACAAGGACCTGTACGACCTGCCGCCGGAGGAGTGGGGCGACGTCAAGCAGGTGCCCGGCTCGCTGCCGGAGGTGCTCGACGCGCTCGAGGCCGACCACGACTACCTGCTCGACGGCGGCGTCTTCACGCCGGACCTGATCTCCACCTGGGTGTCGTGGAAGCGGGCCAACGAGGTCGACCCGGTGCGGCTGCGCCCGACCCCGCACGAGTTCGCCATGTACTTCGACTGCTAGTGGCGAATCAAGCCGCTGACCTGCAACAACGCTAGGCAAACACCTCCTTAGTCCGCAGGGAGTCCGCACAGGCCACCAGGACCGCGTCAACCGCGGCCCTGGTGGCCTCGTCGGTGTCGGGAACAGGTGGTCGTACGAGGCCCACGCCGGCCTGTAGGCCCAGCCGTGGGGCGATGGCGGCGAGGGTGGGTGCGATGTAGGCGGCGTGGAAGCGGCAGCATACGAAACGATGTCGGTTCGCGGCCACCAGGGCGAGCGGGGGCGTTCCCGGGCCGGCACCCGCCCTACAAGGCAGACGTAGAGGGCGTACGGGGCCCGACACCGTTGATGGGCGGTCGTGACGTCAGCTCCTTCGACCGCGGCATGTACTTCGACTGGTCAACTACCCGCCGTAAACGGACGGGCTTGCGGGTCACCGTCCTCACCGGCTGTGAGGCAGGGCCGCGTGCGGGCGATTGACTGCGCCCCAGTCCTGCACACCGCGCTGGGCAATGTTCAGGGCCGCATTGTGGTCGGCGTGGGCAACGACCCCGCACGACCGACAGTGGAACGTTTCCTGGTCCGGCCGATTCCGCTTGTCCCGATGACCACAGCCATGACAGGTCTGGGAGGTGTACCGAGGATCGACCTGGACCAGCGGTACACCAGCCCGACGTGCCTTGTAGGTCAGGACATCACCGAGTTGGTGGAACGACCACGACGACAGCGTGACCCGTTGGGGCTTCCTCAGCCGGACCCGGTCGCGGATGCCGGTCAGCTTCTCGACGGCGATTCCGCGGCTGGTGCGTGCAGCCTCGGTCACGATGCGCTTGGCGATGGTGTGGTTGATGTTCGCGGCGTGCCGCGATTCCTTCTTCCGGCGGCGGGCCAGCAGTCGCCGCGCGGACTTGGTGTTCTTGGTTTGCAGGCGTCGCCGCAACCGCTGCTGCCGGCGTCGGTAGCCGTTGAGTGGGCCACCGGCGTACCGGCGGCCGTCGGAGTCGTAGGCGATGTTAGCGATGCCCATGTCCACGCCGAGGAACCCATCCGGGTCGTAGACGTCAGGCTCGGGAACCTCGACGGTGGCGTACAGGAACCACATGCCATCCCGGTGCACCAGGTCGGACTCGCCGATCGGCCGCTCGGCGACGGCCTTGAGTTGGTCGACCAAGCCGGTGTAGGCAACTCCTTTGAGTCGCCCGTCGATGGTCCAGATCGACACGGTACGGGCGTCGGTCTGCCACGACAGCATCCGTGCGTCGTACGGCTGCGCCGCGTCCCACCGGAAGCTGACCGGTTTGGTTTCGGCAGCGCGCCGACGCCTACTGCCGAGCTTGCCGAGGTTGCCGGCCTTGATGTTTGCCTTCAGCGTGGTGTAGGCGTCGGCGACCTTCTTGATGACGTGCTGCGCGGCCTGCGCGCCGAGCCGGTAGTCGGCCTTGATGCCGTGGTAGGCATGCCGCCGCAAGTCGTAGTTGCGGTAGCAGCCGAGGTCACGGGCCATTCGCGCCACGTCCGACGCTGCCGCGTTGCAGGCGCGCAGCGTGGCATCCAGCGCCGCCGCCTGCTCTGGCGTTGGCAGCAACTTCACCTGCGCGACCAACTTCACCTGGGCATTCTGTCATTTGGTCTATGTCACCGCGATGGATGCCGGACCGCAATGTGAGGCGCGACAGAAGGGTCGTTCACCACCTCCACGCGCACGTGGTCTTCACCACCAAGTATCGGCGGGGAGCACTCACTGACCCGATCCTCACCCGCTGCCAGCAGGTCATGGCCGATGTGTGCACCGACTTCGGCGCTGAGCTTCGCGAGTTCGACGGCGAGGACGACCACGTCCGCCTTCTGGTGAACTACCCGCCGAGTTTCGCCCCTGTCGAAGCTGGTCAACTCGCTCAAGGGCGTGTCGGCTCGATACCTGCGGCAAGAGTTCGCCGAACACCTGTCCCACCACCTGTGGGGCGCACACCTCCGGTCGCCGTCGTACTTCGCCGGACCGTGCGTTGGCGCACCGCTGGCCGTGGTCCGCGAGTACATCGAAAACCAGAGGCGCCCCGGTCCGTGGCGGCGCTTCTCCCGGCCCTGAACGGCCGGGCTTCCCGCCGTGTTTACCGCCGAGTCTCGACAAAGGACCGGGCAGCTCCGCGAGAGCAGGTCGAACCGGCCGTATGTAACGGACCCCGTGATACCTTCGCGTCCGATATATTGGCGCCATGGATACGCCCCTACGCGAGCCCACCTACCTCATCCTCACCGCGCTGGCCGCAGAGCCGATGCACGGCTACGGCATCATCGGCGAGGTCAAGGCCCTGTCCGACGGCCGCGTGGCGCTCCGTCCCGGCACCCTCTACGGCGCCCTGGACCGGCTGGTCGACGCAGGTCTGGTCGAGGTCCACCGGGAGGAGGTGGTGGACGGCCGGCTCCGCCGCTACTACCGGCTCTCCCCCGCCGGTGACGCCACGCTCACGGCGGAGACCGAGCGGATGCGGCGCAACGTCGAGGCCGCCACCGCCCGGCTGCGCCGTCGCGCCGCCGCCGGGGCCAACCCGCGTCTCGCGGGAGGGCTGGCATGAGCGACCTGGAGCGGCGCTACCTGCGCCTGCTGCGCGCCTACCCCGCCGACTACCGGCGTCTGCGCGGGGCCGAGATCGTCGGCACGTACCTCGACCTGGCCGGACCGGACCGGCGCTGGCCCTCGCTGGCGGACGCCGCGGACCTCGTCCGGGGTGGCCTGCGCCAGCGGCTGCGGGCCGCTGGTGCCGATGACCTGATCCCCGGGATACGCCTCGCCGCCGTCCTCGCTTTCCTCGCGGCAACCGCGCTGGCATCGGTCTGGTCCGTGCTGGAGCTGCGCCGGCCGGCGCCCGAGATGGGCCTCCAGCCCGTCGGTCCGTTCATCAGCATCGCGGCGGTGGCTTGGGCAGCCTGGCTGGTCGCCGCAGCGGGCTACACCCTCTCCACACGGCGGTACGCGCGCCACCTGCTCTGGGCCGCCGTGCTGCTCACCGCCCTGGTGGTGCCGGTCTCCCCGCTGACCGGCCTGAACCGGCCACCACTGTTCGTGCTGGCGCCGCAGCTCGCGTTGGGAGTGATCGCGCTAGGGATGCCGGAACGGCCGCCGCTCGCGGCCCGAATGGCCCTGCTCCCGGTAAGTGCCCTGGCCGCAGCCGTGGCTGCCCGTCTGTTCGAGAACGGAAACTTCTTCGCCGGCTACCTCAGCTTCGAGGCCGTCTCCACCCCACTCGCCGCCGGCGCGGTGCTGCTGGTCGTCACCCTGATGGTCGCCCTCGACCTGGCGCGCCGGCGGGACTTTCGGGGCGGCTGGGCGCTCCTGATCCTGGCCACGCCCCTCGGGCTGCTGGCACTGCGCGAGTTGGCGCAAGGGGCTGTCGGCCGGAACCCGGACTGGGCCGCGCTGGCCGCCACCGCCCTCACCGTGAGCGTGGCCGGGCCCGCTCTCCTGATGCTCGCCGTGGCCGCCCGTGCCCGGATTGGGCAAGTGCACTCGGGACCGTCCTGCCCCAACTGTGGATCTCCCCGTTGACCGCCGGTCGCCCCGCTCCGGCCGACGGGGGCGGAGCGGGGTGACCACGGCGCTCAGCAGTGCTCAGGCGCCCGGGAATGAGCTGCCCAGCTCGGCTCGTTTCGGTCACACCACGTCCCGGCGAGTCATCGGGCGCGTCGGGCCAGGCCCACCCGGACCGCCCAGACCAGGAGCAGCACGATCAGGGCGGTCATCAGGAGCGCCCCCGGGGCCTTGGTGAACCGGGCCAGGTTGGTGCCGTCCGGCAGGGTGAGGCAGGAGGCCACCGCGCAGGGCGCCACGAACCAGACGGTCCGGGCCAACGACACCGTCGCCACCGCGAGCAGCGCCAGCGGCCAGGTCGCGTACCAGGGGTGGAAGACCGGGGCGAGCAGCACGGTGGCGGCCAGCGCCAGGCCGGCCCCGAGCAGCGCCACCCGGGGGCGGGCGGCGGCCAGCCGGACCGCCCGCTGCTGGACGTCGCCCAGCCGGCGCAGCCCGGTCCAGGCCCGCCACCAGAGCGCCACCAGCAGCACCGCGAGCAGCGCCAGCGCGACGAGCCGGACCACCGGCACGGCGTGCGGCTCCTGCCCGAACAGGCCGCCCACGTAGTCGACCACGAACCCCACCGCCGTCGGCGGCGAGGTCCACTGCTTCGAGTCGCCGCTGTGCGCGAGGCCGCCCACCCAGCCCAGGCCCAGCCCGGTGGCCAGGGAGGTGACCAGCAGCGCCGCGAGCACGCCCGCGGTCAGCCAGCCCGCGTCGCGCAGCAGCACGCGCAGCGTGTAGCGGCCCAGCACCGCGGCGAGCGCGGCGAACGGGAGCACCACCACCGCGACCGCCTTCACCGACACGGCCAGCCCCAGCAGCACCCCCGCCACCACCAGCGCCCGCGGCTTGCCGGGCCGGCGGACCAGCACCAGCAGGCCGAACAGGAGCAGCCCCAGCCCGAGCGCGTCGTTGTGGGCGCCGGCGACCAGGTGCACCCCGACCAGCGGGCAGGCCAGCGCCAGCCAGGCCGCGCGCCGGGTCGGCACGCCGGCCGCGCGGGCCAGGCCGGGCAGGCAGAGCGCGGCCAGCAGCACCCCGGCCACCGCGATCACCCGTAGCAGCACGATCGCCCCGACCAGGCCGCCCCCGAGCAGCACCGCGAGGCCGGCCAGCAGGACGAAGAACGGCCCGTACGGCGCCGGGGTGGCCCGCCAGATCGGCGTCACGGTGTCGGTCCAGGGGCACCCGGCCGCCGCCACCCCGACCCGGTACGGATCGACGCCGTGCGTCCACGACCAGCCCTGGCAGACGTACGAGTAGACGTCCCGGCTGCCCATCGGCGGCGCGGCCAGCAGCGGCAGCGCCCACAGGCCGGCGGTCACGTACGCCCACCGGGTCGACGGGGCGCCCCAGCGCAGCGACCACCAGGCGCCCACCAGCAGCGCCGTGCCGACCAGCCAGCAGCCGAGGGTCGACGGCCCATAGCTGGCGTGCCAGAGGCCGGCGAGGGTGGTGCGCAGCGGGGCGTCGGGCAGCGCGCCGCCCAGCCAGGCGGCGACGGTCAGCAGCACCGCGCCGGCGAGCCCGGCGTACCGGGCGAGCCCGGCGGCGACCGGGCGGACCGGCCCGCCGGCCACCGAGCCGGGCTCGCTCACCGGCACTACTCCTCAGTCCGCAGGAACCGGCTGACGTTCCGCCCGAGCCGACCGTACCAACCGGACGGCCACCACGATCACGAACAGCGTCATCAGGGGGGCACCCGGCATCTTGGTGTACCGAGGTAAACCGGTGCCGTCGGCCAGCACCAGGAAAGACGACACCAGGGCGACGATCACGAACCAGGTGGTCCGGCGGGCGGTCGCGGCGAGCACGGCCAGCGGCCAGGTCCAGTACCAGGGGTGGAACAGCGGGGAGAGTGCCACGGTCGCGACCAGCGCCAGGGCGGCGTGCCAGAACGGATCTTGGCGGCGGAACGCGCGGAACCAGAGCCAGACCAGCACGGCACCGAGCACCACCACGGCCAGGCCCCGGGTGACCGGCAGCGCGTCGACGTGCGCGCCGAACGGCACCGCCAGGTAGCCGATGGTCTGCCCCACCGCGGTCGGCGGAGAGGTCCAGGCGACCACCAGCCCGCCCTGCTCCAGGCCGCTGATGAAGCCGAGGCCCAGACCCGCGGCCAGGGTCGGCCCGACCACCGCGGCCAGCGCCCCGCCGGCCACCCACCCGCCCTGGCGGACCAGCGCGCGGATCCCGTACGGCCCGACGATCGCGGCCAGCGCCGCGAAGGGCACCACGACCAGCGCGGTGACCTTGATCGCGCCGGCCAGCCCGAGCAGCACCCCACCGGCCAGCAGCGGCAGTGGGCGGCCCGGCCGGGCAGCCACCACCGCCAGCCCGGCGATGAGCAGGCCCACCATGATCGCGTCGTTGTGCGCGCCGGAGATCAGGTGCACGGGCACCAGCGGGCCGGCCAGCGCCAGCCAGAGCGCCCGCTGCGGCGGCACCCCGCAGCGGCGGGCCAGCACCGGCAGGGACACGGCGGCCAGCGCCACCCCGGCCACGGCGAGCACTCGGAACAGCGCGACGCTGGCGGCCAGCGAGCCGGCGGCGGTCACCACCGCCCCGGAGATCATCACGAACAGCGGTCCGTACGGGGCGGGGGTGTCCCGCCAGATGTACGAGATGGTGTCCAGCCACGGGCAGGGCAGGGCGGAGACGCCCTGTTCGTACGGGTTGATCCCGGCGGCGTAGCTGGTGCCCTGGCAGGCGTACGCGTACGCGTCCCGGCTGCCGAGCGGCGGCGTGACCAGCATCGGCAGCAGCCAGAGCCCGATCGTGACGAGCACCCAGCGGGTCGACGGCACCCGGTCGCGCAGCGACCACCAGGCCCAGCCCAGCAGCGCCGTGCCGGCCAACCAGGTGCTGATGATCAACGGCCCGTGCGGGCCCTGCCAGATGCTGACGGGGGTGGGGCGCAGGTCGCCGTACGGCAGCGCGCCGCCGAGGAAGGCGGCCACGGCGAGCAGCACGGAGCCGACCAGCCCGATCCAGCGCGAGAGGTGGTGAGGCACATCGGACATGCTGCCAGTACGGTGGGTCGCGATCAGGAGGTGGGCATGCGGGGTGGTCGGGTGGTGGCGGTGTCCGCCGCGTCCGCGCTCGTCCTGGGCGTGCTTTATGTCACCCTTCCCGCGCTGGGCTCGGACCTGTCGGCCCAGGTGGCCCGCGCCGGCTTCTTCGCCGCCCACGGGCCGGCGCTGGTCGACCTGCGCTGGTACGGCGGCGTCCACCCGTGGGGCTACAGCCTCGTCTCACCGCCGCTGATGGCCCTGCTCGGGGTACGCACCACCGGCGCGCTCGCGCTGCTCGCCTCGGCGGCCGCGTTCGCCGCGCTGCTGGTCCGGGCCGGGGTGCCCCGGCCCCTGCTGGGCAGCCTGGTCGGGGTGCTCACCATCGCCGGCAACCTGGTCTCCGGCCGGGTGACGTACGCCCTCGGGGTCGCCTTCGGCCTGGCCGCGCTGCTCGCCCTCACCCGGCCGGCCGCCCGGCACCCCGGGTGGGCGCGCGGCGTGCTGGCCGGCCTGGCGGCCCTGCTCGCCTCGGCGGCCAGCCCGGTCGCCGGGCTCTTCGTCGGCCTGGCCGGCGTCGCGCTGCTGTTCACCCGCCGGTACGCCGACGGCCTGCTGCTGGCCGTCCCGGCCGCCGTGCCGCTGGCGGTGACCGGGCTGCTCTTCGGCGAGGGCGGCTGGATGAACATCAGTCGCAGCGACACCCTGCACGCGGTGTTGGCCAGCCTGCTGGTGGCTGCGCTGGTGGCGTACCGGCCGGTCCGGGTGGGCGCCCTGCTGTCGGCGGCCGGGGTGCTGGCCGCGGCGCTGCTGCACACCCCGGTCGGGTTGAACGCCACCCGCCTCGTGGTGATGTTCGCCCTGCCCGTCCTGGCGGCCACCGCCGGGCTTCCCCGGTGGCTGGTGGACCGCCTGCCGAGGCGGGTGGCTCGGCGGCGGGTGGCCGGCGGGGTGACGCTGGCCGCGCTGCTCGCGGCTGCCTGCTGGTGGCAGCCGCCCGTGGTCACCGCCGACCTGCGGGGCGCGGGCGCCCCGAGCGCCGATCCGGCGTACTTCGCGCCGCTGCGGGCCGAGCTGGCGCGGCGCGGGCTGACCGGCCGGGTCGAGGTGCCGCCGACCCGCGACTACTGGGAGGCGGCCCACCTCGGCGAGGTGCCGCTGGCCCGGGGCTGGCTGCGCCAGGCCGACATCGCCCGCAACCCGCTCTTCTTCACCACCGTCCCGGGCGCCGCCGGCACCGGCGTCCCGCTCACTCCGGCGAGCTACCAGGCCTGGCTGGCCGACAACGCGGTGCAGTACGTCGCCGTCGCCGTCGCCGACGCCGAGCTGTCCTGGGTGGGCCGCCCGGAGGCCGAGCTGGTCGAGGCCGGCCTGCCGTACCTCACCCAGGTCTGGTCGGACCAGCACTGGCGCCTGTACGCCGTGGCCGACCCCACCCCGCTGGTGGGCGCCCCCGGCGAGCTGGTCCGGCAGGACGCCGCCACGGTCACCTTCCGCGTCCCGGGCCCCGGCCGGGTGCCGGTCCGGGTCCGGCACGACCGTTGGCTGACCGTGAGCGGAGGCGCCACGCTCACCGCCGACGGCGAGTGGACGGCGGTGACGGTGCCGCGCGCCGGCACCTACACCCTCGGCAGCTGACCCCGGCCCCGCGCGCCGCCGGCTGGAGGGTCGGTCTGCGCCCGAGTAATGTAGCGACGCCTTTGGAGCTGATGTCGCAAACGACTCAGCGCCCGGCGGCACGACGGCGGAGGTCCCACCGGCAGGTCTCGACAAACCGACCGGCCGCCGGCGGCGATACGGGCCGGGCTGAATCGTCTGCGCCATCAGCTCGAAAGCGTGCCGCACCTGAACATCGCCTCGCCTACGGCACGGCGGCACGGCCATCTCCCTCGGCGACCCGGGCCACCGACGGCCCGCAGTCCATGGCCGTCAGGCCGGGGTGTCCAGCACCCGCTGCATGGCGGCGCGCGAGCGGCGGCCAACGCGCAGGTACTCGTCGAGGAACTCGCCGGGGTCGTCCCGGCCGAGCAGGCGCACCACCCCGGCCAGCTCCAGCCCGTGCCGCGGGAGCTGGTCACCGGCCCGGCCGCGAACCAGCATCAGCGCGTTGCGGACCTGCGCCGCGAGCGTCCAGCCGGCGGCCAGCTCCGCCGCGTCGTCCGGGTCGACCAGCCCGGCGGCCCGGGCGGCGGCCAGGGCGTCGAGGGTACGGGTGCCGCGCAGCGCGGGCAGCCGGCCGGCGTGCCGGAGCTGAAGCAGCTGCACCGCCCACTCGACGTCGGCCAGCCCGCCCCGGCCCAGCTTGGTGTGGGTGGCCGGGTCGGCACCCCGGGGCAGCCGCTCGGTCTCCACCCGGGCCTTGATCCGGCGGATCTCCACCACCTGCTCGCGGGTCAGCCCGTCGGCCGGGTACCGCACCGGATCGATCATCGCCTCGAACTCGGCGCCGAGGTCGGCGTCGCCGCAGACGAACCGGGCCCGCAGCAGCGCCTGCGCCTCCCACACCTTCGACCAGCGGGCGTAGTACTGGGCGTACGCGGCGAGGCTGCGGACCAGCGGTCCCTGCCGGCCCTCCGGGCGCAGGTCGGCGTCGACCCCGAGCGGCGGGTCGGGAGCCGGCGCGGAGAGCAGCCGGCGCAGCTCCTCGGCGATGGCGTGGGCGGCGGCGCTGGCCGCGCCCTCGTCCACGCCGGGCGGCGGGTCGTAGACGAAGAGGACGTCGGCGTCGGAGAGGTAGTTCGACTCGTACCCGCCGAGCCGGCCCATGCCGACCACGGCGAAACGCAGCCCGGGCGGCGCCGGCTGGGCGGCCCGGGCGGCCCGCAGCGCGGCGGCCAGGGTGGCGTCGGTGACGTCGGCGAGCGCGGTGCCGACCGTGCAGACGTCAGCCAGGGTGGGTGCCCGGTCGGGGCGTACCCCGGCCTCGGCGGCACGCGGCGGGCGTGGGGTGAGCGCGCCGGCCCGGCTGAGCACGTCGGCGCAGGCGAGCCGGAGCAGCTCCCGGCGGCGCAGCGCACGGACCGCCCGGACGGCCTCGACCGGGTCGTCGTGCCGCCCCGCCGCCGCGGCGAAGCCCTCGCAGAGCACCTCCCGCGGCCGTGGCATCAGCTCGCTGTCCTCGGCCAGCAGCCGCAGCGCCTCCGGCTCGCGGGCCAGCAGGTCGGCGGCATACCGGGACAGCGCGAGGACCCGGGCCAGGCGGCGGGCCACCGGCCCCTCGTCCCGCAGCAGCCGCAGGTACCAGGGCGTGCTGCCGAGCTTGTCGGAGACCTGCCGGTAGTTCAGCAGCCCCCGGTCCGGCTCCGGCGCGTCGGCGAACTCGCTGAGCAGCACCGGCAGCAGGGTGCGCTGGATGGCGGCGGTGCGGCTCACCCCGCCGGTGAGGGCCTGGAGGTGGCGCAGCGCCCCGGCCGGGTCGGCGAACCCGAGGATCTCCAGCCGGTGCCGGGCCGCCTCCGGGGTCAGCCGCAGCCCGTCGGCCGGCACCCGGGCCACCGACTCCAGCAGCGGTCGGTACAGCAGCTTCGCGTGCAGCCGGCGTACCTCGGTGGCGTGGGTGACCCACTCGGCGCGAAACTCCTCGACGGCGCTGCGGCCCGGCGTGGCCTGGTAGCCGAGTGCGGCGGCCAGCCAGCGCAGCGCGGCGGGCTCGGTAGGCACGGTGTGGGTGCGGCGCAGGTGCTGGAGCTGGAGCCGGTGCTCGACGCCGCGCAGGAAGCGGTAGCCGCGCAGCAGCGCCTCCCCGTCGGCCCGGCCGACGTAGCCGCCGGCGACCAGGGCGCGCAACGCCGGGATGGTGCCCGGCGCCCGCAGCGACTCGTCGCCCCGGCCGTGCACGAGCTGGAGCAGCTGGACCGCGAACTCGATGTCGCGCAGGCCGCCCGGCCCCCGCTTGATCTCGCGTTCCAACTCCTTCGGCGGGACGTTCTCGATGATCCGGCGGCGCATCGCGCGGACGTCCTCGACCGCCTCGGGGCGTTCCGCCGCGGTCCACACCAGCGGCGCGAGCTGGTCGATCCACTCCCCGGCGAGCGCCAGGTCGCCGGCCGCCGGCCGGGCCTTGAGCAGGGCCTGGAACTCCCAGGTCCGGGCCCAGCGCCGGTAGTACGCCAGGTGGCTGGCGAGGGTACGCACCAGCGGGCCCCGGTTGCCCTCCGGGCGCAGCGCGGCGTCAACCGGCCAGGCGACCAGCCCGCAGACCTGGATCAGCCGGGTGGCGACCTGGGTCGCGGCGGTCAGGTCGTCGTCCTCGGCCGCCACGAAGATGACGTCCACATCCGAGACGTAGTTCAGCTCGTCGCCGCCGGCCTTGCCCATCGCCACCACGGCCAGCCGGGGCCGGGGCGTCCCGCCCGGCAGCTCGTCCACGGCGATCTGGTAGGCAGCCGCGAGGGTGGCGTCGGCGAGCGCGGAGAGCGCCGCCATGGTCTGCTCCAGGCCGCGTCCGCCGGTCAGGTCGGCCGCCGCGATCCGCAGCAGCGCCAGCCGGTACGCCTGCCGCAGCACCGGCACGGGGCCGGCGGCGGCGGTCAGCCGGGCGGCGGTGGCCAGGTCGAGCCGGCCCTCGGCGGTGGGTGCGAGCCCGTCCGGCTCGGTGGCCAGCACGGTCCACTGCTCCGGATTGGCCACCAGGTGGTCGCCGAGCGCCGACGAGGCCCCCAGCACGGCGGTCAGCCGGCGGCGCAGCCCCGGGTCGGCGTACAGGGCGTCGAGCACCGCCGGCTTTCCGCTGGCCCGCCACTCCGCCTCGACGAGGCGGTGCAGCTGGCGCAGGGCGAGGTCCGGGTCGGCCGCCCGGGAGAGGCCGGCCAGCAGCTCGGCGGCCCGCTCGTCGGTGGGCTCCTGGGTGTCCGGCCGCCACAGTCCCAGGCCGTCCGGGCCGAGCAGGTCGGCCGCCCGGGCCCGGCCGTCGCCCTCGGCGAAGCCGTACCGGGCGAGGCGCCCCCTGGTCGGTCGGGTCATGTCAGTGCCCGAGCAGCGGCAGGCTGCGGCGCGGCGCGCTGTCGTCCAGCTCGCCGAGGGCGAGGGCGGCGAACCGGACGGCGAACGGCTGCCAGACCTCCTCGACGTCGGCCATCACCCGGTCGCAGGCGGCCACCACCAGCTCCGGGTCGTAGCCCAGCTCGGCGAGGAGCGTCGAGTCGCGGGCCCAGTCGGCGATCATCGCGGTGTCGCACTCGATGTGGAACTGCAGCCCCCAGGCCCGGTCACCGAGCCGGAACGCCTGGTGCGGGTAGCGGGTGGAGGCGGCGAGCAGGGTGGCCCCGTGCGGCAGCTCGGTGATCTCGTCGGAGTGCCACTGGAACACGTCCGGCATCAGCGGCACGTACCGGAAGAGCGGGTCGGTGTCGGCGGCGTCCCGCTTGCCGACCACGGCCGGCCCGACCTCCGGCCCGGACGGGCTCCGCTCGACCTGCCCGGCGTGCGCGGCGGCCAGCAGTTGCGCGCCGAGGCAGACACCGAGGGTGGGTACGCGGTGCCGGACCGCCTTGCGCAGCAGCCCCTCGATCGCCGGGAACCAGGGCGCGCCGGGGCTGCCGTCGGGCAGCGGGTACGCCTGCTGCTCCCCACCGAGCACCACCAGCGCGGCGTACCCGTCGAGGTCGGCGGGGAGCTCGTCGCCCGCGTGCGGGCGCAGCACCCGCAGGTCGAGGCCCCCCTCAAGGAGCCACTCCCCCAGTCGGCGGAGGTCGTCGGTCGGGTCGTTCTCGATCACCAGCGCGGTCGCCACGACGTCGAGGCTAGCCGGTGCTACCGACCAGGGCCGGCACGGCTCGGTCGGGCGCTCACTAGGCTGCCGTCGTGCCCACCGACGAACACTGCCTGCGCCCACCGGTCCTGCGTGCCGGCGACACCGTGATGCTGGTGTCGCCCTCCGGCCCGACCCGCCCGGAACGGGTGGCCCGCGGCATGGAACTGCTCACCGGCTGGGGGCTGCGCCCGGTGCTGGCACCCAACGCGTACGCCCGGCAGGGCTACCTGGCCGGCGGCGACGAGCTGCGGGCCGCCGACCTGAACACCGCCTTCGCCGACCCGGAGGTACGCGGGGTGATCTGCACCCGGGGCGGCTACGGCGCGCAGCGGGTGGTCGACCTGATCGACATGGCCGCGGTACGCCGGGACCCGAAGGTGGTGGCCGGCTTCTCCGACATCACCGCCCTGCAGTTCGCGCTCTGGCGGGGCGCCCGGCTGGCCGGCGTGCACGGCCCGGGAGCGGCGTGGCTGGACGACCGCACCCCGCCCCGCTCGGCGGAGTCGCTGCACGCCGCGCTGATGACCACCGGGCCGGTGACCGTCGAGGCGGTGCGGGAGGAGGAGACGTACCCGGTCCGGGTGCCCGGCCGGGCGGAGGGCCGGCTGCTCGGCGGCAACCTCTGCCTGATCACCGCGTCGATCGGCACGCCGGACATGCCGGACCTGACCGGGGCGGTGCTGCTGATCGAGGAGGTGCAGGAGCCGCCGTACAAGGTCGACCGGATGCTCACCCACCTGCGCCGCTGCGGCGCCCTGGCCGGGGTCGCCGGGGTCGCGGTCGGCCAGTTCACCGAGTGCGCGGACGGCTGGGACACCACGGTCGCCGACGTGCTCGCCGAACGCCTGGGCGACCTCGGCGTGCCCGTCCTCGGCGGCCTCCCGATCGGTCACGGCGTCGGCCAGCTCACCGTCCCCGTCGGCACCCCCGCCATCCTCGACGCCACCGCCGGCACCCTCACGGTCTCCCCCGCCGTCCGCTGACCCCCACCCCAGCCCCGGGTCAGGGGGTCAGGTGGGCTACCGCGCCGATCTCCAGCGCGACCCAGACCGTGCCGTCTGGGGTGACCGTGAGGCCGTGAGGTTCCGATCCCGGGGTGGGTAGGTGGTGGCCGGTGATCCGGCCGGCGGCGTCGACGTGGCCGATCCGGTTCGCGCCCCACTCGGTGAACCAGCAGCCGCCGGCCGGGTCGGCGACGATCGCGTGGGGCCGGGCGGCCCGGTCCGGCAGCGCGTGTTCCTCGACCCGGCCGTCGGGGGTGATCCGGCCGAGCTGACCGGCGGCGATCTCGACGAACCAGAGTGCCCCGTCGCCGCCGAGGGTGATGCCCACCGGCCCCGCCGCCTCGGTGGGCAGCCCGTGCAGGGTCACCTCGCCGTCGAGGCCGATCCGGCCGATCGCGTTCGCCTGGTTGAGGGTGAACCAGAGGGCGTCGTCGGGGCCGGTGGCCAGCATCGACGGAAAGCCGCCGGTCACCGGCAGCGGAAACGTCGTCACCGACCCGTCGGCGGTGACCCGGCCGATCGTGTCGTTGCCCATGCCCGCGTACCAGAGGGCGTCATCGGGGCCGACGGCGAGGCCGCAGGGGCCGGTCCCCGGCGGCAGCGCCACGGAGCTGACGTCGCCCTCGACGGTGATCCGGCCGAGCCGATGATCGCCGGAGCGGGTGTACCAGAGGGCGCCGTCGGGCCCGGTGGTGATGATCAGCGGCCGGCTCTCCGCCGGGTCGGTCCGGTAGGTACGGACCGAGGCGTCCCGCCCCAGCCGCGCCACCCCGCCCGTCCCGGCCAGCGTCAGCCAGAGCGCGCCGTCGGGGCCGGTCGTGATGGCGTACGGCCCGGAGCCCGGCCCGGTGAGGGCGATCTCGCGGATTGCGGGGCTGGTCATGCGGGTCACCTCTCGTCGCGGGCGGGCCTACCCTTCCGGCCTTGCCGTGCCCCTCGCAACCGGTTTGCCCGCACTTCGAAACCGGATTTTCAGCGCGTTGACAGGCTCACCACGGGTTCCCCCCAGCTCCGCCCGTCACTGTCGGTCACGTCAACGCACCACCACCGAACTGGAGAACCGCATGATCCGCAAGATGTCGAGGAAGCACGTACTGGCCGGCCTGGCCGCCGCCGGGGTGCTCGGCGTCGGGATCGCCGCCCCCACGGTGGCGCTCGCCGACGACAAGAGCCCGAGCCCGAGCGCCAGCGCCAACGCCGATCAGGGCACCGACCGCAAGCAGCAGCGGGCCGACCGGCAGGCCGAGTTCGCCGACGCCCTCGCCAAGGAGCTCGGCGTGTCGACCGACAAGGTCACCGCGGCGCTGGAGAAGATCCGCGAGCAGCACCAGGGCGACCGCCCGGAGCGGCCGTCGACCGAGGACCGGCAGGCGTGGCAGCAGGAGCGGCAGGCGCAGCTGAAGGAGCGGCTGGACCAGGCCGTCAAGGACGGCAAGCTCACCCAGGAGCAGGCCGACGCGGTGCTGAAGGCGGTCGAGGCCGGTGTCTTCCCGGGCCCGGGCGGCGGCGGCCACCGCGGCGGCTGGGGTAACGGCCGCTAAGACCCGTCACGCTGATCGACTGCACCTCGCCGATGTGGCGGCATCCCGGTCCGGGGATGCCGCCACATCGCCAATCCCGCGCATTACCTCAGAGCGACAGGTAGCGCTGGCGCTCGTACGGGGTGACCTCGCGGCGGTACTGCTCCCACTCGGCCCGCTTGTTGCGCAGGAAGAAGTCGAAGACGTGCTCGCCGAGCACCTCGGCGACCAGCTCCGAACCGGCCATCACGTCGATCGCCTCGGCGAGGTTCTCCGGCAGCGCCTCGTAGCCCATGGCGCGGCGCTCGGCGCTGCTCAGCGACCAGACGTCGTCCTCCGCGCCCGGGGGCAGCTCGTAGCCCTCCTCGATCCCCTTGAGACCGGCGCCGAGCATCACCGCGAACGCCAGGTACGGGTTGGCCGCCGAGTCCAGCGAGCGCACCTCCACCCGGGCCGAATTCGGCTTGCCGTACGCGGGCACCCGGACCAGCGCGGACCGGTTCAGGTGGCCCCAGCAGACGTACGCCGGGCTCTCGGTGATCCGGTCCGGCAGCGCCAGCGGGAACAGCCGCTTGTAGGAGTTGACCCACTGGTTGGTGACCGCGGTGTATTCCCGGGCGTGGGTGAGCAGCCCGGCGATGAACGACTTGGCCACCTTGGAGAGCTTCATCGGGTCGCCGGCGTCGTGGAACGCGTTGCGCTCCCCCTCGAACAGCGACAGGTGGGTGTGCATGCCGCTGCCCGGCTGGTCGGTGAACGGCTTCGGCATGAAGCTGGCCTGCACGCCGGTGGAGAGCGCCACCTCCTTCACCACGTGCCGGAAGGTCATGATGTTGTCGGCGGTGGTCAGCGCGTCGGCGTAGCGCAGGTCGATCTCCTGCTGGCCGGGGGCCACCTCGTGGTGGCTGAACTCCACCGAGATGCCGATCCGCTCCAGCGCCAGCACGGCCTGCCGGCGGAAGTCCCGGGCCACCGCGTGGGTGGTGTGCTCGAAGTAGCCGCCGGTGTCCACCGGAGTCGGCACCGAGCCGTCGTTGGCGCCGTCCTCGAGCAGGAAGAACTCGATCTCCGGGTGGGTGTAGAAGGTGAAGCCCTTCTCGGCCGCCCGGGAGAGCGCCCGGCGCAGCACGTGCCGCGGGTCGGCCCAGGACGGGCTGCCGTCGGGGAGCAGGATGTCGCAGAACATCCGGGCGCTCTCGCCGCTCACCCCGCCCTCGAAGGGGAAGACCTGGAAGGTGGTCGGGTCGGGCATGGCGACCATGTCGGACTCGAAGACCCGGGCGAAGCCCTCGATGGCCGAGCCGTCGAACCCGATGCCTTCGTCGAAGGCCGCCTCCAGCTCCGCCGGGGCCACCGACACGCTCTTGAGCGTGCCGAGCACGTCGGTGAACCACAGCCGGACGAACCGGATGTCCCGCTCTTCCAGCGTACGGAGGACGAACTCCTGCTGACGGTCCACTTCCACCCCTCGTGACACGTACGTCCGGCGCCGGTCCGGCCGGCCCGACCCTGACCGCCCAGTCTCCACCGGCCTGGTTACGCCGACGTTACGCGACCACCCCGGGGCTGTCCCGCCGTGTCCCGCCGCCGTCGTCGGGGGTGGGAGCGTGGCCGGCGTCTCCGGCGTCCGGCCGGGTTGGGCCCGCCCCGCTGGGGCAAGATGAGGGACATGCCCACCTTGCGTCTCGCCCTGTGTCAGGTCAATCCGACCGTCGGCGACCTCGCCGGCAACGCCGACCTGATCCGCGCCTGGACCCGCAAGGCCGCCGACGCCGGCGCCCAGCTCACGCTCTTCCCGGAGCTGATGCTGACCGGCTACCCGGTCGAGGACCTCGTCTTCCGCCGCTCCTTCGTCGCCGCTTCCCAGGCCGCGCTGCGGCAGCTCGCCGCCGACCTGGCCGCTGACGGGCTCGGCGACCTGCCGGTCGTGGTCGGCTACCTCGACGCGGACGGCCCGCCCCAGGTCAGCGGCGACGCCCAGCCGGGCCGGGGCGCCCGCAACGCCTCCGCGCTGCTGCACCGGGGCGCGGTCGTGGCCACCTACTTCAAGCACCACCTGCCCAACTACGGCGTCTTCGACGAGGACCGGTACTTCGTCCCGGGCAACACGCTTGAGGTGGTCCGGATCGGCGGGGTGGACGTCGGGCTGACCATCTGCGAGGACCTCTGGCAGGCCGGTGGCCCGTTCGCGGTGGCCCGGCAGGCCGGCGTCGGGCTGGTGGTCAACATCAACGGCTCGCCGTACGAGCTGAACAAGGACGACGTCCGGCTGCCGCTGGTCCGCCGCCGGGCCGCCGAGGCCGGCGCCACCGTCGCGTACGTGAACATGGTCGGCGGCCAGGACGAGCTGGTCTACGACGGCGACTCGATGATCGTCGGCGCGGACGGCACGCTGCTCGCCCGGGCGCCGCAGTTCGTCGAGCACCTGCTGGTGCACGACGTGGATCTGCCACAGGCGTTGGAGCAGGTTGACGGCGAGCAGGAGCTCGGCGGAATGCGGGTGGTCCGCACCAAGGTCAGCGACAGCCTCCCGCCGGCCGCCACCGGTGAGATCGCGACCGGCGGGATCATCGAGCCGGTCGCCGACGAGGCCGAGGTGTGGCAGGCGCTGGTGCTGGGCATGCGCGACTACGTCAACAAGAACCGGTTCCCGTCGGTGGTGCTGGGTCTCTCCGGCGGGATCGACTCGGCGGTGTCGGCCGCCATCGCGGTGGACGCGCTCGGGCCGGACCGGGTGGTCGGCGTCTCGCTGCCCAGCCAGCACTCCTCCGAGCACTCCCGGGCGGACGCGGAGGACCTGGCCAAGCGGACCGGCCTGGACTACCGGATCGAGCCGATCCAGCCCATGGTGGACGCCTTCCTGGCCAACATGTCGCTCTCCGGGGTGGCCGTGGAGAACCTCCAGGCCCGGGTCCGCGGGGTGATCCTCATGGCGCTGTCGAACCAGGAGGGCCATCTGGTCCTCACCACCGGCAACAAGAGCGAGCTGGCGGTCGGCTACTCCACCCTCTACGGCGACTCGGTGGGCGGCTACAACCCGGTCAAGGACGTCTGGAAGACGCTGATCTGGCGGCTGGCGAGGTGGCGCAACGCGGACGCCGAGCGCCGCGGCGAGACCCCGCCGATCCCGGAGAGCTCGATCGGCAAGCCCCCGTCGGCCGAGCTGAGCCCCGGCCAACTGGACAGCGACACCCTGCCCGACTACGACGTGCTCGACCCGATCCTGATCGGCTACGTCGACGGCGACCTGGGCCGGGACGGGCTGATCGCGTCGGGCCACACTGCCGCGGTGGTGGACAAGGTGCTGCGGATGGTGGATACCGCCGAGTACAAGCGCCGGCAGTCGGCGCCCGGCACGAAGATCTCGCACAAGGCGTTCGGGCGGGACCGCCGGCTGCCGATCACGAACCGCTGGCGCGAGCACGGCTGAGCGGCTCCGCCCGCCGGGCTGCCGGCTTCCCGCCCGCCGGGCTGAGCCTGCCCGGTACGCGGGGTCGGGAAGTGACATCCTCCACTCCGCCCTGCCGCCGCCCGGTCGTCCGGTGCGACGATCGCGGCAGAGCCCGGGGACCGCGAACGCGGCCTCGAGGAAGGAGAGAGTCATGGTGGAGTCCACCCCGGCCGAGGTGACCGCCCTCTACGGCGGGCCGGCCACCCGGCGGGTCCGTACCCGCGATCTGATCGCCGCCAAGG
Organism: Micromonospora sp. NPDC007230; assembly: GCF_042869115.1. Taxonomy (NCBI): domain Bacteria; kingdom Bacillati; phylum Actinomycetota; class Actinomycetes; order Micromonosporales; family Micromonosporaceae; genus Micromonospora; species Micromonospora sp. NPDC007230. The sequence continues at coordinate 48,633 of NZ_JBIAFE010000015.1, read as the reverse complement.
AGCGCGGCGAGCGGTGGGCGATGCTCACCTCGTACGACCAGTACACCGCCTCGATCTTCGACCAGGCGGGGATTCCGGTGCTGCTGGTCGGCGACTCGGCGGCGAACAACGTCTTCGGCTACGAGACCACCCTGCCGGTGACCGCCGAGGAGCTGCTGCCCCTGGTCCGGGCGGTGGTCCGGGCGACGAAGCACTCGCTCATCGTCGGCGACCTGCCCTTCGGCTCCTACGAGGAGGGGCCGACGCAGGCGCTGCGGACCGCGGTGCGGTTCATGAAGGAGGGCGGCTGCCACGCGGTGAAGCTGGAGGGCGGCCGGCGCTGCGCCGCGCAGATCGAGGCGATCGTCGGCGCCGGCATCCCGGTGATGGCGCATATCGGCTTCACCCCGCAGAGCGAGCACACGCTGGGCGGCTACCGGGTGCAGGGCCGCGGCGACACCGCCGAGGAGGTGATCGCCGACGCCCGGGCGGTCGCCGAGGCGGGCGCGTTCGCGGTGGTGCTGGAGATGGTGCCGGGTGAGGTGGCCAAGCGGATCACCGCCGAGCTGCGGATCCCGACCGTGGGCATCGGTGCCGGCCCGGACACCGACGCACAGGTGCTGGTCTGGCAGGACATGGCCGGGCTGCGTACCGGAAAGGCGCCGCGTTTCGTCAAGCGCTACGCCGACCTGGCCGGCGCGCTGACCGACGCCACCCGGCGGTACGCCGACGAGGTACGCGACGGGCAGTTCCCCGCCGCCGAGCACACCTTCTGAGCAGGTCGGGCGGTGCGGCTTGAGGGCCGCACCGCCCGCACTGGCCGGTACGGCGGCTGCGGTTCAGAGGTCGGTGACCCGGATGCCGGCGTGCGCCTTGTAGCGCTTGTTGATCGCGATCAGGTTCGCGGTGAACGCCTCGATCTGGTGGGCGTTGCGCAGCCGACCGGCGTAGACGCCCCGCATGCCGGGGATCCGGGCGGCGAGCGCGGCGACCACGCCGACCAGCTCCCGGTCCTCGGTGCAGATCAGCACGTCCAGGTCGATCCGGTCGATCTCCGGGTCGGCCAGCAGCGGCGCGCTGACGTGGTTGAACGCGGCGCAGACCCGGGACTCGGGCAGCAGCCGGGCGGCCTGCTGCACGGCGCTGCCCTCCTCGACGGCGAGGGCGTACGGGCCCTGCTTGTCGAAGCCGAGCGGGTTGACACAGTCGATCACGATCTTGCCGACGAGGGCACCGGCCAGAGCGGCGACGATGGCGGCGTGCCCGTCCCACGGCACCGCGATGATCACCACGTCGCTGCGGCGGGCCACCTCGTCGTTGTCCGCGCCGGACACCACGCCGTTGGCCGGTACGCCGGGCAGGGCGGCGATCTCGGCGGCGGCCTGCGCCGCCCGGTCGGCGGAGCGGGACCCGATCAGGACAGTCTGCCCGGCCCGGGCTAACCGGTAGGCGAGACCCCGCCCCTGGTCGCCGGTGCCACCAATGATGCCGACGGTCAGCCCGGAGACATCGGGCAGCGTGCTCGCGTCGTAAGCCATGCGATCATCCTCGCAAACCGTGCCACCGGGCAGCACCGTACGCGGCTGTGACAATCCCCGCTGGCCCGGCCGGTGGGTCAGGCGCGTTCGAAGAGGACCTTGCGGTGGGTGGGGTCGGCGCTGACCAGGCGGACCGCGACGCGCTCGCCGAGCGGCAGTTGGCCGACGCAGCGGGCGCGGACCGGCGGCTCGTCCAGCGCCACCGTGCCGCCGGGCGGTCGACCGGGCCGGCCGTTGCCGGCCTGCCGGGGCGGGTCGGTGGCCGGCCGGGGCTCGTCCACGTCCAGCACCGCCGCTTCGAAGGTCTCCCCCACCCGGTGCTCCAGCAGCACCGCCTCGGCCAGCTCGATCGCGCCCCGGGTGGCCGTCGACGCCATCCGGTCGGTGGTCGCCATCACCTCGGGCAGCTTCGGCAGCGCGGCGCGGGCCCAGTCGGGCACCTCCCGGCCCTCGTGCAGGGCCAGGCAGACCTCGGTCGCGTACCGGTCGGCGAGCCGGCGCAGCGGCGCCGTGACGTGGGCGTACGCGGCGGCCACCCCGCCGTGCGCCGGCTGCTCGGGCAACTCCCCGTCGAAGGCGGTGTACGCGGCCCCGCGCATCAGCTCGGCCGCCTGGTCGATGAAGGCGGCCGCCCGGGGCTGGGAGGCGTCCAGTCCGGCGAGCACCTCGCCCACCGACATCCCCGCCGGCCAGCGGACGCCCAGCGGGCCGGCGGCCAGCCGCAGCCGGTCGACCGCCTCCGGCTTCGGCGCGGGCATCGTCCGCAGCAGTCCGATCCGGCCGGCGAGCATGATGTCGGCGGCGGCCATCCCGGTCAGCAGCGAGATCTGCGCGTTGTGGTCCTCCATCAGGCCTGGCCCGCGCAGCACCAGCCGCCAGCCGTCGCCGTCCGGCTCGACGTCCTGCTCGGGCAGGGGCAGGTTGACCGCGCCCCGGCGCAGCCCACGGGCGGTGAGCAGGGCACCGATCTCGGGCAGCAGGGCGATCGGCTCGGGCAGCCGGCCGGCGTCGGCGGCGAGCTGCACGCCGACGTAGTCGAGCTTGGCCCGGCTGCGGACCCGGGCGCGTTCCACCACCACGCCGACCGTGGCGCCGTCGGCGTCGAGGTCGAGGGTCCAGAGCACCGCCGCCCGGTCGGCGTCGGGCAGCAGGCTCGCCGCCCCCTCGCTGAGGGTGTGCGGGTGCAGCGGCACGTTGCCGTCGGGCAGGTAGACGGTCTGCCCGCGGCGCCAGGTCTCCGCCTCCAGCGCGCCACCGGGGCGTACGTGGGTGGCCACGTCGGCGATGGCGTACCGGACCCGGAAACCGCCACCGGGGCGGCGGGCGAGGTGCATCGCCTGGTCGAGGTCGCGCGAGGCCGCCGGGTCGACCGTGACGAACGGGACGTCGGTCCGGTCGGCGACGGCGGGCAGCGGCGCAGCGGCCGCCTCGTCGGCCTCGCGCTGCGCCGCGGCCGGGAAGCCCTCGGGCAGTCCCAGCTCACGGCGCAGCGCGCCGAAGTCGATGCGGGGCGCGAGTACGCGTCGGATCACCACGTGGTCAATCCTGACAGTGCGGCGGGTGATCCGCCCACCGACCGAGGCGCCGGCGACGGCTTCAGGTGCCGGCACGGCGCCAGACCGGCCCTCATCCGGTCCGGAGCGCCGCCTGGCGGCGCGGCGGCCGAGTTGTGGCCGCCAGCCGCACTGGAGTTGCCGGAGACCGGCGGCGCCGCGACGTCAGGCGGTGGCCTTCCGCGCGGGCGCCTTGCGGGCGGTGGTCTTCCGGGCGGCCGTGGTCTTCTTGGCCGGTGCCTTCTTGGCCGCCGCGGTTTTCTTCGCCGTGGTGGCCTTCTTCGCGGGCGCCTTCTTCGCCGCGGTCTTGCGGGCCGCGGGACGGGTGGCGGTGGTCTTCTTCGCCGGAGCCTTCTTCGCCACGGTGGCCTTCTTGGCGGCCGCCGTCTTCTTCGGCGCGGCGCCGGCCTTCCGGGCCGTGGTCGCGGTGACCTTGCGGGCCGTGGTCTTCTTCGCGGCCGTGGTCTTCTTCGCCGGCGCCCGCTTCGCCGCCACGGCCTTCTTCGCCGGTGCCTTCTTCGCGGGCGCCTTCTTCGCCGGAGCCCGCTTCGCCGCGGTGGCCTTCTTCGCGGCCACCGTCTTCTTCGCCGTGGTGGCCTTCTTCGCGGGCGCCTTCTTGGCGGTGGTCCTGGTGGCCGGCGCCTTCTTCGCGGGTGCCTTCCGCGCCGCCGACACGGCCTTCCTGGCGGCCGCCTTCTTCGCGACCGCCTTCTTCGCCGGCACCCGGCCGGCGCCCGCACCCGAGGCGTTGGCGGACGCCTTGGTGACCGTCGCCGTCCTGGCCGTGGCCGTGCCCACGGTACGCCTGGCTGCGGTGGTCTTCTTCGCGCTCGTACGTCTGGCGGCCGGGCGGGTGGTGGCCTGCTGTGCTTCGGCCATCTCGGTTCCCTCCTTGGGGACGTGCTCTCGCCCTCGCGGAGCACGGATCACCTCGACGCGGGCCGTCCCGCGCCGTCTAGCTGCCCTCCCCGGCCCAACGGGCGTCCTCGGCGTCCCACGCTTCGTTCCGCTCCCGCACCGTCTGCAGGGCGTTCTCCGCGTCGGCGGCTGAGGCGTACGGTCCGAGAACGTGCTTCGCGGGGCACACGTCGGCATCGGTCTCGACCCGGTGGTGTCGCGTGCACCAGTAGTAGTGCCCACCACTTCCGTCGTCGCTCATGCGATCACTGTGCACCGCGAAGTGCCCGGCCGCCACCGGAACGCCGCAAATAGTCCTGATGACCTCCACAGTAGACGTGCTCCGGCCGTCGCGGGACGGAACGGGCGAAGTCGCACACGATTCCACTCCTGCTCAGCCAGGATTCGGTCACGCTCGTGGTCCGTTAGGCGCAGGGAGCGACCCGGCCGGGTCCGCTCAGGCGGGCGACGACACCGGCGCCGGCACGGCCACCGGGTCGGCCGGCCGGGCCGCGCCGACGACGTACGCCAGCGCGTACGGGGTACCGGCCAGGTAGAGGAAGGGTTGCAGCTCGACCAGGTCACCGATCAGGAAGATCTCCCATTGCGTCGGGCGGGGCAGCCCGAAGGACCAGTCGGTCCAGCAGGTGAAGAGCCACAGCGGCGCGGAGACCCGGTTGACGCTGTCGTACTGCGCCACCCCGTCGACGACCGTCCCCGGACCGCCGGGGATGTGGTTGACCACGGAGAGCACCACCGCCGCGTCGGCGACCACCAGCGCGGCGAGCACCCCCAGCCACCAGGCGGCCCGGACCCGTCCCCGCCCGGCGAGCGTCCCGGCCCCCCAGAGCACCAGCGCCAGGCCGGCCAGCCACACCACCAGACCGGGTGCGGTACGGACCAGGTCGTCGGTGGTGGTGTTCAGCGCGTACTCGACGGCGACGACGGTGAGGCCCAGGGGCAGCATCACGCCGAGCGCCCGACGCAGCGGTCCACGCAGGGCGGTACGCGCGGCGCCCCGGCCGACCCGACGGGCCAGCAGCACCGCGAGCCCGGCGGTGAGGGCGCTCAACACGGGCACCTGCGACAGGTTCGCGTCCACCACCCCGAAGAGCGAGCCGACCAGCGCCCCGGACCCGACCACCGCGATCATCACGATCGCCAGGCAGGCCGACGGGGCCAGCAGCAGGGTGGCGGCCGTCCGGCGGGCCCGAGAGTCGAACCGGGTCCGGTCGACCACCGGCGTGCCGGCCCGGCTGGCGGCCAGGCTGGCGGCGAAGCGCAGCATCCGCCACCGCTGGCCGTGCTCGGCCAGCACGTGCAGCTCGGCCTGCCACTCCCGGGACAGTTCGTCGTGGAGTTCCGCCGGCCAGCGGCGCACCGCCGACCGCAGCAGGAACTCGGCCAGCCGCCGGCTCACCACGCCGGGGCTCCCGTCGGCTCGACGCCACCCCACGCCCGGCCGTCCGGGGCGAGGGCCCGCAGCTCGGCGAGCGCCTGGCGGGCGGCGCGTACGCCCTCGGGGGTGAGCAGGTAGTAGCGGCGCGCGGGTCGACCGGCCGCGACCGGATCGACCTCCTCCCAGTCGGCGGCGAGCCAGCCGGCCGCCTGGAGCCGGTGCAGGACGGGATAGAGGGTGCCGCTGGGCAGGCCGGTGAGCTTCATCAGGTCGAGGCCGTAGCGGGGGGCCGCCGGGTCGGCGAGGAGTGCGGCGAGCACCTTAGCCACCGGAATCGTCATCCGCATGGTCGGCACTGTATCGGATTTCTACATAGGGTGCGAGTGCACCAGGGGCGCCAAAGTGGATGGACGCCGGCCCGGCCGGGTGTGGGCCCGGCCGGCACCGGATCCGCGACCACGCCGAACCGTCCACCAACCCGGCACAGCCGCCCTCCCCACCGCGGCGGTCTAGTCGGGCAGGCGGCGGATGGCCAGCAGGGCGATGTCGTCAACCGGGTGCTCGGTGTCGAGCATCGCCATGACGGTGGCGCAGACCGTCTCGACGGACGCCGGCGACACGGCGGCCATCAGCCGGGCGATGCCGACGTCGAGCAGTTCGCCGCGGCGTTCGACGAGGCCGTCGGTGTAGGAGACCAGGACCGCGCCGGGCGGAAAGTCGATCGTGGTGGTGTGCCGCGCGGGCGGCCGGCGGCCGGTGCCGAGCGGTGGGTCGACGCGGGCGGAGAGCATGTCGTTCGGTTGGCCGGGGACGGCCAGCACCGGGCGGGGGTGCCCGGCCAGGGCGACACGCACGGTGGTGCCGTCCGGGGAGATCATCGCGTACAGCGCGGTGGTCAGGCTGCCGGCCTCGAAGTGGACCACCTTCCGGTCGAGCAGCGTCAGCGCCTCGGCCGGATCGTCGCAGACCAGCGCGTACGCGCGCAGGGCACTGCGGACCCGGCCCATCACCACGGCCGACTGCAGCCCGTGACCCGACACGTCGCCGACCACCACACCCGTCCAGCCGGACGGGAGGGTGAAGACGTCGTACCAGTCGCCGCCGACGCCGGAGGCGTGACCCGGCACGTACCGGGCGGCCATCTCGATACCGGGCACCTCGGGCAGTTCGGTGGGGATCAGGCTGCGCTGCAGCGCCAGCGCGGCGGCCTGGTCCAGCGTGTTCGCGCGGGCCCGGCTGGCCAGGCTGAGCCGGTCGGCCACGAGTTCCAGCAGGCGGACGTCGTCGGCGGTGAACCGGCGCGGCGTGAGGGTGCCGACGTGCAGGACGCCGACGAGGTCACCTCGCGCGATGATCGGTACGCCCAGCAGGGACCGGACACCGGTGTCCAGCAGGATCGGGTTGACCACCTTGTCCGGGGTGACCTGCTCGATGATCACCGGCTGCCGGGTGTAGGCGATCCGGCCGGCGAAGCCACGCCCGACCGAGACCCGGAACCGTTGGCGCACCTCCTCCTCCAGCCCCTTGGCCGCGGTGGCGACCAACTGCTGGGCGCGTACGTCGAGCAGGAGGATCGCCGCCGTGTCGACCTGCAGCAGGTCGCGGACCCGGTCGAGCATCTCGTCGAAGAGGTCGGCGACGTCGAGACGAGAGAGCGTGGCATCGGTCACCGCCTCGATGCGGTGCAACCGCTGCTCGTCCCTCAGGTGCTCGGCGCGAACCACCTCAGGATCGTAGTTGCATTCCGGCAACTTCCGCCCGTCCGAGCTTGCCCCGATGTCGGCGCGCCGGCGGCATACGCAGGGGCGTGAGCTGCCCAGACAGGGCCGGTGACGGCGATCGGGGCAGCTACCGGGCACTCATCGGGAGGGCGCACGCCGGCGGTGCGACAGCGCGGTGTGATGGTGCCCCCCGGGATGACTGTCCGGGTCGGTATGGACGGTGGCGGTGGCCAGCCGGGGCACGGCGTGGGTGAGCTGGTGTTCGGCGTCGGCCGCGATCTCGTGCGCGGCGAGGAGGCTGAGCTTCGCGTCGACCACCAGCTCCGCCTCGGCGTGCAGCCGGTGGCCGATCCAGCGCAGTCGCACGGCGGCCACGTCCTGCACGCCGTCGACGGCCCGCAGCGCGGACTCGGCCTGGTCGACGAGGTCGGGATCGACGGCGTCCATCAGGCGCCGGTAGACCTCGCGGGCGGCGTCCCTGAGGACGAAGGTGATGGCGACGGCGATGACCACGCCGACGACGGGATCGGCCCAGCGCCAGCCGAGGGCCGCACCGCCGGCCGCGGCGAGCACGGCCAGCGAGGTGTACCCGTCGGTGCGGGCGTGCAGCCCGTCGGCGACGAGGGCGGCGGAGCCGATGCGCCGGCCGACCCGGATGCGGTACTGGGCGACCAGCTCGTTGCCGAGGAAGCCGACGAGGCCGGCGGCGGCGACCCAGGGCAGGTGGGTCACCTCGGCGGGGTGCAGCAGCCGGACGACGGCGGTCCCGGCCGCGGCGACGGCGGAGGCGGCGATGACCGCGACGATGATGATGCCGGCGAGGTCCTCGGCCCGGCCGTACCCGTAGGTGTAGGCGCGGGTGGCGGCACGCCGGCCGACGAGGAAGGCGATCCCCAGCGGCACGGCGGTCAGGGCGTCGGCGACGTTGTGCAGGGTGTCGCCGAGCAGCGCCACCGAGCCGGACAGCACCACGATGACCGCCTGGGCGAGCGCCGTGATCCCGAGTCCGACCAGCGAGAGCCACAGGGCGCGTAGGCCCTGCCGGGAGGACTCCAGGGCGGGGTCGACCTTCGCCCGGGAGTCGTGGGAGTGGGGGACGGCGGCGTGGGTCAGCCGGTGCCACCAGGCGGTGCGCCCGCCGTGGTGGTGATCATGGTCGCGCTCGTGCCGGCCGTGGTCGCGCGAGTGGTCATGGCCGTGGCCGTGGTCCGTCACCGCTCCCCCAGTTCGCCCGGTCGCACGGACGGTCCGTACCCCTGACGCCGGCGATAATATGTGCTCATGTACGCACGCGACAATGTTGCACCTGCCAGTGACCTGCAACAGCGCCTACCTGGCGGGCCGGACGTGGCGGCGGCGACGGAGATGCTGCGGATGCTGGCCGACGGCACCAGGCTGCGGCTGATGCACCTGCTCAGCGAGGGCGAGCACGACGTGACCGCGCTGGTGGCGGCGGTGGGGCTGGCCCGGCCGGCGGTGTCGCAGCACCTCGGCAAGCTCCGGTTGGCGGGGCTGGTCAGCGTGCGGCGGGAGGGCCGCCGGGCGCTCTACCGGGCCCGGGGCGGTCATGTGCGCCGACTGGTGGCGGAGGTGCTGCACGCCGCGGCGCACCGGATCAACGGCCTACCGGAGCACGACTGAGCAGCCCCAGGGCCGTGCCGGCCAGCCGGAGGGCGACGGACGAGTCGACCTGTACGCCGGATTCTGCTACGCGCACCCGCGTTATGCTGCGGAAACTTCCACCGGAAGCATGATCAGGCCGTCGCCAGGCCGTCAGGCCCCCGGAACAGATCATCAATCGCCCGGCGGGTGCGGTCTTCGCTGGTCGGCATCAGATGGGTGTAGACCCGCAGTGTGAACCCGGGGTCGGCGTGGCCGAGGTACTCCGCGAGCGCCTTGATGCTCTCCCCCGCGTCGAGCAGCGCCGAGGCGTAGAAGTGGCGCAAGGCGTGCATGCCCGTCGCCCTGGTCGAGACGATGCCTGCGGCGGTCAGCGCCGGCCGCCATGCCTTCGCGTCGAACGTCGACCGGTTGATCGCACCCTTGCGCGGAGTCGTCAGCACCAGGGGCACGGTGACCTGCTCATCGCTGAATGGGTCTTCCCACGGAAGGGTGATCTTTACAGGCTCACACCAGTCGAGGTGGGCGCGCAGGGATTCAGCCACGCTCGCCGGGAGCGGGACACGACGGTCCCGGTCATTCTTGGGCAGGCCGAAGACCAGCCGCGAGCGGACGAGCTTGACCTGACGGGTGACGTGCACCCAGCCGCCATCAAGGTCAAGGTCATCGACACCGAGGCCGAAGATCTCTCCCTGTCGCATGCCACAGCCTCCGCCCAGGTCGACGGCGGGACGGTAACGGCGGGACAGGGATTCCCGGATGGCGGCAACCGTCGTGACCTTCCACGGCACTACCCGGCGCTGCACCGGTTTGGGTGGGGTCACCGAGCTTGCCGAGCAGGGGTTTTTCGCGATCTTCTCGTCATCGACAGCGGCGGTGAGGATCGTCCGGAGGTGAGCAAAGACGACGGCCCGGGTCGCGGGGGCGAGCTTGCCGACCATGCTCCGGTCCCACTCGCGCACGTTGCCCGGCTTGATCGCCTTGAGTTGCCGATCACCAAAGTAGGGCATCAGGTGCTTGCGAACCCGGAACTCCGTTGACTCGCGCGTCGACTCATCGAACGACCGGGTGCGGAGCCATTCCTCCGCGTACTCACGGAACGTGATCCTCCCGGCGTCTGGGTCGATGTAGGTGCCCCGCAGTTTGTCCGACTCGACCGAGACGAGGAACGCGTCGGCCTCGCGCTTGGCCCGGTCGGGAAAGGACTTGCTGCGCTCCCGACCGTCCGGGGCGATGTAGCGGACGCGGTAGCGCATTCCTTTGCCGAACAGTTCCGACTTCACGCGCTCGGTGCGCCCGCTTGGGTGCTTGATCGTGCTGTACCAGCGGTCTTCGACGTGGGCCATGGCTACGCCGCCGCCTGGGTCTTAAACCACCCGCGCACGTCGGCCGGGTCGTAGCGCAGATGCCGGCCGACCCGGGCAGCCGGCGGACCGTACTTGACCTTGCGCCAACGGTAGAGGGTCTCCACGGGCACCCGCAGATACGCCGCCACGTCATCAACCGACCAGAGGCGATCATCCATGCGAAGCCTCCCCCGAGCCGGCAGACGATCGAGCAGCAAGGAGAGCCGCCTTCCACTGGGCACGTTGTGACAGCGCCTTGAGTAGTCGGTGTTGCAGAGGTGGGATGTCGGGATCTTCGGGCCGCGCCATCTCCCACGCGTAGACGGGGGCGTCGTCCTGGTCGACGGGCTCAGCATCATCAGCGCCGGTCGAGACGCCCAGGAGTCGACGGACCCAGGCGCGAGCGTCGGCGCGGTGGTCGGCGAGGGTCTTGCCGGACCAGTCGCGGGAGACGAGGATGCGTCGGCCGCCGATGCCGAGGGTGGCCCGTTGGTGGACCTTGCCCTTGCAGCGCCCGGCTTGGAGCCTGCCGTGTGCCTTCTTCGGTTGGACGCCGTAGAGCAGCCAGTTGGCGCACCGTTCGTTGCAGGGCGTGACCCGGAGTTCCTGCCACAGCCGGTCCAGGTGGTCCCGTTGCCGGTCGGTGGTCGGCTTGTGGCAGTCGGCGGCGCTCTTGGTGATGTACTTCGTGATGTAGCCGATCGTGCGGTTGGCGTGGACCGTGCCCGGGGTGACGCCCTCCGCGTGGACCTGGGTGCCGAACCGGACGACGTGGGCGGGTTGCGCGTCGGGGTCGGTGTCGATGAGGTCCAGGGCGTCAGCCCAGGAAGTCAGCGGCTCACGGGTGTCGGGGTCGACCCACTGTCCCTGGTCGCCGTCCCAGACGGGGAGCCGGTCGAGGGAGTACACCAGCTCGTCAGCCGGGGGCCACCAGACTTGGTGGTAGGTGGCGGCGGCGACCTGCCGCAGCACGGTGCGGGGGATGGTGCCCCGGATGGCGAAGTGGGCGTGCGGGGCGAGTCGTCGTTGTGGCTCGACACAGCCGGCGTATTGGACGTTCCAGCCGACGCATCGCCGGAGGTTCTGCCAGAACCGATCAAGGAGTCGGGCGAAGTGCACGGCGTCCCACGCGGCGCGCCGGTAGTCGTAGCTGTCGGGATTGACGGGGGTGCCGTCGGGGAGGACGCGCCCGTAGGTGTCGAGGGTGAGGGACAGCCACATGGAGGGCCGGTGTTGGGTGCCGTCCGGGGCGGTGTAGACCCGGCCGACAGTCCGCGGTTCCACCTTCTTCCTCGGGAGGTCGGGTGCGTCCTGGCGGCGGCGGGTTGACCGCTTGCGCCGGCTGTGGTTGTCGTCCTGGTCGTGGGAGGGGGCGACCGCACCGCGTAGACCTTCGGCGGTGAGGGCTTCCTCTACCTCGCGGATCGCGGTGTCGATGTCGGCCACCTGGTCGTGTTCGCTGTTGCGGGCGGCGTCGTCGCGGGCGAACTCCAGGTGAGCGCGCAGCATGACTAGTTCGCGTTGCGCGTCGGTGGCCGGGTCCGGGCCGGGGATCGGTTCGTCGGTGCGGTGCCATCCCTCGCGGATCTGGGTTTGCCGTAGCCGGCGGGCACGCTTGGCGCACGGCTCGCACTTGTCTTCCCGGGTGGTGCCGCAGGGCAGGTCCACCACTTCGGTCTGCCCGGTGTGTAGGTCGGTGCGGCGCAGGGTGACCGGGTGCAGGCAGACGCCGTACTCGGCGGCCATCTCGGTGAGCACCTGGCGCGACATGGGTAGGGCGAGGCGGGCGGCACGGGAGCCCGGCGGCGGCGCGACGGCGGCCGGGATGGTTGCCGGGTCGGGGGTCGGGGTGTCGGGGGTGAGGCCGGGCAGGGTCGGGGCGGTCAACGGGTCACCTCCGGGAGCTCGAACAGGACGGGTTGAGTGGGGCCGATCGGGGTGGAGCGGGTCGGACCGGCGTGGGCGGCCCAGCGCCGGGCGGCCGGTTCGTGGCGTGGGCAGGCGGTCTCGGCGCGGTAGCGGCCGGTGCCGGGGTGTCCGGCTTCGATGAGGGCCGTGGCCCACCTACGGCATCTCGCGCAGTAGGTGGGCCGAGCGGCGGTCATGGCGGTCAGTGCTGGCAGCCCGAGCAGTGCAGCCCGGCGCACTTCGTCTTGCGGCGCCCGAGCAGGAGGGCGAGGACGACGAGGACCAGGACCACGCCAGCGATGAGCGGCAACGCGGTCTGAACTGCGTGGGTGACCTGGACGGCGAGGTAGCCGACCCCGGCCAGGACACCGACCGTGGGGATCGTGGCGGCGGCGATGACGCGGCCACGGCGCAGCCGACGCACCGGGGCCGGAGCGGGCCGAGGCGAGTCGAGGAACCGGACCGTGACGGTGACGCGGTTGCCGTCCGGGTGCTGCTGGGGCCGGTCCATGAACGTCAGCCGGCCCGAGTCCCGCAGGACAGCCACCGTGGCGGCGACCTCGGCGGGGGTGCCGACGATGCGGCGGGTCAGGATGCTGGTGCGGTTCTGTGTGTGGGTGCGGCGGGCAAGCTGGGAGCGGGTCATCGGGTCACCTCCGAGGCGAAGACCTGACCGTTGCGAGGGGTGTGGACGACGGACGAGACGAGCGCGGAGCGGACCGGAGCAGCCACCGGGACGGGGGCCGGCGGGGTGATTGGGTCCGGGGTGGGCGGGACGTAGACCGGGGCGGGATCGGTGGGCAGCTCGACGGCATCCAGGTCGGCGGGCTCGTCGACCGGGTCGGGGTCGGACTGAGGAGGAGTGGCCGGGTTGCCGGTGAGGATGAGCTTCGACAGGGCGAGGAACGCCAGCGCTGGCACCGACGACAGCAGCCGGGACGAGAAGCTGTCGTTCGCTACGGCGATCTGCGCGGACAGCGAGAGCGCGACGGCGGCGATGAGGATCGCCAGCGGGTAGAACACCGAGGCGTGCGGGTCACGGCGACGGCGACGGCGGATGACGAGCAGGGCGGCGGCCGGGGTCAGTTCCGAGATGATCGCGTTGGACCAGCCGAACCACTCGTGCGTGCCGGCCGGGGCGTGGATCATCGTCCAGTCCTTGACGTGGGTGAACGACGCCGCACCGGCCATGCCACCCACCGCCAGGAGGATCAGGACCAGGGCGGCGGCTTCGGCCCGGTCCGGGTTCAGGAGGCGGCGCACTTGGTCACCTCCGGGTCAGCCGACGCGGACGGGGCGGGGTGGAGCCAGGCGCGAAGGTTGCGCAGGTAGACCGCGCCGTAGACGAAGCAGGAGACGAGGAACCCCCACTGACCGGTGCTGATCGAGTAGGCCAGCCACAGCACCTGGGCGGCGAGACCAACGGCCCAGCCGGTCCAGGACCGCTTGCCGGCCAGCCACAGGCCAGTGACGCCCACGATCATGAGCAGCCAGGACCAGAGCTGATAGGTGCTCATGCGGCCCACCCCCACGCTTCGGCGTCTTCGGCGGCGATCTCGGCGTGCTGCCGCAGGGCGGCGGCGATGATGTCGGCCGCCTGGGTGTCGGGGCCGCAGTAGGGGCAGTGCTGGTCGGGGTCGGTGTGGGCGAGGTCGAGGCAGGTCCGGCGGATCGGCCGGCGGTTGAGACGACGGGTACGCATCACGGGCTCCAGACAGGGCGGGGAAGGTCAGCGGTGGGTGGGGGTGATGTGCACGCGGATCCACTCCGGCGGCTCGCCGGTCGACGCCACGGCTTCCGACAGGCAGCGCCACAGCGCCCACGCCTCAGCCGGGGTCAGGTACATGCGGCGGCGGCCGGACCCGACGGCGACGTAGAGGTCGGCGTCCGGGGTGACCCGGACCGTGACCGGCACCGACGCCTTGTCGACGTGCGGGGCGCGCAGCCGGTAGAACCGGCGCGGTTCCGGGGTCTGCTCGTCAGGCTCGTCGGCGTAGGGCATCCGAACCGGAGTGCTCTCGGGCATCTCGTTGTCGGTCATCGCGGGTCACTCCCGTTGGTGGTGCCGTTGAGGTCCAGGGCGTTGAGCAGGGACGGGGGCAGCAGCGGCGCGGCCTGCTTCGGCGGGGTCGGCCGGTAGGTGTGCCGCCCGTTGCCGTTGGTCGGGGCCGGCTTGACCGGGGCCGGGGTGTCGACCGGTTCGGGCTGTGCCTCCGGCGGGGCGGGGAAGGTCGCGGCCATGTCCCGGATCACGTCGTCAGGGATGAAGGAGAACCGGACCCGGGCGGGTTCGGGCTGACCGTCGAGCAGCACGTAGCCGACGCCGGGGGCCGAGCGGGGGATCTGGTCGGCCAGTGCGCCCCGGTCGCGGGCACCGTCACCAAGGATCAGATCCACGTGGCCTTTCTCGACCAGGCCGAGAGCGATGCGGGTCGGGAAGAAGTCGCGGACCGACACGACCTCTTTGCGGGGGTCCTGGGTGGCGGCCACGACCAGGACGCCGAGGCCGGCACCCTGGGTCAGCAGCAGCCCCAGCGCCTGAGTGATCCGCTGGCGCACGTCGCTGTCGGGCAGGAACGCGAGCAGGGCGGCGACCTCGTCAATGACGATGACAATCAGCGGCTCATCCACAGTCGGCGTGTGCACCCGGACCTTGCCCCGCAGCGCCCGCTGACGGGTCCGCATCCGGGTCACGGCCTGGTCGAGCATGTCCGCCATGCGGTGCCAGTCGTCATCGACGTAGCGGGAGAACAGCGCCCGACCGATGGACAGCTCCATGCCGCCCTTCGGGTCGATCGCCCACACCCGCACCAGCCCCGACCGGATACCCGCCGCCAGGGAACGGAGCAGGGACCAGATCACCGACCCCTTGCCCATCCGGGTCGCCCCACCGATCAGGACGTGGGTCGCCAGCAGTCGAAGGCAGTAGGTGGCGAGGTCTTCCCGCAGCCCCAGCGGCAACGCGGTGAAGTCCGGGCGGGCCGGCACCGGCAGCGGCTTGACGATGCGGGTCAGCGGGTCACGGCGGATGAACCTCAGCCACACATGCCGGGGCCGGTCCCGGAACCGCACCCGGTCCACCAGGCGCAGCAGCCACGCGAGACGACCCGTGCGGTGCGGGGCGGCGGGGCGGCCGGAGAAGACCCGGCAGTGCCGGGTGCCGAACGAGTACGCCAGATCCCGCGCCGCCTTGTGATACACCTCCGGGTTCTGGCCCTTCGGCATCCGCAGCACCAGCTCATCCGTGGCGTAGGTGCAGCGCACCGACAGCAGCTCCGGCAGCTTCTCGCCGCCGTCGTACTTCTTCACCAGGCCGCACAGCGACATGACCTCGTGCCACTGACGCCGGTACACCCACAGCCGCCGCCAGACCGAGACGGCGCGCAGGACGACCAGGCGGTGGAAGGACTCCCGAGCCCGCCACCACCACACGCCGCCGGCAGCGGCGAGGACGCCCATGACCAGGAGGTGAGGCCACCAGCCGTGGGACCGGTAGGTGTCGACGGCGAGCAGGACCAGGGCGACGGCCGGCCAGGCCCGCCAGTGCCGCACCGCGAACACCGCCAGACGGACCGCCGCGACGATCGAGCGGAACAGCAGGAACAGGCCGGTGACGGTCCAGACCAGCGGCCACGGCGCGGTGATCTGGAAGCGGCGGAAGTTGACCAGCGGAGCGCGCACCATCACGCCACCGCCTTACGGTCCGAACGGTGCTGCTCCGTCCACGCCTCCGCGCACACCTTGTGCACCGGCTTCCCCGCTGGGCTACGACAGATCGTCGGCTTGTTGCAGATGACGCACGGAACCGGATCGCCGGCACCACCGCCGCGCGTCCAGTCCAGGAATGTTGGCATGATGAACCTGCCCTTCCAGGCCGTGAGGGTTTTGGAGAGGGCAGCGGGGCGGTCAAGCTTTCCTAGGGCCAGGACCGCCCCGCGCCACATCAGGGATCAGGCCGCCGCCTTCACGGACGGCACCGACAGGGACTCGCGAGCCTCAGCCAGCACACCGGCCAACCGGTCGATCTCGGCCCGAGGCAGGAACACCGTCACCTCAGCGCCAAGCGAACCGATCTGCACCGTCACCCGGTCATCCGCCGGGTACGAGCGAAACGACAGCTCCGTCTTCCCGCCGACGTGCACGCCCGTCGTCAGGTACGGGGCCGACATCAGGCGGCCTTGCCGCGCGACTCGGCCAGGGACTTCGGCGCGACCAACGCGGTCGCCCGGTACGAGAACGCCAGCCGACCGTTGCTGCCCACGTACGGCGTCACCGTCAGGTTCTCGAACTCCACCGGCTGGAACGGACCCACCGGCGGAACCGGCTGCACGTCGGCCAGGATCTTGATGGCGACCTCACGCGACCGGGAGCCCAACTCCGGGTCCATGTCCATCACCCGGCACTGCCACACCCGCTGACCCGTCACCTTGTCCTTGGCCGGCGTCCGCTGCCTGGTCGCCTCGTTGAAGTCCTGCGCCTCCGCGATCGAGTCCGGCACGAACACCGCGCCGTGCGGGAAGACCGCCTCGAACGGAACCGAGAACCGAGTACCACCACGAAGAGCCACCGCTCTACCTCCTTGCACCTCTGGTGCTGTTGGCCCCCACCGCCTCGGTGAGGAATACTTGTCGGCATGTCTGCCAAGTTCGATGCAAGAACGGTAGAGGGAACTTGGCAGACAAGTCAACAACCTCATCGATCCGCTCACATGTTGAGATGGCAGACATGACAACAGCCAGGGGGTACCGTGACCCGCGTGACCGAACGTGACTGGCGACCTCGATACGTCCAGCTAGCCGAGGAGCTGCGCGAAAAGATCGACCGGGGAGAGCTGGCCGCAGGTGCGCTGCTCCCCAGCGAGCCGGAGTTGGCGGCTCAGACGGGCATGTCCCGCACCAGCGTTCGGAACGCTCTGCGGCAGCTACGTGAGTGGGGGCTGGTTCGCGCCGAGCAGGGGCGCGGCACGTACGTCCGCGCACGGAAGGTCCGAGTGACCCGACGCAACATCGAGCGGTACCAGTGGGAGAAGGACCGCGTTCATCAGCCGGAAGAGGTTCGACGCCAAAGCGGAGGGACCGAACACGACACCGGCTTAGAAGTGCACCAACTACAGTTCCACGCAAAGTATTCGACGGTCGACGCAAATGAGGACATCGCCAACGTCCTGTCGGTGCCGGTAGGAACGAAGTTGTTGCGTCGGATGTACTGGACCAGCGCGAAGTCTGAAGATGCGCCGCTGAGTATGTCGGTGTCGTATTTGGTACACGAGGTTGCGGCGCAGAACCCTGCCTTGCTTGACGACTCAAACGAGCCGTGGCCGGGGGGCACGCATCATCAACTGTCAACCATCGGCGTGGAAGTTGACCACGTTTCAGATCGCGTAGTCGCTCGACCGCCTTCCCCCAATGAAGTAGAGGTTCTGCGGACCGAAGCCGGCGACTGGGTGTTAGCTATTCGGAAGGTCTCAACAGACGTGAACGGCAGAGTTGTCGAGGTAGCCGACGCGGTTTACCCGGCCGATCGAACCGAACTCGTCTACGGCATCCAGCTCAAGCCATGGGATAAGAAGTGATGAACCGTACGGTCAGTGTGATCACGCCTGTCTACGCGCCCATGGCTTCGTTCTTGCAGGACGCCTACAAGTCCCTTCTTGCTCAGGATCTTCCGCCCGGCTGGGACTGGGAGTGGCTTGTCCAAGAAGACGGCCAAGACGGAGAGATTGAGCTGTGCCTGCCAGATGACTCAAGGATCAAGTTCGGGTCAGGACGTCGGGGCGGACCAGGCGTGGCACGCACCGTCGCGCTCGGCAGGGCTAATGGCGAATTTGTCAAAGTTCTGGACGCGGACGACCAACTGATGCCCGGCGCGCTATCCAGGGATATCGACCGACTTACCCGAAGCCCTGAGGTGGGTTGGACAACCTCGCGCGTATTGGACCTACTCCAGGACGGTTCGGTTCTCTCTTGGGAACACCAGGACCCGCCGGAGGGGCAGATTCCCCGGCGTCAGGTTGTGGATTTCTGGATGAACAACGAGTATCGCTTGCCCGTTCACCCTGCGACGTTGTGTATCCGTCGCCGGCTACTGCTGGCGCTGGGTGGCTGGATGGCGCTTCCAGCCTCAGAAGATACCGGCCTGTTGCTTGCTGCCAATGTCCTCAGCGATGGCTATTTCATCAGTGAGCCGGGGTTGCTTTACCGGAAGTGGCCGGGGCAGACAACAATGCAGGCAAACTTCATTGACAAGGAAGCCCGCGATCACCGCAACAGCATTGTTGCGGGCCGGGCACAAGCCCTCTTGGAACTCTTTGGTTAACCGCCCGGGACCTCTACCGAGGTTGACACCTCTCGTATCGTCGCGAGATGACCATGGGGGAGGAACCGCAGGGGTGGCGACCACACCGGGTCCGAGACGCGAGTAGGCCGGCACGGCGATGGCCCTGGGCGCTTCTGGCGCTCGTGGCGATCGTCTGCGCCGGCCTTGTTGCTGTGCCCGCGTCGTGGGCGGTGCGGAAGCAGTTGGAAGCCGAGCGGGGCGAGGCGACGCCGGAGGCGGCGGCCACGGTCTGGCTCCTGAAGCTCAGCGCCGATGAGGAGATCGGCCTGTCTCGGGTGCTGGCTGCGCCCCGTCACGACGAGCTGCGGCAGCAGTGGAGCGACTACCGCGACGAGATGAACGGTTCACGCCGTCCACCATCGAAGCTTGAGAGCGTGGGGCCGAGTGTTATCGAGCACCAGGGCGACGACCGAGCGACGGTGGCCGAGCAGGTACGCGCCGTGTGGTGGGACGGCCCGAACATACTCGCGGGCTCTGATCACCAGTGGCGGTGGGAGCTGCGGAGGGATGACGGCGGTTGGCGAGTCTGGTCCGTCGAGCTACCGCCGTGGTGCGGCGGACATGTCCGGGTCGACGTGTGTGGTTGATGAGGACCAGGACGTGAAGGGCGAGAGAGGCGAAGCCCGAGCAGATAGGCCGGCAGGAAGCCGCGGGGCCGACGAGGATAAGGGTGGGCAGGCGGCCACGAGCGGAGCGGACGAGGCAGCCAGCGTCACGCGCGGATGAACCACAGCGATCCCGAGGCGGCACCGGACGGCGATGGCCGGGGTGGGGTTGTGTTCGTGCCGGCTTGGTCGACTCGGAGCGCTTCCTGTGATCTGTTGCCGAATTGGCCTGTACTAGATCAAGGCGCTCCGCGCGGCGCGGGCCGGGGCGCGGTAACCGGCTCCTGCGGAGCCGCCGCCCCGCCCGCCTACGGCGGCGGGGCGGAAAGTCAACCGGCCCGAACCCCACGCCCCGCCCCGCGCGTCAGCCTGGGTCAGTGAGGTGACCGGTGACGAGTCCCGGGGTGACCGGGGCCAGGCGGACACGCTCTCACCCGTTCTCGACGCTCCAGAGGCACCAGGAGAGCCGGAGGCCACCACGGGCGGACGGAGTTGCCGAACGGCCCGTACGGGGCCGCTGGAGCCCCAGGGAGGGAAGGGGTGGAGGTGGTGGGAGAGGGTGGAAGGTGAGGGAGGGGCGGGGTTAGGGCTGTGCCTCCGGCGGGGGCCAGACGACTCCAGGATGGAGTTGCCGAACGGTTGCGGTGAGTGGGTGGTTGGGAAGCTGCCATCCCGTCTACCACCGACCCAGGCAAGCCGAGCAGACCAGGGCCAGGGTGCCAAGGTCGTTCGTCCGGTAGGGCGCTCCACCTTGTCACCCTGGCCCTGGCCCGCTCCACGGTGTGTGGGTCGGCGGCAGACGGGATGGCAGCAGAAGCGGGGAAGCGTGGGCGACGTTCGCGCCAAGATCAGGCCGTTTCCAGGCCGTCAGGCCGTCACCAGGCCGTCAAATGTCGACCAACAATGACCAACAACAACCATCGACACCTGAGCATACAGCCAGGTCAGAGCCTTGATCGCGGCTCTGACCTGGTGGGCGACGGACGAGTCGACCTGTACGCCGGATTCTGTGACCGACGCGGCCCGAAGGCGCGTCGGCGGCGGCCATCCATCTCGGCCTACCGTCGCCGGCAGGCTCCAGCGGCCTACCCGCAGACATCGGGCGGGCAGCCCTCAAGCGTCTGCGCGGACCGTCGCCTCGCGGCGAGGATCCTTTCTTGGCCTTGCTCCGGGTGGGGTTTACCGAGCCATCCCGGTCACCCGGGATGCTGGTGGGCTCTTACCCCACCGTTTCACCCTTACCGTCCCGTTTCGGGGCCGGCGGTCTGTTTTCTGTGGCACTGTCCCGCGGGTCACCCCGGGTTGCCGTTAGCAACCACCCTGCCCTGTGGAGTCCGGACGTTCCTCGGCGACGGGCCGCAAAGCCCGTCGACGCGACCGCCCGGTCGACTCGTCCGTCGCGTCCATCATCCTAACGACGCCCGCGCCGCCACCATTTCCCGGCCGTGCGGTCACCGCACGTCGATCGTCAGAACACCCAACCCGGCGTACGCCTTGGGCGTCGCCGTCAGCACAGGGCGGCCCTGCGGCCACTCCGGGTCGGGTCGCCCCAGCACCACGGCGTGCGCCAGCTCCCAGTCCACGCCCTCCTTCACCAGCCGACCCACCGCGAGAGCCCCGGAGTAGCGCAGCTCCACGACGTCCAGCACCGGTAGGGCTCCGACGTGCTCGCCAAGGGCTGGCCGCTGGGCGGCGGCGCCAGCCAGGCAGAGCGCGGGTACGAACAGGTGCCTTCCGTGCTCCCGGTGCGCCTGGACAACGAGACCGGAGAGCAACTGGTGCCCCGCACCGAAGGCGAGCAGCGCGGTGTGGTCGAAAACCACTCCGTTCATGGTCACGCGGCTCGTGGTCGAGGCTCGGCCAGGCTCTCGGGAGCCTCGCCGGCTTCGATCGCCGACCACACACTCTCGCCTCGGGCAAGATCCTCATCGCTCAGGTCGGGCGCGATTCGGGCCCGGATGTACGCCTCGGCTCTGGTCGCCCGTTCACGCAGTTCCTCGCGGGTCGGCGTCGTCCGGGCGAACTCGGCCAACAGGTCGCGCATGCTGACGCCGCGCTCCTGGGCCAGGACGGCCAACCGGTCCCGTACCTCAGCAGCCACCTTGATGGTCGTGTCCACCGCCAAAGTATACGAGCGGTATACCCCTCCGGTCGCTCCTGCTCTGGCGTGTCGGGAGGGCGAGTGGGCTGCCACTGAAGCTCGCCCGACCAGCTAGCCTCCGGTAACCATGGACCTCTCCGACGCCGCGCTCCTGCTCGCCGCCGGTCTCGCCGCGGGCACGGTGAACGCGGTGGCCGGGGGCGGCTCCCTGATCACCTTCCCGGCCCTGATCGCGACCGGCCTGCCGCCGGTGCCGGCGAACGTCACCAACTCGGTGTCGGTCTTCCCCGGGTACGTGGCCAGCGTCGCCGGCAGCCGGATGGACCTGCCGCGCGGGCCGCAACTGTGGCGCCTGCTGCCCACCACCGTGCTCGGCACGGGCGTCGGCTGCCTGCTCCTGCTGGCCACCCCGGCGCGGGCGTTCGAGCTGGTGGTGCCGTTCCTGGTGCTGGGCGCGACCGCCGTCCTGGCCTTCCAGGACCCGCTGCGCCGGCTGGTCGGCCATCCGGCCGACCTCAGCCCGCGCCGCCGTACCGTCACCGTGCAGGCCATGGTCGCGGTCGGCTCGGTGTACGGCGGCTACTTCGGCGCGGCGCTCGGGGTGATGCTGGTGGCCGGCCTGGCCCTGGTGCTGGACGCCACCCTGGCCCGGGTCACCGCCGTCAAGAACCTGCTCTCGGCCGTGGTGGGGCTGACCACGCTGGTGGTGTTCGCGCTCTTCGGCCCGGTCAACTGGGCGGCGGTCGCGG
The DNA here is from genome assembly GCF_042869115.1 of Micromonospora sp. NPDC007230. NCBI lineage: Bacteria > Bacillati > Actinomycetota > Actinomycetes > Micromonosporales > Micromonosporaceae > Micromonospora > Micromonospora sp. NPDC007230. The sequence goes on along the minus strand of NZ_JBIAFE010000015.1, from coordinate 26,881 downwards.
TGGTCGCGCCGGCCACCGTGGTCGGCGGGTACGCGGGCGCGCGGCTGGTCCGCCGGCTCCCGCCGGTGGTGCTGAAGACCGTCATCGTGGTGTTCGGCACGGTGATCGGCCTCGACCTGCTCTGGCGCGCGCTGCGCTGACCCCCTGGACACCCCCGGCGCAAGGCTGCGCCGGGGCGGTTCGACCAGGAGGGACAGTGGCTCAGTACGCCTCGCCGACCGGCTCCTCCGGCGTGTGCTCGGCGCCGCGGGCGGCCCTGTTCCACCGGGACCAGAGCACGCGCTCGCCGTAGCCGGCGGCCATCACGTGCGCGAAGGCGAGGTAGACCAGCACGCCGACGGCGAGCACCCCGAAGCCGACCCAGAACGGCAGGGCCAGCCCGTGCTCGGCGAGCTTGCCGGAGATGATCGGGGCCGGCGCGGCGGCGCCCCAGCGGACCAGGTTGAACGCGCCGGTGGCGACCCGCCGGTCGGCGGAGCCGAGGCCGAGCGCCAGGTCGGTGAGGTTGGCGTTGGCCAGCCCCATGAACAGGCCGGACAGCACCAGCACCACCAGCGACTCGGTGGTGCCGGACGAGGTGGCGAAGAGGACCATGCAGACCAGCAGGCCGGCGATGGCCACGCCGACGGTCTGCACCGCGCCGATCCGGTGCGCCAGCCGGTGGCCGATCAGCAGGATGCCGGCGGCCAGGCCGAGGCCCCAGCCGGTGAAGGCCAGCCCCAGCGGGATGACGTCGAGGTGCAGGAAGAGCGGCGTGTAGCCGAGCACCACGAAGAAGACGAAGTTGTACGCGGCGGTGACCACGCAGAGGGTGATGAACGCCGGCTTGCGGTAGGTCGAGAAGATCTGGCCGAGGCGTACCGGGGCCTGCCGGCGGGCCGGCTCGCGGAGCTTGCGCGCCGCCACGCCCAGCGCGAGCACCATGAACACGCCGCAGACGAAGAACGGCAGCCGCCAGCTCACCTCGCCGAGCAGGCCGCCGATCAGCGGGCCGACGGCGAAGCCGAGGCCGAGCGCGGTCTCGAAGAGGCCGACCACCCATTCCCGGTCGTTGGCGAGGTTGACCAGCACCACCATCGCGGTGGCGAAGAACATGGCGTTGCCCAGGCCCCACACGCCGCGCAGCGCCGAGAGCTGCACGATGTCGTTGCTGAACGACGCGAGGATCGCGGCCAGGCCGACCACCGAGACGCCGGTGACGAGCACCGGTTTGAAACCGAACTTCCCGCTGGCCAGGGTCGCCGGGATCATGCCGACGGCCATCACCGCGATGTACGCGGTGAACAGCAGTTCGACCTGCCAGGCGGTGACCCCGATCGCCTCGCCGATGGCCGGCAGGATCGGGTCCACCACGGCGATGCCGGCGATGGCGAGGAAGGCCACCAGCGTGGTGGCGTAGATGGCACTGCGGTTGGGTTCGGATCGCCGATCCACTCCGCCTCCCAGATAGCTGTATCGTACAGGTAATTCGGTTGTATCATACAGCTATGAGGGACGACCACACGACCGGACCGGCTCAGGACGAGGCCACCCTCGGTCGGATCGAGACCGAGATCGCGCTGCTGATGCGGCTGGGCGAGGCGACCCGCCGGGCCACCGGCACGGCCGAGCACCGGGTGCTGGACCGGGCGGCGTACGTGATCCTGCGGCACCTGGACAGCGCCGGCCCGCAGAACGTCTCGGCGCTGGCCGCGCGGCTGAACCTGGACGGCTCCACGGTCACCCGGCAGGTCTCCGCCATGCAGCGGGACGGCCTGATCGTCCGTACGCCGGACCCGGCCGACGGGCGGGGCACGGTGATCTCCCCCACCCAGGCCGGGCTGCAGCGGATGGCCGCCGTCCAGACGGCCCGCACCCGGCTCTACGGCGACATCCTCGCCGACTGGACCGCCGGCGACCGGGACACCCTCGCGGAGTTGCTGCGCCGCCTCAACGAGGCGCTGGAGTCGCGCAACCGACGCCGCTGACGGCACGGCGAGGCCCCCGGCCGCCTGCGGGGGCGACCGGGGGCCTCGGGGGAGCTCAGGCGACCGGCTCCGGGGCGGAGTCGGCGTCGCGGGTGGCGCCGGGGGTGACCCGGGCGTCGCCCTCGTCGGCGAAGTAGTCGTCCGGGGTGGTGCCGTCCGCCCCGTCGGCCACCTTGCCGGCCCGCAGCACCAGCGTGAGCAGCGCGGCGACGGCCAGGTTGACCAGCACCGCGACGATCCCGACGTAAATCGTCTTCTTGGTGTCGAAGCCGAACTCGGAGAGCGGGAAGGCCGAACCGGCGAAGTGCTTCTTGCCGGTCGCCTGATTCCCGATCTGGTAGAGCATCCACATGCCGAGCGCCATGCCGGCCGCCCAGCCGGCGATCAGCGCCCCGCGGTGGAACCAGCGGGTGTAGAGCCCCAGCGCCACCGCCGGCAGCGTCTGGAGGATGATCACGCCGCCGATGAGCTGCAGGTCGATGGAGAACTGCGGGTCGAGGAAGACGATGCAGGCGACCGCGCCGACCTTCACCACCAGCGAGGTGATCTTCGAGACGTTCGCCTCCTGCGCCGGGGTCGCGTCCCGCTTGAAGTACTCCTTGTAGATGTTGCGGGTGAACAGGTTCGCGGCCGCGATCGACATGATCGCCGCCGGCACCAGCGCACCGATGCCGATGGCGGCGTACGCGACCCCGGCGAACCAGTCCGGGAACTGCGCGTCGAAGAGCCTCGGCACGATGGTGTTGGTGTCGAAGCTGCCCTCCTTGGTCCCCGCCAGCGGCGTCACCTTCGCCGCGATGGCCATGTAGCCGAGCAGCGCGATCAGCCCGAGCAGCAGGCTGTAGGCCGGCAGCGCGGACATGTTCCGCTTGATCACGTCCCGGTTCCGGCTGGCCAGCACGCCGGTGATGCTGTGTGGATAGAGGAAGAGCGCCAGCGCCGAGCCGAACGCCAGGGTGACGTACTGGAGTTGGTTGTTGGCGTTGAGCAGGATGCCGTCACCCGGCGCCGGGGAGGCCTGGAACTTCGCGTCCGCCGCGTCGAAGATGCTGCCCCAGCCGCCGAGCTTGTAGGGCAGGTAGAAGACCGCCACCAGGATCACGATGTAGATCAGCGAGTCCTTGACGAAGGCGATCAGCGCCGGCGCGCGCAGCCCCGACTGGTAGGTGTAGGCCGCCAGGATGGCGAACGCGATGATGATCGGCAGGTGCCGGGCCAGAACGCTCTCCCCGGTGACCCCCATCGTCTTCAGCACCGCCTCGATGCCGACCAGCTGCAGCGCGATGTACGGCATGGTCGCCACGATGCCGGTGATCGCGACCAGCAGCGCCAGGACCGGCGAGTCGAACCGGCTGCGGACGAAGTCGGCCGGGGTGACGAAGCCGTGCCGGTGCGACACCGACCACAGCCGGCAGAGCACCAGGAACACCATCGGGTAGATGACGATCGTGTACGGCACCGCGAAGAACCCGGCCGCGCCGGCCCCGAAGATCAGCGCCGGCACCGCCACGAAGGTGTACGCGGTGTAGAGGTCACCGCCGACCAGGAACCAGGTGATCCAGCCGCCGAAGCTGCGCCCGCCCAGCCCCCACTCGTCCAGGTGCGCCATGTCGCGCGGCGCCCGCCACCGGGCCGCCACGAAGCCCATCGCGCTGACCAGCAGGAAGAGGACGGTGAAGACGATGATCTCGGTCAGGTGGTCCCGCCACATCACTGAACCACCTTCGTTCGCGACTGCGGGGCTCGCAGGCCCGGCTCACTCCTCGCGCTCACCGTTCACCTGCCCGCTTCTTCGTCATCTGGTAGACGAGCGTGGTGGTGCCGACGCCGAGCAGGATCCAGGCCAGCTGCAGCCAGTAGAAGCGCGGGAACCCGAAGATCCGGGGTGAGTCGGCGTTGAAGAAGGCCGGGATGAGCGGCACCACGATCGGTATGAAGAGCAACCAGTTCCAGGGACTGTGGTCCTTCGCCCTGGATCGCGCCGTCGTCGGCGCCTCCGGCACGGGTGCAGCCATGTGACACACCTCCGGGAAGTCGTAACTCGCCATGTGACGGCCGGAGGCTACGACCCTGTGAGCCCGGTCACGTTCAGCCGGACACGGGCGATGCGCCGAGCGGACACCCGGATGCGCCGAACGGCGGAGCCGAACGGACGGACGGCCGGCGGCGACTCCAGTCACCGGCGCCCGACGCGCCGAACCGGAGCCGCCGTGGTCAGTGGGCGGTCAGGTGAGCGGTGTCGTTGACCGACCGGACCGCGACGCCGCCGTCCGGGTACAGGTCGAGCACCGAGACGCCCGCGGTGTCCAGGTAGAGCCGGTGCAGGAAGGCGTCGCCGGCCGCGAGGGCGTCGCGCAGCACCAGCTTGATCGGCGAGACGTGGGAGACCACCGCGACGGTCTCCCCGGGGTACGCCGTACGCAGCCGCTCGACCGCCCGGCCGGTCCGCTCGGCGACCGCGGCGAACGACTCCCCCTCGGGCGGGGCGACCCGGGTGGAGGCGAGCCAGGCGTCCAGCTCCCCCGACCAGTCAGCGCGCACCTCGGCGAAGGTCCGCCCCTCCCAGACCCCGAAGTCGCACTCGACGAGGTCGTCGTCGGTACGTACCGGTGGGTTCCCGACCACGGCGGCGATCGCCTCGGCGGTGGCCGTACAGCGGGACAGGGGCGAGCTGACCACGGCCGCGACGGACGGCGCGAGGGCGGCCACCCGAGCGGCGGTGGCCCGGGCCTGGGCCCGGCCCCGATCGGTCAGCGGGACGTCACCGCGACCGGAGTACTGCTTCTGCACGGTGCGCTCGGTCTCGCCGTGCCTGACCAGGATCAGCCGGGTGGCGCTCTCGGTCGGGCGCGGTTCCCAGGAGGCCGGCGTGGTGGCCGGGTCGGTGCCGGTGGCCCGGTCGATGGCGGCGCGGGCGGCGACCTCGCGGGCCGCGGCCCGGGTGGCCGCGTCGGGGCCGGCGACCTCGCGTGGCGGCTCCACGATGCGGGGCGTGGCGACGACCGGCCGGGCCGGCGCCATCCCGGCGGCGGCGTCCATCGCCGCGTTGGCCAGCGCGTCGGCGTGCTGGTTACGCTCCCGGGGCACCCAGGTGAACCGGACGGCCGCGAACCGGGCCACCAGGCCGGCGGCCTGCGCGGCGAGCGGCCGCAACCCCGGGTTCTTGATCTGCCAGCGGCCGCACATCTGCTCGACCACGAGCTTCGAGTCCATCCGGGCCTCGACCTCGGCCGCGCCCAGTTCGGCGGCGGCCTCCAGCCCGGCGATCAGGCCCCGGTACTCGGCGACGTTGTTGGTGGCGGTGCCGATCGCCTCGGACCGCTCGGCCAGCACCTCGCCGGTCGCCGGGTCCCGGACCACCGCGCCGTAGCCGGCCGGCCCCGGGTTGCCCCGGGACCCGCCGTCGGCCTCGACGACGACCGCACGCACCGCCACGGCGGTCAGAGACCCGACTCGGCGGTCCGGACCATGATCCGCCGGCACTCCTCGCAGCGCACCACCTCGTCCGGGTCGGCCTTGCGGATCCGGGCCACGTCGGCGCCGGAGAGCTCCAGCCGGCAGCCGCCGCAGCGGCCGGCGGTGAGCAGCGCGGCCCCGAGCCCGGTGTCCTCGCGGATCCGGTCGTAGAGGGCGACCAGGTCGGCCGGGAGGTCGCCGGCGAGCGGCTGGCGGGCGCCGCGCTTGAACTCCTCCTCCTTGGCGATCTCGGCCAGGCTCTCGTCGCGCCGCTGCTCGGCGGCGGCCCGCCGGTCCCGGGCCTCGGCGATCCGCCGCTCGACGCCGTCGAGCGCCCCCTGCGCGGTCTCCCGCTGCTCCATCAGCTCCAGCTCGGCGTCCTCCAGGTCGCTCTGCCGGCGGTTCAGCGAGGCCAGTTCGTGCTGGATCGCCTCCAACTCCCGGGCCGGCCCGCTGCCGGACGCGAGCCGCGCCTCGTCCTTGCTCTTGCGGGCGCGTACCTGGTCGACGTCCTTCTCCAGCCGGGCGATGTCCCGGTCCAGGTCGTCGACGGCCACCTGCGCCCGGACCCGCTCGTCCTCCAGCGCGGAGAGCTCGCGGGCGAGGGCCTCCAGCTCGGCCCGCTCGGGCAACGACCGGCGGCGGTGGGCGAGCTGGGCGAGGGCGGTGTCGATCGCCTGCAGGTCGAGCAGCCGGCGCTGCACCTTCGGATCAGCCTTCACGGTCGGGACTCCTTGTCGTCCGGTCGGGTGCGGCGGCGTGCACGGTCCACGGGTCGGTGTCCAGGTCGGACACCACGGTCTCGACGCCCAGCTCGTCCCGCAGGTGGGCGGCCAGGTCGTCCAGCCAGGGTCGTTCGGTCGCCCAGTGGGCGGCGTCCAGCAGGGCCGGGCCGCCGGCGGCGAGGTGCTCACCGGCGGGGTGGTGGCGCAGGTCCGCGGTGAGGAACGCGTCCACCCCGGCGGCGGTCGCCTCGGCGAGGAAGCTGTCCCCCGAGCCTCCGCTGACGGCAAGGGTACGAACCATACGCCCGGGATCCCCGGCGGCGCGAACTCCCCAGGCGGTGGCGGGGAGCACGGCGGCCGCGTGCCGGGTCAGCTCGGCCAGGGTCATCGGGGCGGGCAGCGCGCCGATCCGGCCGATGCCCCGCCCCGGGCCGTCGGCGGGTGACCCCGGCCGGGGCCGGTGCAGCGGGCGCAGCCCGGCCAGCCCGAACCGGGCGGCGAGCGCGTCGGAGACGCCCGGATCGGCCACGTCGGCGTTGGTGTGCGCCACGTACAGCGCCACGTCCGCCTTGATCATCCGGTGGACGATGCGCCCCTTGTACGTGGTGGCGGCGACCGACGAGACCCCGCGCAGCAGCAGCGGGTGGTGCGCGACGATCAGGTCGGCACCGGCGGCGAGCGCCTCGTCCACCGTCTCCGGGACCACGTCGACCACGCAGGCGATCCGGCGTACCGGGGTGCTGGGCTCGCCGAGCACCAGGCCGACCCGGTCCCACTCCTCAGCCCACGCGGGCGGGTAGCGGCGGTCCAACACGGCCACCACGTCGGCGACGGTGGGCGGGGATCCGGTTGTGCTCACGGCCGGCCAGCTTACCGGCGTCCCGGCCCGGTCCGGCGGCAGACGGAACCTGCGGCCCACGGGTCGCCCGTCATCCGCTCGCCGGTGGCCGGGGGCCGGTGCGGCCGGCACGGGCCGGCGCGAGCTGCCCCCTCGGCACGTCGGGGCCGGCTCAGCCGACCGGGGCGGCCGGGCGTGGCGTGCCGCGCAGCGCCGCGAGGCCGACCTCCCAGGGGAACACGTCCGCGTGCCGCTCACCGGTACCCGGCGGGTGCAGCGGTACGACGTGGTCGCCGAAGACCATCCGCACCCCCCACTCACGCAGCCGGTCCAGGCTGGCCCGGAACGCCGGGTGCGCGGCCATCGCCGAATTGGTGTACGGGACGGCCGCGATCGGCACCCCGAGCCCCTGCGCCTCGATCAGCAGCCCCAGGGCGAGCGTGTCGGCGATGCCGGCCGCCCACTTGTTGACGGTGTTGACCGTCGCCGGGCAGACCAGCATCGCGTCCGCCGGGGGCAGCACGTCCGGGTCGCCCGGGTTCTTGTAGTGGGTGCGTACCGGGTGCCCGGTCTGCCGGGCCAGCGACGCGCGGTCGACGAACTTGGCACCGTCGGGGGTGGTGACCACGCAGACGTCCCAGCCGTCCTGCTGGGCGAGGTCGACCAACCGGCCGACGTTGCGGGCCAGCGGCGAGCCGCAGGCGATCACGTAGAGCACCCGACGGCGCCGGTGGCTGAGATGCGGACTGTTCATCCGCTCATACTCCGACTCCCATGTGCTCAGCCAACTCCCCGATCGGCGGAGGCGGCGTACCCCGTGTGCGACGGAGCACGTCGGACATCACCTCGTGGGCGATCGGCCGGCAGCGGATCTCGGACGGGGCGAGCCGGTCACCGAGCAGCAGCATCTCACCCGCGTTGGCGACGTCACCGATCTGGGCGTAGCCGCGGGCGATGTCGAGCAGGTGGTGCGCGCGCCGCTCGGGCAGCAGCGCGTTGAACGCCGGCTCGGGGATCCGCTGGTGGATCTCCACCGCCCGGCCCCCGTCGCCGAGTTCGACGGCGGCGGCGGCCCGGTGCAGCTCGAGGTTGGTCGGGCCGAACGAGGTCCAGTAGTGGTTCTGGTCGCTGCCCAGCAGGGTGGCCGCCTCCTGGGCCCCGTTGAGCAGGTCGTCCACCGTCGCGGAGTCGCCGATGCGGGCGGCGGCCATCGCACCCTGGAGCAGCAGCATGCCGTAGACGGAGAGCTGCTCCGGGCTGGCGTCGCCGGTGCCGGGGGCCAGCCGGTTGGCGATGTTGACGTTGAGTTCCAGCGCCGGCCGGGACCGGCCCATGGCCGCCAGCGCGTTGCAGACCCGGGTGGTGGCGACACCCGCCAGCAACTGGTCGTCGGCCCGCTGGGCGACCGCCATCGAGCGGTCGGCGGCCAGCCAGGCCAGGTCGCACTCGCCGAGCTTGCGGAGCACCGAGGAGGCGATCTGGTAGACCTGCCCGAGCAGGTGGGCGGCGTCCCGGGCCTGCTCGTCGGCGTAGCCGGCGTCGGCGGCCTGGGCGTCGCGCAGCAGCTTCGGCAGGGCGCGGGTGAGCATCCCGTAGCGGCCGTACTGGTAGGTGAGCCAGGCGTGGTTGACCGCCTTGCGCATGTCCGCCAGCGGGGGCGGGTACGGCGCCGCGTCGAAGTAGGCGGTCATCGAGTCGTACCGCTCCAGCGCGGCCCGGATCTCCTCGACCTCGACCTGGTCGATGCAGTTGAGGGTGTCGGTGCGCCGCTCCGGGTCCTTGCCGAGGAGCAGTTGGACGTCGACCTGGAGAATGTCGGCGATCTCGTAGAGGACGGAGAACTTGTCCAGCCGCCGGACTCCGCGTTCCACCTTGTCCACCCAGCTCTTGGACTTGCCGAGCCGGTCGGCGAAGACCTGTTGGGACATCTTGCGCCGCCCCCGCCAGTACGCCACCCGGCGGCCTATGGGTAGTTCGTCCATCTCGCCATCCCTCCCCCTGCCCACGTCCGGCTGAGCTACCCCGGTCGACGGTCGCAACGACCGGTCGGTTCTCAGGTTTTCCCTGGTCGCACACTCTGTACGTCAGCCGTACGGCCAGTCCTCGTAGTTTCCGTGCAAGTTGCATCAGCCGTTCGTCAACTCAACGACCGCGGGTTACGGCAGTGACGGCGTTCGACGTGCGACGTGGACCATCCAGTGCGGACGAGAGGGGATGTGGCACACATGTGGGGGAATGTCGGACCACGCGTGGCTCACCTGTCGCCCCTGGAACGGGTCCGGCTGCGCCGGGTCGCCGTCCGCTACGCCGTCCACGGCTGGGAGGTGACACCCGGCGCCTGCCTGGCCAACAGCCGCTTCGTCTGCGGACGGGCCGGCTGCCCCACCAGCGGCTGCCACCCGGCCCTGGAGAACTGGGAGCACGCGGCGAGCGCCGACCCGGCGCGGGTGGCCACCTGGTGGCGCAGCCGCCCGCACGGGGTGCTGCTGCCTACCGGGCGCGCGTTCGACGTACTCGAGGTCGCGGCCCACCTCGGCCGACGGGTCCTGGACACGCTCGCGACCCACCCGGCCGGCTTCGGCGTACGCGGGCCGGTCCTGGTCACCCCCACCGGCCGCTGGATGTTCCTGGTCCGCCGCGGCGACCCGCTCCGGCCGGAACTCGAGCACTGCTTCCACGTGATCCGGCACGGCGGCGGCTCCTGGATCCCGGCACCGCCGACCCGGCTGCCCGAGGGGACGGTGCGCTGGGCGGTCGCCCCCGAGCAGGCGCGCTGGCAGCTCCCCGACTCCTATCTGGTGCAGAACGCGCTGATCGAGGCGCTACGGGCGGCCGGCGTCACGCTCACCTCCGATCTGCTCCCGGGCCAACTCCCCCTACCCCGCCGCGGCTGCTGACCGCGGGCAGCGTCCTCCCCGGTGCCGGACTCGTTGGACCCGGGTGACGGCGCGCTCGCGCCAGAGCGGGGGTTGACCATGTCCAGTGATGACGCGGCCCGCCACACCGGCGGCACCGAACCAGCACCGCACCGCCGCCGCCCGCGCCGCTGGGCCGGCACCCGGCCCTGGGGCTCCCGCCCCGGCCGACCCCGCCCCACCGGCTCCCGCCCCAACACCACCCACCGTCCCCTCCGCTGACCTACCCCCGCCCGGCCGACCCGGCCGCCCACCGTGCCCCGCCGCCCGTTGCTCACGAACGTTGTCGCCGCGGCGGCCGGGACCTCACGTTTTCGCCCGCGGCGACGCTGTTGGGCCGTTCGGAGGCACCGCGGAACGTAACCCCCGGGCAGGCCTGCGCTGAGGTCGTCCGACCGGAAGCTGCCTACCCGCCCGACTTTGATCGAAGTGGCGGCAGGAGCAGCGCGTGACCCGCCTCCGTTGCGGGTATGCCGCGGGACCGCTGAAGCCGTGAGGGGAAGGCACCGCCATGCTCAGCAAAGAGGATCAGCGCAGGTTCGAACAGATCACCCGCCAGCTGCGGGAGAGCGACCCGCAGTTCTTCGCCCGGCTCGATCACCGGGCCCGGGGCCGCCGAGGCCGCTATCTGATGCTGTTGACGATCGTGCTGTGGGCCTCGCTGCCGGCGATGACCGTACTGGCCGGCCGGCTGGCCGGCGCGATCTGCGCCGTGGTGCTGCTGGCCAACGCCGGGCTCATGTGGCATTTCCGGCGACGCTGGCTATGACCGCGCCGATCGCACCCTGCGGGCCGGGAGACCGGACGCCGGGGATCAGCGCGCCGAGGCGTCCGGGTCCGTCGCCGGTCGGGGCCGGCCGAACTCCCGGTAGGCCCGCCGTAGCCGCTCGACCAGGCCGGGCCCGCCGATCGCGGCCCCCGGCGGGGCGAGCTGGCGCAGCAGCAGCTCCGGTCCGGTCGCCAGGGTGGGTGGCCGGTCGGGCAACGGCGCCGGAGGCAGCCAGAACCGGTCCAGCGCGTCGGCCAGCTCGGCCGCCGGCAGGCCGCCGAGCACCCGCCCCGCGCCGGCCACGGCAGGTTCCGCCGCCGCGGGCCCGGCACCGGCATCCGCCGGGCCGGCCGGTGCGCCCGGCACCACCGCCTGCTCGGCCGGTGCGCCGTCCGCGCTCGCGGCGACGCCCCGCAGGGTACGCAGCCGGTCGAGCAGCTCGGCCCGGCTCCGGCCGCGCCAGTGCAGGAGCCGGAACGGGTCGGCGTCGAACGCCTCGGCCAGCAGGTAGAAGGTGGCCGCCAGGTGCTTGCACGGGACGGCGAAGTCAGGGCAGCCGCAGTGCTGCTCCAGCTCGGCCACGCCGGCCGGGAAGAGGGGCGCCTCCGCCTCGGCGAAGAGCTCCTCCAACTCGGACGGCAGGTCGCCGGCGAGCAGCCGGGCGCTGAAGAACGCCTGCCCGGCCAGGTCCGCCTCGAGCCGGTCCCAGACCTCGTCCGGGTACGCCGCCAACCCGATCCGCACCGGGTACGGCTTGGGCCGTGACCCCTGCACGCTGGCGGTCACCAGCCCGGGGGCGACGTCGAGCCGGAGCACCTGGCCCCGGCGCGCGTACGCCCGGCCCCGGGTGAGCCGGGTGCCGAGCGCGAAGGACTCCAGCACCTCCAGGAAGCGCCGGGACCACCAGGATCGGCCGATCGCGCCCCGGGTGCTGCGCGCCTTCAGGCCGCCCTCGACCCGGCGCGGCGGCCCGAACTCGGCGAACCGCGACCCTCGGTCCGGAGTGGTCACTCCACCACCGCCCCGGCGTCCAGCGCGAACAGCTCACGCAGGGTGTCGGTGGACAGCTCGGTGACCCACTGCTCGCCGCTGCCCACCACCCGCTGGGCCAGGCTGCGCTTGTCCGCGATCATCGCGGCCACCTTCTCCTCGACCGTGCCGGCGCACACGAACTTGCGTACCTGCACCCGGCGGCGTTGGCCGATGCGGAACGCCCGGTCGGTGGCCTGGTCCTCGACGGCCGGGTTCCACCAGCGGTCCACATGCACCACGTGGTTCGCCGCGGTGAGGGTCAGCCCGGTGCCGCCGGCCTTGAGCGACAGGACGAACAGCGGCGGACCGTCCGGGGACTGGAACCGGGTCACCATGGCGTCCCGCTCGGCCTTGCCGACGCCGCCGTGCAGGTAGAGCACCTCCCGGCCGGTACGGGCGGACAGGTGCCCGCGCAGCATCCCGCCGAACTCGGCGTACTGGGTGAACAGCAGGACCTTCTCCCCGGCCGCGAGCACCTCGTCGACGATCTCCTCGAGCCGTTCCAGCTTGCCGGAGCGGCCGGGCAGGGCCGAGCCGTCGTGCAGCAGCTGCGCGGGGTGGTTGCAGACCTGCTTGAGCCGGGTCATGGTGGCCAGCACCAGGCCGCGGCGTTCCATCCCGTCGCTGGACTCGATCTTCGCCATCATGTCGTCGACCACCGCCCGGTAGAGGGCGGCCTGCTCGGCGGTGAGGTTGCAGAGCACCTCCATCTCCAGCTTCTCGGGCAGGTCGGAGATGATCGACGCGTCGGTCTTGAGCCGGCGCAGCACGAACGGTCCGGTGATCCGGCGCAGCCGCCCGGCCACCTCGGCGTCGCCGTGCCGCTCGATCGGCTCGGCGAACTTCTTCCGGAAGGTGGCGGCCGGGCCGAGCAGGCCGGGGTTGGCGAACTGCATGATCGACCAGAGGTCGGCGAGCCGGTTCTCCACCGGCGTACCGGTGACCGCGACCCGGTGCCGCGCGGGCAGCGACCGGACCGCCTCGGCCTGCCGGGTGGCGGCGTTCTTGATCGCCTGCGCCTCGTCCACCACCACCCGGTGCCAGTCGATCCCGGCCAGGTCGTACGCGTCGCGGGCGGCCACCGAGTAGGTGGTGAGGACCAGGTCGGCGGCGTGCACCGCCGCGGCGAACGCCTCACCCCGGGCGCGCTCGGCCCCGTGGTGCACGTGGACCCGCAACCCGGGCGTGAACCGGGCTGCCTCCCGCTGCCAGTTGCCGACCAGCGACATCGGACAGACCAGCAGCGTGGGCCCGACCTCCGGCGGGTCCCCGGCGAGCAGCGCGAGCAGCTGCACGGTCTTGCCCAGCCCCATGTCGTCGGCGAGGATCCCGCCCAACCCGAGCGACTGGAGGAACGCCAGCCAGGCCAGCCCGCGCCGCTGGTACGGCCGCAGCGTCCCGGCGAACCCCGGTGGCGGGTCGGCCGGGGTGAGCCGCCGCTCCGCCTCCCCGGCCAGCAGCTCACCCAACGGCCCGTCGGCGGTCACCTCCAGCACCGGCAGCGCGTCGGGGCGGTCGGCGCCGGCCAGACCCATCCGCAGCAGGTCGGCCACGGTCAGCTCGCCGGCCGAGCGGAGCAGCCGCAGCCCGGCGGCGAGCCGGTCCGGGTCCAGCTCGACCCAGCGGCCCCGCAACCGGACCAGCGGGGACTTCAGCTCGGCCAGGGCGGCCAGTTCCTCGGCGGTCAGCGGCTGGTCGCCGAGGGCCACCTCCCAGCGGTAGTCGACCAGGGCGTCCAGCCCGAGGCCCGCCGCGGCGGCGGCGACCGTGGCGGGGGCGCTCCGGCTGCGCGCCCGCAGTCGGGCGCCGAGGCGGGACGAGGGCCGCCGCCACCAGGACGGCAGCAGCACCCCGAAGCCGGCCGCGTGCAGCACCGGCGCACCCTCCCGGAGGAACCGGTGCGCGCCGTCCGCGTCCAACTCCATCCCCTCTGGCGCGGCGGTCCGCAGCGCGTCGTCCAGGTCCGGCCAGAGCCGGCTGGCCCGGCCCAGCTCGGCGAGGAGGGTTTCCTGCGGCTCGATCCGGTGGTCGACGAGGGCGGGGGCGGACCCGCGCCAGATCCGCGCCGCGTCGACCACCAGGCCCGGCTCGTCGGTGGGGTGCAGGCCGAACTCGAGTCGCCAGGATCCCCCTTCGACCAGCTCGGCCACCGGGTCGACGGGCGGCTCGACCAGCCGGAAGACGGCCCGTACCCGGCCGCCGGCGGCGTCGCGCTGCCAGGCGTCCAGCTCGGTCCGCAGGGTGTCCAGGGCGGCCGGCTCGGCGTGGAACGCGCGCTCCGGCCCGGTGAGCGCGGCCAGCCAGCGGGGCACCGGCCCGACCGGGCGCATGCCCCGGTGCAGCAGGGTGTCGGCCAGGGCGGCCCGGGCGGCGGCGTCGGTCAACGCGTCCAGCGCCTCGGCGACCAGCTCCCCTGGTCCGCCGGCACCGGCCGCGGCCCCGGGCCGCGTGACCTCCCATTCGACGGCGGCGCGGGTGGCCGGGGGCAGGGCGAGGGCCAGCGAGCGCGCCCAGGCCGCGTCCGTGCCGGTGAGCAGCGGCCGCCAGACCGCCCGGGCGGTGACCACGTCGGAGTGGTCCACCGGACGCAGGTGCCGCCGGGGTCGCGGGTCGTCCACCGCGCCCCGCCCGGTCCGGGTCCGCGTCGCGGAGTCGGCGGGTGGCACGGCGACGACGTCGGCCACACCGGGCAGCAGCCGGCCGCGGCTGACGAGGTCGGCGGCGAAGTCGGCCAGCTCGGCCAGGTGGCGCAGGGTCGCCCCCGGCACCACGTCCCCCACCTCGAGGGCGCCGAGCAGGGCGAGCGCGGCGTCCGGGGCGTACGCCAGGGCGGGGACCCGCCACCCGGCGAGGGTGACCGGACCACGGACCGGTTCCCCGGCGGTGGTCCGGACCAGCTCCGGGGAGTCCATCGGCGAGCCGGCCCGGGTGGGCAGGGTGAGCAGCACCGACGCCGGTTCGCCCGGCGGGTCGCCGAGCGCGGCGGCGAGGGTGGCGTGGTCGGCGGCGAAGGGGTGCGGACGCTCCCGTGGCGCCCGGCCGGGTCGGCGCGGGGCCCGGGCCGGGCGGGTGCTGTCCTCGGCCCAGACGGCGAGCCCGACGCCGGACAGCCACAGCCCGTGGATGACCAGCACGCACTCCCCCTCGACGACGCCCGAGGCCAGGATAGGCGGCCGGGACCGACTACTCTCGCCGCCATGGTCGATCTGCTCGTGATCGGTGGCCTGGGAGTCGACATCCGTGCCCAGGTGCCCGCGCTCCCGCTGCCGGCCGCCGACTCGCTGACGGTACCCCCGATCGAGCTGCGGATCGGCAACACCGGGGCCGGGGTGGCGCTCGCCGCGCACGCCCTGGGCCTGCGGGTGGCGCTGGTGGACGTGCTGGGCGCAGACCCGGCCGGCGACGTGGTCCGGGCCGCGCTGGCCCGCACCTCGGTACGGGCCGTGCTGGCCGAGGCGCCCACCGGCACCCGCCGATCGGTCAACCTGGTCGACCCGACCGGCCGCCGGATGTCCCTCTACGACCCGCGCCCGTGGTCCGGCCCGGCGCCGTTCGCCCCGGCGGAGCTCGCCGCGCTGGCCGGCGACGCGCGGCACGTGCACGTGTCGATCATGGACTGGGCGCGGGACGCGTTGCCGGGGTTGCGCGCGAGCCTGGCGGCCGGCGTGACGCTCTCCACCGACCTGCACGACTGGGACGGCGAGAACGACTACCACCGCCCCTTCGCCGAGGTCGCCGACCTGGTCTTCCTGAGCGACGTGCGGCTGGGCGAGCGGGCCGGAAAGGTGGCGGCGGGGCTGGCGCCCCGGACCGTGCTGGTCACCGGCGGGGCAGCCGGCGCGATCCTGCACGGCCCGGACACGCCGGTGCGGGTGCCCGCGGCGACCCCGCCCGCCTCGGTGGTGGACACCAACGGCGCGGGAGACGCCTTCGCGGCCGGCCTGATCGCCGCCCGGCTGGGCGGCGCGTCCCCGCTCGACGCGGCCCGGTACGCCGCCCGGGTGGCCGCCGCCGCCTGCACCCACGACGGGATGGAATATCCGCCCGGCCTGCTGCCCCGGGACTGAACCGTCGCTAGGGCGTGTCTCCCGGGTCTTCGCCGGCCTGCGACGGGCCCAGACGGCGCGGCGTTGCCGAATCGTCCGGATACAACACCGGTATCCGGACGACCCGGCGCCTTGCCGGATCGCCGCCTGGGCCTCGTCTCGGCTCGACGAGATCCGGGAGACACGCCCTAGATCGCCCCGGTCGCGCCGTCGGTCAGCTCGCGCAGGATGTCCGCGTGCCCGGCGTGCCGGGCCGTCTCCTCGATCAGGTGTACCAGCACCCAGCGCAGCGACACCTCACCGAGCTGCGGGTGCGGCACCACGTGGTCCAGGTCGAACCGGGCGGCGATCGCCCGGGACCGGGCGCAGGCCGCCTCGTACCCGGCCGCGAGGGTCTCGACGGTCTCGCCGGGCTCGAGGGTGAAGCTCGCCGCCGCTTCCTCCTCGGTGGTGAGGTAGACGTCCCCCGGCTCAGGCGCGAACAGGCAGGGGAGCCAGTTCCGCTCCACCAGGGCCAGGTGTTTGAGCAGGCCGGCGAGGGTGGTGAGGGACGGCACCAGGCGTTGGCTCGCGTCGGCGTCGGCGAGGCCCCGCGCCTTGCGCAGCACGATGGCCCGGTGGAAGTCGAGGAACGATTCGAGCACGGCCCGCTCGTCGCCCGTACGGGCGAGGATCGGACCGAGCGTGGGGTCGATCGTCGTGTCCGCCATCCTCGGACCCTAGTCCCGCAGCGGCCCGGCCCGCTGCCCCGCTATCGCTGCGGCGCGGCGGCCTCCGGGGCAGGATGGGCGCATGGCAGGAACGGTGCAGATCCCCCTGGTGGGTGGCGTGGCCGACGGCGAGACCGTCACCGTCGAGCTGGACGACAACGGCCGGCCGCCGCTGACGCACCATCGCCTCGGCCCGGAGGGGCTGGCCGAGGCGGAGATCTACGAGCTGGAGTCGGACGACCACCGCGGCCGCCCGTGGGTCTACGCCTGGCGCGGCCCGGCGCTCTGACCCCACTCGGGTCGATCCCTCGACGGCCGGGGCCGGCACCGGGGTGGACGAGGCCCGCCGGCCCGACGAGCCGGCTCAGCTGGCGCCGGTCCGGGTCAGGGTGCGCGACCGGATGCTCTCCAGCACCCCCCGGGTGACCTGGGAGGTGCCGCGGGCCTGCTCGCACACCTCGGCCACCCGGCGGGCGGTCTCGTCGGCCCGCGCCTCCCGCTCGTCCCACAGCTGGTCCACCTCCGCCAGCAGCGGGCCCTCCACCTCGCGTTCCACGCCGCGCAGCGCCGGCACCCCGAGCCGCTGGGCCAGGTCGAAGACCTTTCCGGCGTACGGCAGGGGCAGGAACGGCGTGCCGATCATGGCGGCGAAGATCAGGAAGTGCAGCCGCATGCCGACCGCGAGGTCGAGGTGGCGCATCATGCCCAGGATCTGCCTCGGCGAGTAGTCACCGTGCAGGATCCGGCCCCGCTCCGACGCGGTCATGTGCGACATCACCCCGTGCGAGTGCCGGATGTCGTCGCGTTCCATCGGCACGAAGAGCACGTACGCGTCGATCCGGTGCACCAGGAAGTCGGCGATCTGGGCGAGCAGCCGGTGGTAGCCGTCGACGTCGAGGCGTTCGGCGGCCCGGCCCGGCTCGCGAACGCTCAACCCGACCAGCCGCTTGCCACCCGGGACGCCCTCCTCGCGCAGCCAGCTCTCCGGGAAGTCCTCCGGCTCCAGGAGGAACGCCGGGTCGGCGGTGACCGTGATCGGGTTCAGCAGCCCGGCCTCTTCCAGCACCATCCGGGACTCCTGGTCCCGCACGGTCACCTCGGCGGCCCCGGCCAGGGTCTCGCGCACCATCCCGGTGTCGATGCCGTCGCTGAGCGGCCCGACCCCCACCGCGTAGGTGAGCAGCGGCAGGCCCCGCTCCTGGGCCACCCGGACCACCCGCAGGTAGCGGCGGGCCTCGCGGTTGTAGAGGATCCCGCCGCCGCCGAGGATGAGCAGGTCGAGCTCGGCCAGCAGCATGGACGAGTCGGCCCGGCTGACCCCCTCCCAGGGCACCGCCTCCACGTCCGGATGGGCCAGCGCGGTGTGCGCCGGGTTCCGGGAGAACACGATGATCCGGGCGTTCGGCTCAAGCTGCCGCAGATCGGACAGGAGGCCGGTCAGAATCGCCTCGTCGCCGAGGTTGCGACCGCCGTACGAGCCGAGCACGCCGATGGTCAGTGCCGGGGCATCCGTCATCCGTCGCTCCTCCCCAGGGGCGTCCTGCCGGGGTTTCCCCCTGGGCCGGTGGACACACCTGGGACGGCGGTCAGCCGGCGGCGCCGACCAGGCGGGAGACCAGGGCGGACACCACCTGATCGACGTCGAATCCGGCGTCGATCGACGTGGTGAGCAGGTCGAGCAGGAGCCCGTCCACCGCGTAGTGCAGCAGGGCCACCTCGAAGGCCCCGCCGGGCAGCCCGGCCGCGACGTGGAAGGCCACGTCGTCGGCGTACCCCCGGCGGAGCACGTCGCCGAGCGCGCGCCGCAACTCGGGGCGGCGGGACGCCTCCAGCCGCAGCTCGAACAGGGCCCGGGTGAGGTCCGGCTCGCGGGTGGTGCGCTCGACGATGTACCGCAGATAGTCGGCCACCAGGGCGAGGGACGGCTCGCGCCGGCCGAGGTCGGCCAGCACGGCCGGGTCGGGCGCCATCCGTTCGAAGATCCGCTCGGCGAGCCCGGCGAGCAGCGCGGCCCGGGACGGGAAGTAGTTGGAGGCGGTGCCGGTCGGCACGCCCGCCTCGGCGTCGACCGCGCGGTGGGTCAGCCCGCGCGCGCCGGCCGCGGCGAGCACGCGCAGCCCGGCGTCGGCGAGGAGCATGCGGCGTTCCGGATTTCTGGCCACGCCGACACCCTAGCAACAACCACAACAGGTGTAGTAGATTCTTGCTCAACCACGACGGCCGTCGTGGTTGAGCCGAACATCGGAGCAGGTTTGCGCAAGCTCGTGTATTACGTCGCCGCCACCCTCGACGGCTTCATCGCCGCCCCCGACGGGTCGTTCGACTTCTTCCCGCTGGAGCCGGACGTGCTGGCCCACCTGGTCGCCGAATGGCCCCAGACCTTCCCCGCGTTCACCCATCCCCAGTTCGGCATCGAGTCGCCGCAGGGCCGCTTCGACGCCCTGGTGATGGGCCGCGGCACCTACGACCCCGGGCTGAAGCTCGGCGTCACCAGCCCGTACGCCCACCTGAAGCAGTACGTCTTCTCCCGTTCGCTGCCGCCGGCGGACGACCCGCAGGTCGAGATCGTCGACGGTGACCCGGTGGCCTTCGTCCGCGAGCTGAAGCAACAGCCCGGCGGCGACGTCTGGCTCTGCGGCGGCGGGCAGCTCGCCGGCCAACTCCTCGGCGAGGTGGACGAGCTGGTGATCAAGCTGCACCCGATCGTGGCCGGCAGCGGCATCAAGCTGGCCGACCGGGGCTTCGAGCCACACCGGTTCACCCTGGTCGAGGCGCGCCCCTTCGACAGTGGCGTCGTCGTCCTCCGGTACGCCGCTCCGGCACGGTAATCGGCTTGCCCGCGCCGGGCGCCTGGCCGCACGGTGGGAGCGTGACGCTCGCGACGAACCGCCGGATCCACTGGACGGACCTGCCCGACCGGGTCCGGGCCGCGGTGGAGGCGATCCTCGGCGACCGGGTGGTGGAGGCCGTCTCCCAGTCGGGCGGCTTCTCCCCCGGCACCGCCGACCGGGTGCGTACCGCCGGCGGCCGGCGCGCCTTCGTCAAGGCGGTCAGCCCGGCCCAGAACGACCGCAGTCCCGGGCTGCACCGGGCGGAGGCGCTGATCGCCGCCGCACTGCCGCCGGCCGCGCCCGCGCCCCGGCTGCTCGGCAGCTACGACGACGGCGACTGGGTGGCGCTGGTCTTCACCGACGTGGCGGGGCGGCACCCGGTGACGCCCTGGGCGGCCGGCGAGCTGACGGCGGTGCTGTCCACCCTGGAGACCATGGCCGCGGCGCTCACGCCGGCGTCGGTCGCGGTGGCGCCCACCGCCGCCGCCCAGCTCGCGCCAGACTTCGCCGGCTGGCGGCGGATCGCCGCGGACCCGCCGACCGACCTGGACCCGTGGGCCCGGGCCCGGCTGCCGGAACTGTGCGCCGCCGCCGACCGGGGGCTGGCGGCGCTGACCGGCGAGACGCTGTGCCACCTCGACATCCGCGCCGACAACCTGCTGATCGGCCCCGACGGCAGGGTCAGCGTGGTGGACTGGCCATGGGCTTGCCGGGGGCCGGTGTGGCTGGACAGCCTGATGATCCTGGTCAACGTGCAGGTCTACGGCGGGCACGACCCCGAGGCGTTGCTGCGCGACCTGCCGCTCGCTGCCGGAGTGGATCCGGCCGACCTGACCGGCGTACTGGCCGGGTTCACCGGGTTCTTCCTCGACGGGGCCCGGCTGCCGCCGCCGCCCGGCATCCCCACGGTACGGGCGTTCCAGCGTGCCCAGGGCGACGCTCTGCTGCGCTGGCTCACCCGCCGCCTCCCCTGACGCGTTGGGCGTCAGGCGGGCGCGCGGACCTCGTGGGTGAGGAACGGCAGGGCGGCCTCGGGCAGCGCCGGTGACCCGACGATGTCGTAGTGGGTCAGGCCGGGCAGCACGGCCAGCCGGGACGCCGGCCGGTCGGTGCCGTCCCAGCCGGCGTCCCGGTGCCCGCCGCCGAGCAGCCCGAAGAACTCCGCCATGTGGCTGACCGGGACCGAGTCGGCGTCGGCGAAGACCAGGAGCACCGGCAGGGCGAGCGCGGCCACCTCGGCGGACCAGTCGTAGTCGCGGCGCAGCAGCTCACCGGTCTTGGCCCAGAGCGTCGGCCAGTCCTGCGGGCGCGGTGCCAGACGCAGGTAGAGCTCGTGCGGCGGGGTGCCGCGCATCTGCTCGGCGACCCGCTCGTCCTGGGCCGCCATCGCGGCCAGCACCTCCGGGTACCAGCCGCGCCGCCGGCACGGCGTGGAGACCAGCACCAGGCGGCGGACCAGGGCCGGGTGCTGGATCGCGGTACGCACGGCCACCCCGCCGCCGAGCGAGTAGCCCATCAGGTCGGCCTGCGGCAGGTCGAGGTGCCGCAGTAGCGCGGCGATGTCGTCGGCCATCGACTCGTACCGCAGCGGCCGGTCCACGTCGGCGGTGCGGCCGTGCCCCTGCAGGTCGACGGCGATCACCCGGCGGCGAGCGGCGAGGGCGGGCAGGATCGGCTGGAACATCTCCACCGCGCCGTAGCCGCCGTGCAGCAGCACCAGCGGCTGGCCGGTCCCGTGCACCTCGTACCAGAGCCGCACCCCGTTGACGTCCGCGTAGCTCATGCCGTGCTCCCCCGTCGTGTATCGGTACAACGAGCGTCGCGCCCCGGCGTCGGGACGGGCAGCGTCTCCCGGCCGCGCCCGGCGGCGATGCACTCCTTTGGGTGCGTTTGTCGTCGCTGGAGCGACAACAAACGCACCCAAAGTCTCAAGCCGGGTCGGTCCCGCGCTACTCGGCGACGTACCGGTGCAACGGCCCCTCGTCGGTGGCCACGGTGCCGGTGAGGCGCAGGCCGGCCTTCACCAGCACCCGGACCGAGGCCACGTTGGCCGGGTCCACGTTGGCGTACACCTGGGACACCCCGGGCAGGGCGAGGGCGAACGCAACGAGGGCTCGGGCCGCCTCCGTGGTGTAGCCGCGGCGGCGCCGGGACGGGGCGACGCCGTAGCCGAACTCGACGGCACCGTCGGTGGGCGGCCAGAACAGGCCAATGGCGCCGACGGTCAGGCCGGTTTCCCGTTCGATCATCAGATAGTGCCCGTGCGGCCGTTCCGGCTCGCGGGTGAGCCGGCCGGCGATCATGCGGTCGGCCTCGCTGGGGAAGTCCGCCGCCCAGTGCGGGCAGCGGTCACCGGCGGCGGCGAGGGCGGCCTCCTCGGCGGGCCACGGGCGCAGCACGAGTCGGTCGGTGGTCAGGTCGGAAAAGGACAACGCGATTCTCCAAGGTCGTGGAGCGACCCGGGTCGCGGTCGGTCAGCGCGCGCGACCCGGAAGAGGGTACGAGGAAGGAAGCTCATGGCGATCCATGGCCTCATCTCCCTGCGCCCACGACGGTCGCGTGTTCCGCGCGACGGCACTCTAACCCATGATCCGGATACGCCGCGCCCCCGCCGCCTCGGGCCGGGGGCGACGGGGGCGCGGCGTGGACCGGTCAGCTGACGCCGGTGACGGCCTTGACCAGGTTGATGCCGAAATAGACCACGAACGCGGCGGAGACCGCCCACATCAGCGGGTGGATCTGGCGCGCCTTGCCCTGGGCCACCCGGATCGCCACCCAGCTCACGAAGCCGGCGCCGATGCCGTTGGTGATCGAGTAGGTGAACGGCATCAGGGTCATGGTGAGGAAGGCCGGAACCGCGACGCCCACGTCGGTGAAGTCGATCTCCTTGACCTGGCGGATCATCAGCGCGCCGACGATCACCAGCGCCGGGCCGGCGGCCTCGCTCGGCACCAGCGACACCAGCGGGGTGAGCAGCAGCGCGCCGAGGAAGAGCACGCCGGTGACCACGCTGGTCAGGCCGGTACGCCCACCGTCCGCGATGCCCGAGGAGGACTCGACGTACGTGGTGGCCGAGGAGGCGCTGCCCGCGCCACCGGCGACCGCGGCGACGCCGTCGACGAAGAGCACCTTGCCCAGTCGGGGCATGTCGGTGCCGTCCTTGGTGGTCAGGCCGGCCTGCTTGGCCAGTCCCACGGTCGTGCCCATCACGTCGAAGAAGTCGGCGAGCACCAGGGTGAACACCAGCAGCAGCGCGGTCATCACGCCGACGTGGGCGAACGAGCTGAACGACACGTTGCCGACCAGGTGCAGGTCGGGCGCCTTGACCAGCGGATCGGGCAGGGTCGGCACGTTGAGCCGCCAGCCCGCCGGGTTGGGCTTGCCGTCGACGAACGCCGGGCCGGGCTTGGCGAGGGCGTTGACGATCACCGCGACGACGGTGGTCGCCACGATGCCGATCAGGACGCCGGCCTTCACCTTGCGGGCCA
Source organism: Micromonospora sp. NPDC007230 (assembly GCF_042869115.1). Lineage (NCBI taxonomy): Bacteria > Bacillati > Actinomycetota > Actinomycetes > Micromonosporales > Micromonosporaceae > Micromonospora > Micromonospora sp. NPDC007230. Next base: position 4,104 of record NZ_JBIAFE010000015.1, on the reverse strand, counting down.
CCAGGATGCCGGTGACCAGCAGGCCGACCAGGAAGACGACCGTGGTCCAGCCGCGCAGCGTGCCGTCGCCGCCGAGCTGCACCGGGACGGTGGTGCCGGCCGCGTCCGGCACCCGCCGGACCAGACCGCCGTCGACGAAGCCGATCATGGCGATGAACAGACCGATACCAGCGGCGATGGCCGCCTTCAGCGAGGCCGGGATGGCCCGGAAGACGGCCTTCCGGAAGCCGGTCAGCACCAGCACGGTGATGATCAGACCCTCGATCACCACCAGGCCCATCGCCTCGGCCCAGGTCATCTGGGAGGCAACGGCGTACGCGACGAACGCGTTCAGGCCCAGGCCGGTCGCCACGGCGAACGGCACCCGGCCGACGACGCCCATCATGATCGTCATGACCGCCGCGACGAGGCAGGTGACCCCGGCGACCGGTGCGATGCCGAGCAGGTTGCCGTCCTTGTCCGGCGCGGTACCGATGATCAGCGGGTTGAGCACGACGATGTAGGCCATCGTCGCGAAGGTGGTGATCCCGGCGAGCACCTCGCGCTTGACGGTCGAGCCACGGCGGGTGATCTCGAAGAAGCGGTCGAGGCGGCCGCGCTCGGCGGGTTCCGCCGACTCGACCGGGGCAGCAGGATCCTGCGTAGTCACGCTCATGGCGTGGCGTAACTCCGTTCCGGGTTGGCCCGCCGGACGCGCCGGTCGGGCGGTGGGGGTGCAGTCGTCCCGATTCGGTTGGCCCGGAGAACGTCGGAACGGCTGGGCTCCACGGATCCCCGTGAAGCACTACGAAGCCGCACCCCGGTCGGAGAGCGACTTCGCACCCCCACTTTAACTACCGGGTAACGGCGGATGACCTGCCCCTACGCGTGGCCCGTCAAGAGGGTGGGCAAGGTCACTCCCGACCGGTGGCCGGCTGCTCCGCTCGCCGGTCTGCGGCCCGCCTGATCGCCACTGGCATGATCACGCCGTGACCGACCGGGAGCCGACCGCCGCCGAGCGCCTCTTCGTCGATGAGCTGTGCCAGCGGGTCGACGGGTTCGACCTCTGGTTCGGGCAGGATGCTGACGGGGCTCCCCGGGTTACGGTCTCGTACCTTCCTGGCGACGGCGACCGGGCCGGGACCCACCCCGTGCTGACGTACGACGGACGGCGGCTCCGCGGCGGGTGGAGCGCCGTCTCGCCGGCCTGGGAGAGCGAGGCTGCGCCGGACGACCTGCTCGACTCGGCTTCCCGTCACGGGCTGCGGCTCGATCACGTCGAGCCGGTCCCCGCCGCCGCGTCGGCGGCAGACTGGTTGGTCCGCGAGACCGGCCGCCGGGCACCCGCTCCTCCCGGACCCGTCCGCGCGCACGTGGCGGTCCTGATCTCCGTGCTGGCCGGCATCGTGGCGCTGCTCGCCCTGCTCTTCCTGGTGTGCATGGGGCCGCTCGTGATCTACCGATTACTGTTTCCGGACGGCCCGTTCGCCTGACCTGGTCCGCTCAGGCCCGGCCACTCGTCGCGTCACGTCCCGCGTCGGGTGCGGCCAGCGGCAATCGGCGCAGCACCGTTTAGGCACCGGCGGTGGCCTCGGTGAACAGCACCTCCCGGGCCAGGAACTCCGTCGGCAGGCGCCAATCGGCGAGCGCGGCGAGGCACTCCGCTCGGGACCGCCGTGTGGCAAAACGATCAATCGACGATGCCTACATCGCCGCGTCAGGGGCTGGTCTTCGAGGTCTCACGCCGACGGGCGGGAGTAGTTCGGTCAATCCTTGGTGGCACGCCTGGCCGCGGCGCGGTCGCTCGCCACGATGAGGTCGAGCAGTTCCTTGCCCAGCCCGGCCGGCACCCGGACGCGACCGCCGCCGGTCGAGATCGCCTGCGGGCACGTTGCGTCACCCAGCACCACTGTGACGCCGTCGAAGGCGATTCCGACCGCACCGGGCACCTGTAGCGTGCATTCCTCATGTGCGGGCACGGGGTCGCGCAGCTCGGTGAGGGCTGCCCGGATCCGGGTCAGCGTCTTGGCGTCCGTCGCGGTGACCATGGGGCCCGCGTCCTCGCTGACGGCGCTGGTGATGCGATCGGGCAACATCAGGCCGCCGGAGGCCGGAGCCGCCGGTCCGGCGGGCCAGGTGACGCGCTTGAGCAGCTGCTCGCGACCCTTCGCGTCACCCGAGATGAAGACTCCCGTCGCCATGGTCTCCTCATTGAAGGCGCGGTAGGTCCACTGGGACTGCGTAATGTCCTCCGCGACTTGGAGCAACTGCCCGTCCTTGACCACCAGCCGCTCCGGGTTGACGTACCGGGGAACGGCGTCCTGCACGAGAGCGATCCACGCTTGACCTTCTGACGGGCACTTAGACCTGGGCTGCGTGGCCCGGGGGGAACCCCACCGCGCGGCGAGGTAGACAGTGTGCGGCTCGGCGATGCAGGGGTCGAAGGTCGTGACCTCGCTCGTCCGCCAGCCCTCCGGGACGGCGACCGACAGGCCACCCAGGCTCACCGTGGTCCCGGGCGCCCCGGCGGCCTCGGACCGGTCCGGGGCCGTCGTTGTGAGGGGCAGGGCCACGACGGCCGCGACCGCGGCCGCGACGGCGACAGAGCCGGCAGTTCCCCAGGCACGGCGACGGCGCTGCACGCTGCGCCGCCCGAGGCTGACCAGCCGGGAGGCGGGATCGGTCTCGGCCGGCGTCACGGAGGCGGCTGCGCGTTCGAGTAGTTCGCTGACGTGGGTGGGATTCACGGCGTCTCCTTGGAAGATTCGACGAATAGACCGCTGGCGCGCAGCGCCGCCAGGGCACGGGACGTGCGGCTCTTGACCGTTCCCACCGCAACGCCGAGGGTCTGCGCCACCTCGGCCTCGGAGGCGTCGGCCCAGAAACGCAACACGAGCACCACCCGCTGGTCGACGGGCAACCGGCGCAGACTGGCGAGCACCTGCACGCTGAGATCCGACTGATCCGCGAAGCCACGACGAGACGCGTCTGGCAGCTCCTCTGTCGGCACCTCGTCGCGCCAGCGCCGACGCCTGGCCCGCATCGCGGTACGGACCATCACCTGCCGGACGTACGCCTCCGGTCGCCCGTCCGGCACGCCCAACCGATGCCACGACCGATAGGCCGCGATCAGACCCTCCTGGGCGAGGTCTTCGCCCAGCCGGCCGTCACCGGTCAGCAGCGCGCCGAAGCGAACGATCTCGCGGTACCGGCTGGCGACGAAGCCCTCGTAGCCGGCGGGTTCCGCTCTGCGAAGCAAGCCCATACCTAATTAAGGGACCTGGACCTGCCCGATGGTTCCCCGGTCTGGCCGCCGGTCACCACGTGTCGGCCGCTAGGCGCAAGGCCGAAGACGACCGCCGACGGTCACCACCTTCAGTCGCGGTTCAGTCGCAGCCTTTCCGGGCCTTGCGTACGAAGGTCTCCCGCGGCATGATCTTCATCGCTTTGCGACCGGCCGGTGCCAGCACGTCGTCTGGGCCAATCCGCGCGAAGTCCTCGACGGTGAAGTCCACGGGAATGGCCTTATAGCGACTTGACCCGGAGAGGCTGTACTTGACCCCGGGCTTCAGCTCGGTGAGTGGTTTGATCTCCCAGGTGGAGCCAGGGATCTGGTGGAGGCCGTCGACCTCCCAACCTTCGGGTGGCTGACCGAATAGGAGGACCTCTGCAACCTCGCTGGTCGGATGGCCGTGGACTCCCCATGTGATCAGCGATTGGTCGTCCGGGTCGCTCCTGTTGTCGTGCTCGTAAACGTCGAGCTGGGAGAAATGGCCGCGGCACGTGACGAGGACGCCCATCGGCTGACCATCATGGATAGCCAAAGCCGTAATCGGCTGGTCAGGCGGGGTGCATGCTGCGAGGAGCCCTAGCAGCAGGATCAGAATTCCTGGAGCGGCCTGTCTACGCATGGCTGCATCATTCCAACGCGGCATCACGCACCGGTCCCTCAACGGTCACGATCGGGTGATCTACGGTCCGAGAACCGGCGATTGGCCATCATGCATCGGCAGTGCGTCCATCTCACTCACCTAGTGCCCCGTCATGCAGCCTTGAACGGGTAATCCGGGTGGCGGATCTTGGATCCCGTGGCGAATGCGGTTTTGGGTTTGGCGCGTTGGTTGC